>JANLHZ010000017.1 GCA_024653775.1 Planctomycetota bacterium | reverse complement strand
GAGCGGGAAGGAAAAAAAGCTGAGAACGAAAGGACCGGATGACAAAGAATGCCGTCCGCGCGAGCGCGTCATAAACGCTGGCGGGGATGCGTAGTATGATTAGGCGTCACGCCTGCATTCAGTGGAGACGACTGCGCTACCTGGCACGTTCATCCTGGGCGTGAGCCGGAGACGGCTGAGAAACGAAGCCAATCCACAGACGAGACGGCCGTTTGACGTGATTCATGGAACGCGACCCGATAGCAGTACGAATTGCAAAGTCCAATTTGGACTCCAAATTGGACTTTGCAATTCGTACTGTCGCTGGCGGATGCTGCGTTTTTCTTGTCAAGTTTGAAAGCCATCGGTCCTGTATTCAACGTCCGAGGCTGTTCTTGAACGAACCTCGATCCTCTTCCGCGTTATCAAAGAATGTTTGGTAAATCTTTGCATTTCGTAGTCACGATGTTTGAATATCCGAAAACCGATTCACGACCGTATTCCACGTTTGTATTCCAGAGAAGGCAATGAGCCAAAAAATCAGAGTCCACCCCGGCGAGAAGCTTGTAGGAGTGTTCGTGCTGTTCGCGATCGCGTCGCTGGTTTTTCTCGCGTTCAAGGATATGGTCGGACTCTTCGAAACCCGCGCGTATTACCACTTCTACCTGACGGAAGGCGGAGTACTCAAAATCGGAGACGCCGTCACTATTCAGGGGGTCAACGCGGGATCGGTTTCGAGCGTCGAGTTCATAAGTCCGAACGACGCGGCGAAGGACGAGGAGATAATCGAGTGGCGTCATCTCGAGGTTCAGCGCAGGTACAACCTATACCGCGACCGACAGATTCGAAGGATTCAGCGGGAGATCGATTACGAGATCGAACAGCGCCAGAAAGAAGCCGAGCGGGACGAAGCCGAGGCAACCGAGGCGGCGATCAGGGCGACGGAGGCGGAAGCGCTGGGCGAAACTCCTGAGGAGTCTCCGGAAGAGAAGCCCACGGCGCGCCAGCGCGGGAGGCCTGTTCCGGGCGATTCGGATTTCGTCCCCCTGGAGCAGCAGGTCGACACCGCCACACAGTGGATGAATCTCTTTCCCGAGGAAACGGAGGATATCGAGGGCGCCGCGATACGCGTTACGATCCGCATCGACGGCAAGGTCTACTGCGATCTTATCAAAGACGGAACGGCGATCATCTACAACAAGGGATTCCCGCCCGCGCTCCCGGCGTCGGTGGACGTGTTCCCGCCGAAAAAGCTGGAAGGCGACAATATCGCAAGCGGGTCGATGATCGCCGCCGGGCCGAAGCAGAGTCTCGTCGAGCAGGCGCTGAACGTGCTCCGCGACATCGAAGGCGTCGACGAGACCATACGCGCGATCACCGAGCAGACCATTCCGGCGATGAACGGAATCCTTGCGCAGATCGAGCGCGAAACCATGGGAAACCTCAACCATAGCTGGAGCGTGTTCAACCGCGAGACCTTCCCGGTGATAAACGACCTTTTGAGAACGTTCCGCGACAGCACCGAGCCGATGCTGCGGGCCTCGCTGAAGCAGTTCAACGAAGTCACGTTCCCGACGTTCAACGCGCACTTAAACGGACTCATCGTCCGCTCCGAAAACCTGATGGACGACGTCCACGAGCTGCTCACCCACGCGAACGGCATCGCGAGCGTCATCGCGGCGGACAAAGGGCGCATCGAGCGAATGATCGACAACGTCGCGCTTGCGCTCGACGAGTTGCCCGGCGCGGCGAAAACGGGGAACGACCTTCTGAAGGACACAACGGAAATCGTCTCCGGACTTCGAAACACCTGGCCAATCAGCGCGATCGCGGGCGAGTCGCCAAGAGTATCGGTGACGCTTCGCTACGTCGCAAGGCCTAGCGCGTATCCGGAGGGAACCGGGAAGTGAATTACGAAGAGAATTACGAATTACGAATTACGAATTACGGATTACGAACGGCATTCAGCATTCTGCATTCTGCATTTCTCTGCCTCGCCTTCGTTTTCGCGGCGATGCTGATTTCGGGCTGCGGCTCGACTCCGGTCCCGGAGCCTTCGGACGTCACGCTGAAGCTCGATCTCGACGGCGTCTCCGCCGCGCACTTCGGCGATTCGCACAAGGCGGAGATTTCGTTCCGCAAGTCACTCGAAGCGAATCAGGGCGTCGATTCCCGTTTTGGAGTCGCGAACGCGTACATAAACCTCGGCGAACTCCGCGCGGACGCGGGCGAGATTTCAGCCGCCGAGGAATTTTTAACGAAGGCGATCGAGGTGCTGAAGGAGTTCCTTTACAACCCGGAAGGTCTCGCCGACCTTCAGCTTCCCGCGGACGCGAGGCTCCGGAGGGACGACGAGATGCTCGCGGACGGCTACCACATTCTCGCGGGCGCCGTGATGAATAACCTGGGCGGACTTCGGATGCGCGCAGAAAAGTACGTCGAAGCAAAGACTTTCTTCGATTCGTCGCTTTCCCATTACGACGCGATTGAAAACGAGGATCCGGACAACGAAAGCGCGCTGATCGTTGCGAATCTCGGCGCGCTCGCGCTCGCGGAGGGCGACAAGGATGGAGCGATAACGAATTTCGAACGCAGCATCGATTATCACGAGGACTTTTTCGATTCCTCCACCGCCGATTCGCACAAGGTCCAGGCCGCGGCGGCGTACGTCTCCCTCGGCTCGATCTTTTTCGAGGACAAGAACTACGTCGAGGCGATCGCACGGTTTAACGAGGCGCTCGCCCTCGATCAGGAGGCGCGCAACCAGGTCGGGATCGCGGAGGACCTGCACTTCCTCGCCGTCGCGCACCGGGAGAACAAGGACAGCGCGCGGGCGATATCGTACTTCCATCGCGCGTACTACGTGAACGTCACCGTGCGAAGGCTAGTGCACGCAAAGGTCGATCTCGATGAGGCGCGCGCCCTCGTCCGCGAAACCGAGGTTCGCGATCCCGAACTTGCTGAAAGGATTCAGCGGGAGACCGTCCTGCTTGCCCGCGCCATCGCGGACGACTTCCACGATCGCGCCCTCGTCTCGGACCTGGACGGGGATTACGCACGCGCGGTCGATCTGTATCTTCGCAGCTTCGATTCGTACCGCGGACTTAGCCTCGAAATCGACGAGGAGCATGCGCTCGCGGGCGCGACGATCAGCCGCGCGTCGGAAATCGCGGCGACGTATCTTCCCCCTGAGCAGCGCAGCGAAATCCGGAAGAAGCACGCCGCGTACGAGGACTACGTCGCGTCGAAGTACCGCGAGCAGGCGGAAGGATTCCTCGCTCAGAACGATCCAGAAAGAGCGGGTAGAAGCTACCTCGCGGCGTACAATGTGAATTTCGCGCGGATCGACCTTGAATCCGATCTATCGACCAGAAGCGCGCTGATCGATTCCGCGCAGGTCGATCTCGACGACGCAATCCGCCTTGCGAAGCAGCGCGGCGATCGTCCGCTAATGCTGAGCCTCGACGTCGAGAAGGCGAAGCTGGGCACCGCGCGAAACGAACTCCAGCAGGAACTCGAACGACCCGAAGAGAACTGATCGTCGCTACGACTCCGTTTTGACTTCCTCGATCGAAGCGAACCTGACATAAACCTGAGCGCGATTTTGAATACTTTATTTATTTTAGCCTCCTTACGCTTCCGCGCTCTTCTTCGATATTCGTAACAGTTCACGGGGTAGTTCGCGTTCGTAGTAGCGCCGTAAGGCGTTTCTTTGATCCACCAATATGCTCTCACGAGCACACTACGAACAGTTCACGGGGTAGTTCGCGTTCGTAGTAGCGCCGTAAGGCGTTTCTTTGATCCACCAATATGCTCTCACGAGCACACTACGAGCAACATGCTCTCACGAGCACACTACGAACAGATTCCCGCTATAGACCGCGATCTTCCACCCGGCTTTCGAGACGATCGTAGTCGCTTCGTCAAACTCTCAGCCAAATTTTACTTGTAGTACCTCACAAACGTTTCGTAAACTTCGAATATCCTTACAACTCAAGAAATATTTGCTCAGCCGAGGGACCATGCCCTCGGAGACGCCAACAACAATTACAGGGGACGAAATGAGAAAAGCAGTTGTCATCGCGATCGCGCTACTAGCGCTTCTCTCTTCGGAAACGAGGGCGCAGGATCAGGGAAATCCGGTCGAACGACTTCGCCGCGCGGCGGAGGAGAGAATCGAGCGGGCACGCAGGGAATTGACGGAGCGGATCGATAACGCTTTCGGGCGCAGGACGGAGCCGCCCGCCGCACAGACAACGCCAAGAATCGAGCCGCGGACGCCGGGCGCGCAGCAGCCTCAGGTAGGAGGCGGACTCCGCAGGCAGGTCGATTCGCAGGTCGATTCCGTGCGGGATGAACTTCTCGCGGAAATCGACCGCGCCCTCGCTCGTGGAACGACACCGTCCACGAACGCTTCCGCGAACGCGCAATCGAAACCATGGTCGAATCCGCTGATCGACGACCTCGGCTACGCGATGAACCATGCCGGACAGTTCCCGACTCGTCTTCGCGAGCGCCTCGGAGGCGACACGCAGGGCGTCGAGGAGCAGGTCGCGGGATTCCTCGGCGGCGCGACCCTCGCGGATAAGCTCCTCGAGTTCATGGAGGCGGGAGGCGAAGACGGCGCGGCGTTCGTTATCGAGTTCCTTAATCCGGAGGTGGTAAAGGGACAACTCGATCAGCTTATCCGCTCTTCCGCGGCGAATACGGGAACAAGCGCGGACGAACTCGCCGCGGAACTCGACGAAGGATTCACCGCAGAGCACTACGGAGACACCCTCCGCACCCTCCTCGGAGGCGATAAGGTCGATCCGAGGCTTTTCCCCGTGCTCGAACACTACGAAGCGAATATGAACGGTCTCACCGGAGGCGTCGCGAACCAGGGTTCCGCTTCCTCTGGATCATCCGTCCAGAACGCGCAGGCATCCGCTTCCTCGCGCCCCTGGACGAATCCGCTGATCGAGGATCTCGCGTCCGCGCTGAATAACGGCGGAAAGTTCCCTCCGCGGCTTCGGAACCAGTTCGGCGCGCAGGCCGACGAAATGGAGCAGCAGATTAACGGCTTCCTCGGAGGCACGACCCTTTCTAACAGACTCCTCGAGTTCATGGACGCGGGCGGAGAAGACGGCGCGGCGTTCGTTATCGAGTTCCTGAATCCGGACGTTATCCGCGGTCAGCTCGAGCAGCTTCTATCCCAGTCCGGCGCATTCGACGCGAATCTTCAGGGCCAGCTCGACGAGGCGTTCAAACCCGAGCACTACGGCGACACACTCCGCGCCCTTCTCGGAGGCGACAAGGTCGATCCGAAGCTCTATCCCGTCCTCGAACACTACGGCGCGAATATGAACGGCCTCGGCTCTGCTGACGCAAACACGAGCAGCGGTGGACCGTGGTCGAACCCGCTCAGCGAAGACCTCGCGTCAGCGCTCAATAATAACGGAAGGTTCCCGGAACGCCTCAGCACGCGTCTCGGCGGCGACGTCGCTGCGATGGAAGAGCAGATCTCAGGGTTCCTCGGAGGCGGATCTCTTTCAGACAGACTCATCGAGTTCATGGAGGCAGGAGGCGAAGACGGCGCCGCGTTCGTCATCGAGTTCCTCGATCCGGAAACGGTAAAGGGACAGCTCGGACAACTCGTAACCGGCGGCACGGTGAACGATCCCGCGCTTCAGGCTGAACTCGACGAAGCTTTCACGAAGGAGCATTACGGCGATACGCTTCGTCTCCTCCTCGGAGGCGACGACGTCGATCCGAGGCTCTTCCCCGTCCTCGAGCACTACGGCGCCAATATGGAAGGTCTGGGCGAGCAACTCCTATCCCAGTCCGGCGCGTCCGCCGCGGGTGGAAACGATCTCATCGACGGACTCGCCTACGCGCTTAATAACGGTGGCACGTTCCCCACGGAGACGCGCTCGGTTCTCGGCGCGCGCGCCGACGAAGTCGAACAGCAGCTCAAGGACTTCCTCGGAGACGGAACCCTCGCGGACAAGTTGCTGCCGTTCTTCGATATGGGAGGCGAAGACGGCGCACAGTTCGCCATCGAGTTTCTATCGCGAGAAGTCATCGAGGAGCAGCTTCGCGCGCTCCTCGGTCCGGACGTCCTGCAGGGCGACGTCGAAAAGCAGTTCCAGGAATCGATGAGCGAAGAGAACTACGGAACCACGCTCTACCGCGTCCTCGGCGGCGAAAACATGCCCGACAAATTCTGGCCGGTGATCGAGCACTACGGCGGACCTTCGCGGCCAGCGCAGAGCGGCGGAAATTCCAGCGAGAGTTCAAGCACGGGTTCCGGTAACAGCGGACCCGCGCAGCCCGTGCAGCCGCAGGGACTCGGAGGAGTCAGCGTGCCGCCAGAGATGATGCTTAACATCCTGCAGGAGACGTTCCGCACAGGCGAACTTCCCGCGATGGTTCGCGGAATGCTCGGCGCGCAGGCCGACAGCGTGCAGGAGCAGCTCGGAGGATTCCTCGGCGGTCGCACGCTTACGCAGATGCTGAACGAGACCTGCTACAACAACGCAAACGCGACGGACGAACTCGAGAAGATTTTCGGGAAGAATGCGGAACTGCATACCCAGCTCCTCGGCTTCTCCGGCGAAGGCGCGGACGCGCGCAGGACTCTCGACGGAGTCTTCACCGACGATATTCCGCAGACCCTCGAAAAGCTGCTCGGCGGCGATCCGGTGCCGGATCAGGTGCTCGTTCTCTACGGAAAGCTCGAGACCGGAGGTCCGGGAAGGATCGGGATGCGTCTCAACTTTGACGAGGCGGCAAAATCGGGCTACGTCGAGGACGTAACCGCGGGCGGCAGCGGCGCCAACGCCGGGCTTCTTGCGGGCGACGCGATCGTCAGCATCAACGGCGTCACGGTAGACGAGCGCGCCGACTTCGCGCGGCTTCTTCGCGGCGCAAGCGCGGGCGACGTTTTCGTATTCGTCGTCAAACGCGACGGCAAAGAGCAGACCCATTACGTTGTCGCGCACAAGAATTAAAAAACTATCGTAGGCAAGCGACATCGATAATTCGGAGCCGTCAAACGAGACGTTTGACGGCTGTTGCGGACGAGGACGTCCGCGGTCCAATGTGCCTACGATAGTTTCTAAGAGTCTGTTCGCTGTAGCGCAGCCGTCCCGACTGAGCATTCTGGGAGTGTGGATGTCCTCGTCTACGCAGAAGATGGTGAACGTTCGGCGCGATGAAAACAATATCTGCGTCGTACTCGCCCGACCCGATACTCGATCCTAGATCCTCGATCTACTCGAATCCCTTGGTGTCGATCGTGTCCGACGTGTCTTCGTCCGGAACCCAGCTCGAGTTGTCTTCCGCGGAAAGGCGCTTACCTGCGTCCCGTTCGGGTTCGATCGCGGCAGATGGAATGACGTCCGTCGCGCGCTTGACTCGATCGCCGCGATTGTCCGGAACGGAGCTTTGCCGGAAGCTGACGATTTCGCTGACGAGATACGCGGGGCGGTCGCGGACCTCCTGATAGATCCTTCCGATGTATTCGCCGAGAAGCCCGAAGGCGAAGAACTGCGCGCCGATCAGGAAGAACAGCACCGCGAACACCGTGAACACGCCCTCCCCCGCCCACGTCGCGCCGAAGTACAGCCGGACGCAGATCAGCAGAAACGCGAACAGAATCGAAAAGACCGCGATGCCCGCGCCGAGCGTGAAAAGCAGTCTGAGCGGCGTGAGCGAAAAGCTCGCGATGAGATCGAGCTGGAGCGAGAACAGCTTTCGCAGCGAGTAGTTCGACGCGCCGTGTTCTCGACCCGCGTGCGCCACTGGAATCTCCACCGGATTCCCGGCGTAGAGCGTCGCGAGCGCGGGAATGAACGTGTGGAACTCGCGGCGCTTGCACATTGGCTTCGCGACGTTTGCGTGGTAGCCGCGGAGCATGCACCCGAAGTCCTTCAGATTGATTCCCGAAAATTTGCGCATGACGTTGTTGACGATCTTCGACGCGGTCTTCCTGAACCAGGTGTCCTGCCTTCCCTGGCGGATGGTGTTTACAAGGTCGTGACCTTTCTCGAACTCCGCGACGATCTTCGGGATTTCCTCAGGCGGGTTCTGGAGGTCCGCGTCGAGCGTGATTATCCATTCGCCTTTCGCGTAATCGAAGCCCGCCATCACCGCGGCGTGCTGGCCGAAGTTTCGCGCGAAGTTGATAACCCTGAGCTGGTGCCGCGACTCCGCCTCTTCCGCGAGAATCTCGGGCGTACGGTCCTTGCTTCCGTCGTTTACGCATATCACTTCGTAGATGAGGTCGAGGCCGTCCAGTACCGTGAACAGCCGTCCGAACAGAGGCCTTATATTCAGCTCTTCGTTCAGCATCGGGATGACGATGGTCAGACGCGGGGTCATTTGAATTACGAATTACGAATTACGAATTACGAATTGATCCAGGTTCGATTGTCGATCAAAGCGCGTTTCGAATTCGATTGTCCTGTGAACTGCCAAAACCTCGGGAAATCGAGGCTGCGCGAGTATAGCAACCCCAACCGCAATTCGTAATTCGTAATTCGTAATTTCAGGTGGCGAGGTCCCTCCCGAAAAGACTGATGATGTCGCGCTGATCCACGTAGCCGACGAGTTTCTTTCTGCCGTCCCCAGCGTCCATCACCACCGGCGCGGCTTCGATCTTCGCGCGGGCGAGCAGCGAAAGCGCGTCCGACGCGCTGATATCGGGACTCAGCGCCGGGTCCTCGTCCCTGGTGAGTTCGAGCGCGATCACGAGGTTGTTCAGCATCGGATCGTAAAGCAACTCCTTGATCTCCTGCTGAGTGATCACGCCCAGATACCATCCTTCCGCGTCGATCACCGGAATAACGGGCAGGTGGTAGTTTTCGAAGAAATCGAGTATTCCTTCGAGCCTCGAGTTCTCGCGCAGAGTCGGGACGCTCTTTCGCATTATGTCTTCGACCACGATGTCCTCGGTCTTCTTTCCGACCTTGCGCTTCAGGATGCCGAGGCTGGTCAGAAGTTTGCGGACGAGCTGTAGCAGCGTTTCGGGCCGCGCGCCGACGCGCGAGGTTTCGAGCAGCGCGAGCATTTTGACTTCGCCCGCGCGGAGGACCGCGAATCTGACTCCGAGAGGTCCGAGAACTTCGAAGAAAATTATGCTCGGAAGGACGATCGAAAGAAGCTGGTTCCCAAGCTCCGGACTGTGCTTCTGACATTCATACGCGAGTCCGATAGCGAGTCCCGCCTGGGAAAGCAGCGCGGGTCCGACGAACCTGCGAATGCTTGCTCTTTCGTCGGTTATCTTCGCGCCAAACCACGCGCCGACGATCTTGCCCGAGAATCTCCCGAAAATGTAGAGTCCCATCAGCAGCATCCCTTCGGGCGAAAGGTGTAGAAGCTCCTCGACGTGCATCTGCGACCCAGCGATCACGAAAAACATAACGTAAAGCGGCTTCGCGATGCCGTCGTACTGATCGAGGATTTCCTTGCCGAAGTCGCAGATGTTCGTAAGCACGATCCCCATCGATAGAAAAGCGAGCAGCGTCGGCAGCTCGAAGTATTCGCAGCACGCGACCGTCCCGAAGAGCACCGCGAAGAACGCGGCGGCGCGCTCCTTCCCCGCAAGGCGCTCGTACGCGAAGACGAGAAGGAACGCGCCCACGAATCCGAGCAGCGCGCCCACGCCGAGGTTCTTAAGAATAATCAGCCCCGGATGGACGTCATGTTCCACGATGTTCATGAATCCGTAGAACGCGATCTGGAACGCGACAATGCAGAGCAGGTTCACCACGCCGATCAGAATTAGAACGCGCTTAGTGACGGAACCTTCGCTCTGGTACTCCCGCATGACAAGCAGCGTGGTCGCCGGAGCGATTTCGATGGCGAGAATTCCGAGCATAAGTGGGACCTCGCAGGACGCCTGGTCCAGCGCGAGGTAGGTCAGCAGCCCGACTAAGGCGAACGTCGCAGCGCTCTGGAAAGCCGCGATTCCGAGTACGGATTTCGCAAGCCGTTTGACGGAAGGAAAGTAGAACGTGGCGCCTACGCTTAGCATCACAATCGCGAGCGCGAGGTCTACCGCCGGACGAAACGGATCGTCGGCTCCGGACTCGGCCCGACTGAACACGCGCAGAACGTCCGGACCAAGCAGAAGCCCGCCCACGATGTATCCGACAACCCGCGGCATGTGCAGGAAGCTCGCGACCATCCCGCAGACCAGAGCCGCAATGAACGCGGCCGCTATCTGCAGCGGAAAGCCGAAGTCGCTGAAGTCGATCTGATCGAGATAGCCCGATAGAAAAAACACTGAATTAGAAGTTAGGAATTAGGAATTAGGAATTTTCAAGTCGTTCTTCGGAACCCGCAGCGAGCGGAGAATGAGATGCGAGGTCAGCTTCGATCTTTCTCTCCCGCTCTCCCGTCCCCTGGCGCACGGAGGAAGTCTATCACACCGTGAAGATCGTCGCGCCCAAATTCGCGGGACTCCCTCGAATCCATCGACTTGACGTTGATCTTTCCTTCCGCGGCTTCGTTCGCGCCGACGAATATCACGTGGGAGCCTTCGCGCCTCGCGATGGACTTCATCGCGGTCTTGACGGAACGCTGCGCGGGTTCGAGACAAAGGCTCAGATTCGCGCCCTGTTTCGACGCCTCGTTTTTCAGATCGATTACAAGCTCGCACGCGGCCCGGAAACTTTCTTCGTCGGTCGCAAGTACGAACGCTCCGCCTTTCGCGGTCTCATCGAAGTCTGGAACGATCGTCGCGTCGAGTGTCGCGACGTGGTTCGAATCGCCTCCGTCCGCCATAGACGCGATCTGCAGCCACGAGTCACCTGGGCCTCCTTCGCTCGCGATCAGGGTGAACCTCGATTCGAGGTCGACCAGCGCCGCGCCCATAGTTGAAAACCTTACGCGGACGTTCTCCGGAAGCAACGCGCGGACTTCTTCGAGCGCTGCCCGCGATTCGTCAAGACACGACGGATCGATACCCGCGCTTTCGATAATCCCGCGAAGGTTTTCGAGAGCGTCTTCGCCGCCTTGTTTCAGCGTAGCGAAAACCGCTGAGAGCAGGTTCCTCAGATCAGGTACGCGCTCTCCGGACGCAGAGCGATCGCGCACGCTCGCCGCGATCTCAGCGAGGGACCTCCTTCCGAAAAACCGCACGTTCATCGACGTTAGCACCTCGGACACCGCCTTCGCCTGCTCTTCGGGACCGACTTTCGAAAGCAGCTCTGAAAGCCCGCTGTACGTCTCGCCCCCGATTTCGTCCGGAGAACTCTCTTGCTGGACCGCGAGCAGCAAGTCCTCACGGCTGCCCTTCGGGACTTCGAACCTGTCGAACGCCGATTCGAGAAACTTCGTATCGAAAAAGCTAAGCTCCACCGGAGCTGGACCTTCGAGAAGACTCCGGGCGAGCACCGTCATTTCGAGCAGGGTTCTGCGCGCGCTGCCGCCTACGATCGCCGCGCTCGCCCGGACTGCGTTCTTCTCGCGCGTCTGCGCGCGAAGATGCTCCGGCTGGAACGCGCCCGCGAGCGCGAACACTTTTCGCGCCATGCCTGGCTGAAGATTTTCGCTTCGAACAAGCTCCGCGGAAAGTCTCGTTATCAGTTCGAGAGAGTCGCCCGCCTCCGTCTGGAGGAACACGCTGCTCCCTGGTCGTACAGGTGCAGCGCGATGGTTCCGCTCGCGCGCGAAGACCCCGCTCGTCAGGCGTTCGCCAAAGCCGAGACTCGTGAAAATTGTTCGAAGTCGATCGAGGAAGCCGTTCATCAAAAGAAATTGAGCGAACAGAGGAATGAATATCGAGGGAAGAAGTATAACACCTTGGACGCGGAATGCAGAAGTCAGAATGCAGAATGCGGAAGTTCAATCTGAAATCTGAAATCTGAAATCTCGATAACCTTGGCGCCCTAGCGGGCGCGGGGCTGAAATCCGAAATATGTCTTTACTCGATCATCCCTTCTTTTCCACAGAAAAATTTCGCAGCGTGTTCCGCGGGATATGCAGAATCGTTTTCCGTCTGCACGTCGAAGGTCTGAAGAATCTTCCGGACGGACCCGCGGTGCTCGTCAGCAACCATCCTTCGTACTTCGATCCGCTGTTTCTGGTCGCCGCGATTCCGAGGCGGGTCAACTTCGTCGCGTGGGACAAGATCTGGGAGGCGTATCCGTCCATCGGCAGGCTCGCGGCAAAGTGGGGCGCGTTCCCCGTGAGCCTCGAACGCACAGGCAGAGACACTATCGAGAAAGCCGCCCAGTGCCTTGAACGCGGCGAAATCTTCGGCGTGTTCCCGGAAGCGGGGAGATCGTGGAGGCCGCTGATGGGGGACTGCAAACCAGGGTCGCTCCGGATCGCGCACAGGATGAACGCGCCAGTGATCCCCTGCACGATGCTCGGGAGCTTTTTCATGTGGCATATGTCGAAGAAGTTCCCGCGGCCATACCCGGTGAAAATAATCCTCCACGAGCCGATTCATCTAAGCGACGTGCCGCTCTCGGACGTCAAGTCCAACGGCTGGCGGAACGAGACGATGGAGCGGATCAAGGGCATCATCAACGGGCCGATTATCGACGCATTCGGACGGAATGAGATCGACGCGTCCAGATACGTCGTCCGCGGTAGCTACGACAGGATTCCGGACCTTATAACGGCTCGCGCTTCGGCTTCTTCTTCGTCAGAGCGCGGGGCTGGATGAGCGACCACGGCTGTTTGTCGTAGTGCATCACGAGTCCGAGTCCGCGGAACGTCGCGGTGTTCAGCACCAGCGCGTAAACGAACAGCGGAATCTGCAACATCAGCATCATAAGATATTTCACCGCGAGCTGCCCGACAAAGCCGCCGCGGTCGATGCTGAAGACGAACCCGAGTATCGGATCGAAGAGGTACATCAGTACGTATAAGACCAAAGCCAGAACCACCGCGTTTACGAATTGCAGCCCCCACGCTGTCGTGACGGGTCCGATTGATGAAATTACCGCCTGAGGAACCTGGAGCCATCTGACGTTGAGCCAGCCGCCGCACTTCATCTTCGCCATCATGAGAATCATCCAGATGAACGAGCTGAGGAACGCGAATCCGACGCCTATAGCGAGGAACCCGAGTATCTCCGCCTGCGCCGCCGCCTTTCTCGAAGCGTCGAAACTGAATATCGCGGCGTTCATCATGCTCGATGTCATCGAAAGCGCGGCCGTGACGAACATCGGAATCAGGATGATCGCGATGAACATTATGAACACGGGAAGTCCCTTGAAGGCGTATCCGATGATGTGTCCCATGAATTCCGGAGCGGGTGGAAATTTCTTGTCGCCGGTCGCCCCCGTATTGAGAACGTTCTCCACGAATTCGAAAATGTAACCGACGAAGATCGAGCACACGACGCAGACGACGATAAACTCGGTCCAGGCTAGAGACTCGAGGTGCTCCATCGAATCCGCCCTCGTTTCGAGCAGCGCGAAAAGCAGGCTGAGGAACAGATCGAAGGCAAGCATCGCGACGAAAGCCGTGACGATCATCCACATAATCGATGCGAAAGCCTGGTATGGATACAGCAACGACTTCACGATCTCGACGTAGACGTTGCCTTTGACCTTCTTTTTCTTAGTGGACTTCCTGCCGCTTTTTGGAGCGTCGCTCAGATCCTCGAAACCGTCGATGGTCGGATCGTAGCCACGGGGACCGTTGTCGTCCTTCTCGTCCACCAGGCTGAGGCTCCCCGTGCTGGCGCCCGGATGACGAAGCATCACCTTCGCGCCGCAGATGTTGCAGACTCCCGCGCCTTCCGTAAGTTCGTTGCCGCAGATGTCGCATTCCTTGGGCATCTCTCCCGCGGGATGGCGCGCGCTCTTCGAAGTGGGCGACGACGCCTTGAACCCTCCCGCGACCGAGCCGAAGTCCTCGCCGTCGTCGATGAAACTCACCTCGAAGTTCGATGCGTCCGGATCCGCGGCCTTCTGCCTGCCCGACGCGCCGGCTTTCTTCGACTTCTTCGATTTCCCCGACTTCCCCGACTTTCCGGTGTCGCCTTTCTTCTTTTTCTTCTTCTTGCCGCCTTCGCCAGAACCCTTCCCTCCGGATTTCGCAATGTCCTCCGCAAAAAGCGGCGTGTCGATCATCGTCGCCGCGGCGCTCGTAGCTGTCGGGAGATTATTCGAATCGAACGGATTGCCACCGCCAAAGCCGAGGTCGGTCTCGGGCATCGTGGCGTCCCCCGATCCGAATCCGCCGAAGTCGTCGATGATCGTCACCGAGGCGCTGTTTCCGGCTCCGAGGTGCGGCGCGCTGAATCCGCCGCTTCCACCAGCCTTCTTCGGCGGCGGAAAATCAAACGGCGAAGGCGACGGCGCCGCCATCGGCACCTGAACGATCGCGCCGCATGTGCACCTGATCTTGCGCCCGGCGAAGTTGTCGCCAACCTCTCCAGCTTTACCGCACTGATTGCACTTGATCGGAACAGCCATTCTTATATATTGGCACAGGATGTAACAGGTTCCGGGATAAAGGGTGATTCCAGAGCCTTCGATAGCCTTCGCCTTTTTCGAACTGCCATCATTTAGTTTTTAAGAAAAAAAGTCAAGGACAACGACCTGACAATTATGTTAATACTTCCCGTGAATTATTACATGGGAAGGGACTTCCCGCTAATTTCTATGGAGAGGAAAGTGGATTCTTCGCCAAATGATACGCATGGAAACGGATCGCAACCTTCCGGCGGCACCGCCACCGAGGATATTTTCAGCGATAGCGGCATGCCCGAATCCGGGTTCAATGCTTTCCTCCAGACCATCGATCCGGAGGGCGATCGAGGTTTCTTTTCGTATGCGTTTCCGATTTCGTTGATCCTGTTCTTCATTCTAAACTTCTTCGTGCTTGTCAGTACGTATGGTTACAACTCCGATATCGAGGACGAGGAGAACGTCGATCCGAATCTTTTAGCCCTCTCGAAGCAGAAAGGCACTATTCCGGAACTTCGCCTTTCGCTTTCGAATATCGAGAAGGAACTCGCAGACGTTGAATCGAACGAAACACTCGATGCAGAGTCGAAGACGAAGCAACTGGACGACGCCGAAGAGAAGGTAAACGCAGCGAGAGACGCAATTTACGGTATCGAACTTGCACTAGTGTCTTCGGAGAACAAGAACGTTTTGTACTGGTTCGGGTTCGTTTACACGATTCTGCTGATTATTGCCTGCGTCGGGATGTGGCTCGGCTCTCAGATCGGCACATGGGCATTCTTCGGCACGATCAGTCTTTACTTCATTACAGACATCATTTCGCTGACGAACATCAGCGCTTACGCCATCGAACCGTGGTACATCGGAATGATGGTCACGCGCTACCTCCTCGCGATCTGCCTCGTGTGTTATCATCTTTTCACGCGGATCGTGCTCAAACCCTGAGCAATACATTAAATTCGTGACTGACACGAATTATTCTAATTATTGACTGGTCGATGATTCGTCAAACAAAGAGTTTGGCCGGACGTTATTATTGTGAGACCGACTCCACTTTTGACAATATAATTATAGAGAATGAAAATGAACAGACATATCATCACACTTGTCATGTTGTGCGCGGCTTTCTTCGCGGCCTGCGAGCCGATGGGGACGGAAACCTCCCTCGACGAAAACTCCACCGACGCGCCTGCGATCGAGCTGCTCGTCACAGACTTCGGCTCAACCACGGGAGGCGATCTTGTGGTCATTCTCGGCAGTGGATTCCTGAAAGACGATACCGAGGTGACATTCGCGGGAGAGCTTGCCACTAGCGTGACGGTGAAAAGCTGGACTAGGCTAGAAGCGACGACGCCCGCGGTTGCGAGCAGCGGTCTCACGGACGTCAGCGTCATCACGAAAAATGGACGCGCGACGATGCAGAACGCGTTCAGATTCATCAACGAAAGCGCGCCGCCGACGGTGACGAGCATTTCGCCCACGCTTGGAAGCACGCTTGGGAACACGTCTGTGACGATCCGCGGGACGAACTTCCAGCTAGCGAGCACCGCGACTATAGGCGGAGTGTCGCTGACGAACGTCGAGGTGGTATCGCTGGTCGAACTTCGCGGCAGGACCGCGTCGTCAAGCTCCTCGGGACTGAAGGACGTCACTGTCGATAACGGCATCGGCTCCGGAACTCTGAGCGGCGGGTTCACGTATGTTTCGCCGCCGGCGCTGTCGCTCGTCAGCATCGCGCCGACGTCCGGAAGCGCGTCGGGCGGAACCCTTGTCGAACTCACAGGCAGCGGATTCGTAGACGGCACGTCAGTCAGCTTCGGGCAGACAAGCGCGACCTTCGTCAGCGTCTCGACCGACGGCACCCGTCTTTCGGTTCTCACTCCCGCCGGAAACGTCGGCGCGGTGAACGTCACAGTCGCTAACGGTACGGTTTCGTCGTCGACACTGAATTCCGCGTTCACGTACACCACCGCGACTTCGACTCCGGGCGCGATTACGCTCTCCGGGATGACTCCGATGGCGACCAAAGTCAGCGCCGCTGGAGATCTGACCGCGGGGATCACGCTATCGGTAGATCCGTCCACCGCGATCATCACGGGCAGCGGATTCGTCTCCGGGCAGACGTCGGTCATGTTCGGGACGCAGGCCGCGACGATCAGCAGCGTCACCGCGAACGCGATCAGCCTCACGATCCCGAATCCGCCGCTTCCGTCGGACCTTCTCGGATCGCTTTCCGCGCTGCTCGCGGGAACCTTCGAATTCGATCCGGCGGATGTCGTCGTGACGGTCGGGTCGAACAGCGCGACTCTTTCGCAGCAGTTCACTTACACGATGGGGGAACTCCCTGGAGGCATCATTCCGGGCGAAGGCGGCGTGACGATCATATCGCTTACGCCGAATACGATGGCGCTGAACGCAGGCGTCCTCACCGGCGGCGCGATCGACAGCGGTCTCGTAGTCGCGATAGCCGGCGCTGGATTCAGCACCGTCGCGGGGGAAACGACAGTCGATTTTGGCGGAAGCGCCGCGATCAACGTGACCGTGACGAGCGCGAATCTGATCACCTGCACGCCCGGACTTCCATCGAACATTATCGGACTTCTTTCAGGGCCGGTGACGGTCGACGTCACGGTGACGGTGAACGGAGCTACGTCGAACGCGCTTTCGTTCACCTACGAGCAAATCAGTCTCGCAGGCGGGACAAATCCCTTAGGCGGACTCTTCCCCGGCGGAAACCCCGGAGCAATCACACAGCAGCAGGACAAACGCGTTCACAAAATTATCGACATCCGGGACTGAATCGGATACAGGAGATTCAATGGGAGCCACGCACGTTACAGTAACGATAAGAAATCCTGCCGATCTGGAAAAAAGCTGGGAGGGCTTGTTTCTCGTCGATACTGGCGCTGTGGACTCCCTCGCTCCGGCGAATGCTCTTCGAAGTATCGGTCTTGAGCCGAAAGGCTCACGGATTTTTGAGCTTGCCGACGGTTCTGAAGTAAAACTGGATGTCGCGGGGGGGCAAATTGAATTCATGGGGGACGTTGTATGGGGAACGATAATCTTCGGACCGGAAAATCCTGAACCCATACTCGGCGTTACCGCTCTTGAATCCGTCGGCATCGAAATCGACCCGCGAAGCCAGAAGCTCAAACGCCTACCGGCGGCCCGTCTGAAATGAACTTGCTGCTGGCGGACTTGCGCCAGGAAACCAAATGGCGGATGCAAACAACCCTCACGACGCGCAATTCAAGGCAGTGGTCTCAGATGAAGACAACGTCCGAAGTCTGATGCAAATGATTCTGCCGGGAGAAATTCTCGCGAACGTTGACCTCTCCGGAATTGAAGTTCTTCCCGGCGAAATCGCGTCCACGGACCTCGCTTCTTCATTCACCGATTTGCTGGTGAGAGCTCCTTACGGTGAAGGCTCGCTGAATGTCCTCTACCTTTACGAGCACAAGAGCTACGAAGATAAAGACGTTTCGATTCAGCTCTACCGCTACATGGGAAACGTATGGCAACGCGATTCCCGCTGCGGAGTGCCCTGCTGGCCATTCGTATGCGTAGTCGTCTATCACGGAGAGAAGGAATGGTCCGCAGGTACCGAACTCCGGGAACGAATTCCGGTTCCGGACGAAGTGATTCCCTATTTCCCGAATTTTAGATTCGAACTATTCGAGGCGTCAAAGGTAGATATGGGGAAAGTTGTGGGAAAACCGAGTTTCCGCATTATGATATACTTGTGGAGTCAGAGATCTGCAACGGACCGAAAATCGGTAATTCGTTCCGCTTTCGAAATTCTGGCTGGAGGCTGCTCGCCTTTAGAGATGCAGCTTCATATCAATTACATCGTGCAAGTTGAGGACGTCGAGCCCGATGATGTTGTAAAGTTAGCAAGAGAATCCAAACTCGAACGAGGAGTCGAGGTCGTTATGAGCACTTACGAGAAAATTAGACAGGCCGCAAAAGAGGAAGGACTCGAGGAAGGACGCGAGGAAGGACGCGAGGAAGGACTCGCGGAAGGATTTGAACGCGGACTTGTTCTCGCGGTGGAAGTAAGGTTCGGAAAGGAAGGTCTTGATTCCATCGCATCGATCCGAGAATCGAGGAACATCTCGGTTTTGGGCAAGGTTCAGGATGCGCTTAGAAAAGCGAAGGACATCGCTGAATTCAGAACTCTACTTGGTTCGATCAGATAGATGCAGCATCTCGAAATAATTGAGCGCCTCGTTACATTGATCGACCAGCGGCATTCGAATCCGCCCGAAGGGTCGTACGTCGGGAAACTGTTCGAAAAGGGACTCGACAAGTGCATCGAAAAGGTCGGGGAGGAGTGCACGGAATTCATCGTGGCGTGCAAGAACAATGACGACGTCCGCGTCCGTGAAGAAGCGGCGGACCTCGTTTTCCATCTGCTCGTTGCGCTTCGCGCGCGCGGCGTCTCTTTGGATTCGGTGCTCGCGGAACTCGAAAAGCGCAGAAAGTGACAAATTTTTGCCGGTTCGATCTGTTCCTTCAGCCGGTAATCGACTAGAGTAATCAGTCCTCTATTCGATAGAACCGCGAAAAACATTTTCGTCGATGCTTTCAGGTGACTGGATATATTTTGCCAGAGTCGAGTTCCAGCACTTCATTTTGATGTGGCTGAGACTCAGTGGTTTTTTCATGGCAGTGCCGTTTTTCGGGTCGGAACTCGCGCCGGTGTACGTGCGCGCGCTGCTGTCCTTCGGAATCGCGGCGGTTCTGTTCCCCGTCCTCGGCGAGACGATGCCCGACTTCCCAGCGAACCAGGGGCTGTTCCTTTACGCGTGCGGGACGGAACTGCTGATCGGCATCATCTTTGGTCTCGCGGTCCAGACGATATTCATCGCGGTGCAGCTCGCCGGATCCCACGCGAGTATGACCATCGGCATTTCGCTGGCGAACGTCATCGACCCCATCTCGAACCTGAACGTGAGCATCATCGCGCAGCTCAAATTCTTTCTCGCGTTCTTCGTGTTTCTCGGACTGAACGGCCATCTCATTCTGCTGAAACTGATGGTGATGTCTTACAGGGTGCTTCCGGTGCTGACATTCGTGCAACGGTTCGAGGCGACGATTCCGTCCCGCAGCGGGATGTTCCCCGACCTTGCGATGGAATATCTCATCGTCGACATATTCGGTCAATTCTGGATCTTCGGGCTGCTTCTCGTTGCGCCCGTGGAGGTGACGGTCTTTCTCGTAACCATCTCGATGGGATTCATGGCCCGCGCGGCGCCGGAGATGAACGTGTTCATCCTCGGTTTCGCGGCTCGGATCATCGTCGGGTTCCTTTTTCTCGGACTCACGCTAGAAAGTTTCGTCAAGGTGCTCACGATCCTCATCGACAAGGTCGTGACCGGAAATTCATCGATGCTGCTTATGCTGCTTAAAATATTTGCGACAAACCCCGCGGGAATGTGACGACTGTAAAATGGGAAAAGTAACGCTCGAATCCGTCAGAAAAGTATATCCCTCGGGGTTCGAGGCCGTGAGCAGGTTCGACCTCGACGTTGCGGATTCGGAGTTCATCGTTCTCGTCGGACCGTCCGGCTGCGGCAAGTCCACGACGCTCCGGATGATCGCGGGCCTCGAACCCGTGACGGAGGGCAGGATTCAAATCGCCGGAAGGGACGTGACGAACGTCCACCCGAAGGATCGCGACGTCGCGATGGTTTTCCAGAGCTACGCGTTGTATCCGCATATGAACGCCCGCGCGAACATGGAGTTCGGCCTGAAAATACGAAAGACCCCGAAGGATGAGATCGCGCGCAGGGTTTCAGAGGCCGCCGCGCTGCTCGGAATCGTTGATCTTCTGGACAAGAAGCCCGCGACGATGTCGGGTGGACAGCGTCAGCGAGTCGCGCTCGGAAGGGCGATCGTCCGCGAGCCGCAAGTATTTCTGTTCGACGAGCCGCTGTCGAACCTCGACGCGAAACTGCGTTCGAAGATGCGCGTCGAACTGAAGCGACTGCACCAGCGCCTCAGAGCGACGATGATCTACGTCACGCACGATCAGGTCGAGGCGATGACTCTCGGCGATCGCATCGTCATAATGTCGGACGGCAAGGTCGAACAGATCGCCACGCCGATGGAGGCGTATCTGAAACCCGCGAGCGTATTCGTAGCGGGATTCATCGGTAGGAACAAGATGAATATTTTCCCTGGGAGCGTCGATGGCGGCTCGGTCCGATGGCTCGCAGGCGAAATAGCGAAAGTCGAGGGGCCCGACCGCGGAAACCTCGTAATCGGCCTTCGTCCGGAAAACGTCAGGCTTTCGAGGGAACAGAGCGGGTCCGGCGTGAATGGAACCATCGACGTCATCGAAGAACTCGGCGACGAACTCGTGCTGTCGATCCTCGTCGGAACCGAGCTGATCGCCGCGTCCGCACCGGCAAGTTCCGGATTTTACCGCGGCGAAGAAATCTTCATCTCCGCGGACCCGGCGCACCTTCACTTTTTCGATTCCGGAACCACGAAACGGCTCGAACTCTGATCGTCGGCTCCGGGTGATTTCAGATTTTTGATTTCAGATTGAACTTCTGCATTCTGACTTCTGCATTTTCTCGCCACTCACCACTCACCACTATTCCGCGTTCTCGTCCTCTGGAATTTCGAGCGAGAAGTCGAGGTCGATGCCGCCGGAGTCCGACGAGTCCGCGCTGTCCGCGGATTCGGGCGCTGCGGAGCCTTCGCTTTCCGACGCGCCTGATGGCGTCTCACCGGAAGGAGCGGCGTTACGAGCCTCCATCTCTTCGCGCACTTCGTCGCGGCCCTCGTCCTCATCCGGCCGGGTCGCCTGATCGAGCTGATCCATCGCGTCCTGCCACATCCTGTCCTGCGCCTCCTCTGAAATGTCGAGCACGGGATCGGGCTTTTCGCCGCGGACAATGTAGTTGACGACGTAAGGTGGGCCTCCGACGACCCAGGAAAGAAGATGCGCCGGAAGCAGCGCGGGCGCGTAGACCGTGTAGCCCGCGAGGTCTTCCGCGTAATCCTCCGGGTCCTGACCGACCGCTGGTCCGACGTAGTTCACGCCGACCCACCAGATCGGATACGTGACGACTCCGCAGACGATCATCAGCGGGAAGCCGATGACGTATCCGGTGATGAATCCGCTGTCGATCCAGCAGGAGACGGAATTCCAGTTGCTGTTGAAAAGCGGCTCCTGATATGCTTTGCAGCCGCTGAACGTCGCGCTCATCGCGAGAAGCAAGATGAAGGTGGCCCTGCGGATTCTCAAAACTCGTCCTCCACGACCATCTTTTTGAAATACTCGCAGGTCCGCGCGAGGCCGTCCGCCCGCGAAATCTTCGGCTCCCACTTGAGCAGTCGTTTTGCCTTCGATATATCCGGCTGGCGAACCTTCGGATCGTCCTCGGGGAGATCCTTCAAAACGATCTCGCTGCTCGACCCCGTGACCTCGATGATTTCCCGCGCGAGCTGCAGAATCGTGATTTCCTGCGGGTTCCCGATATTTATCGGATCGTTGTCGCCGTTTTCGAGCGCGCGGGCGATTCCCTCGACCTCATCTTCGATGTAGACGAAGCTGCGGGTCTGCGAGCCGTCGCCGTAGATGGTTATCGGTTCGTTCCGTAGCGCCTGGACGAAGAAATTCGGAAGCGCGCGGCCATCGCGGATTCGCATTCTCGGGCCGTAGGTGTTGAAGATTCGGACGATGCGCGTATCGACTCCGTGGAACCTGTGATACGCCATCGTCATCGCCTCTGCGAAACGCTTTGCTTCGTCGTAGACTCCGCGCGGACCGACGGGGTTTACGTTTCCCCAGTATTCTTCGCGCTGCGGGTGGACGAGCGGATCGCCATAGACTTCAGACGTGCTCGCGAGCAGGAACCGCGCCCCCTTCTCTTTCGCGAGTCCGAGGGCTTTGTGCGTGCCGAGGCTTCCGACCTTCAGCGTCTGGATCGGGAGTTCGAGATAATCCCGCGGCGACGCGGGCGACGCGAAGTGCAGAATCGCGTCGATCTTGCCTTCGATGAAAATGTAGTTCGTTACGTCGTGATGGAGGAACTGGAAGTTGCGATTCCCCGCGAGGTGCTCGATGTTCCGCGTCGACCCCGTGATGAGATTATCCACGGCGATGACTTTCGCGCCCTTCCCGAGGAAGTAATCGCAGAGGTGGCTTCCGAGAAAGCCGCAGGCTCCAGTTATGGCGATGCGCATGGCGTAGTGGTCGGTAGTCGGTTGTCAATTGCCAGAAAGTGATTCGAACACGGTACATCAACTTCGAACGCGCTGCAAAGCAAAGGCGGATAAATTGGAGCGCTCCAGTTACGAACGCGACATGGTTCACCAGTGGTACTTTTCCGGACGGAGCACCTGCGCGCTCGCGGGGCTGGCATGTGGCACGGATGTCCCGTCCGTGGAATTCACGGGCAAGATGACCGTGTCAACGCGGTTTTTCGAATGACTCATCGATCGATCTCGATGTCCGAGAGTTTCCTGAACCGCACCTTTCCCGGGGAAACGGTTACCAGATGACCGAGTATTCGATCTTCTGCGTGGGTGTCGAAGAATCTTTTCAAGATCGGGTGAACGATCGCTTCGGTTTGAACTTTGATGCGCAACCTGATAATTGCGGGCACGGTCCTCGGGAAGGCGCATGTCAAATCCGCGAAGTCGTAATTATGTGTCAGGATTATTCTTCCGGATTTCTCGGCATAGACGGCTATCTCCTCGTCGTCTTTTCCGGACATTCCAGCGTCACGAACAGTCTCTGCATCGTGACCCAGGTTCTTCAGAAATTCCGAGGTTTCAGGCGACAGGTTTTCGTCGAGAAGCAGTTTCATCCTTGCGACAACACCTCGACCTCTTCATCGCGCACGACCGAGATTGCGTAGTCGACGGCGGTTACAACTTGCTCCCGTGAAAGCTGCGGATATGCGCGAACTATGTCGTCGAGCGAATCTCCCCCAGAAATCCTGCTAAGGATCGTCGACACCATTATTCGGGTTCCCGCAATGCAAGGAGAACCGCCGCAGACCCTCGGATTGATAGATATCAGATTCTTGTCCATATCGGTCTCCTCACAATAATCCTACATCAGAAACAGAGGGAGCGAATAAAAATCTGAAATCGGTTACCAGTGGTACTTTTCCGGACGGAGGATCTGCGCGCTCGCGGGGCTGGCATGTGGCACGGATGTCCCGTCCGTGGAATTCACGGGCAGGTTGCCCCCCGGGCCACTTGCAGAATTCACGGGCAAGATGCCCGTGCCACGCCCACCCGTGCCACTCGCGATTTCGATGCGGGGTCTGCCGAA
Source organism: Planctomycetota bacterium (assembly GCA_024653775.1). Taxonomy (GTDB): domain Bacteria; phylum Planctomycetota; class UBA8742; order JACQVU01; family JANLHZ01; genus JANLHZ01. The sequence goes on along the minus strand of JANLHZ010000017.1, from coordinate 9,523 downwards.
GCCGCCGTGGAGGTTGAAGTGGTCCTTCCCCGCGGGTTTTTCAGTGCGGAACTCGATTCGTCGGTTTTCGCCCGCGAAGTCTGATAGGTCGAGGTTTACTTCGTGATGCCCGCGATCAGCTTCGGTGTTCCGCGGGTCGATTTCCACGCCGAACAGTTCCGCGTCGTCGACGAATACCTTGTAGATTTGACCGTCGCCGCACTGTTCGTAAGTCTCTGGCGCCATGCCGTAGTCGAAACTCAGAACCGCGTTCTCCGGAATGTCGATGGTCCAGGTTACGCTACCCTCGCCGTCGATGAAGATCCAGCAGTCGCGCTCGTAAGTCGCGCAGAAATGGCCGACTCCTGTAGTTGTGTGGTCGTCAGACACGATCACCGCGCTGTCCATATTCGCCGCGAAGTCGAAGTGTCCCTCCAGATGCTTGCGCGCGCGGATTTCGAGGCCGAGGTTGATCAACCTGTGGAAGTCGCGCTTGATCTCCTCCTTCGAGTACGTGTCGAGGTGGAGGATCGTTTTTTCCCAAGTGTCGCTCGCCCATTCGTCCGAGAGCGCGCCCATCTGTATCGCGCTGTCGTAGAGCTTGGTTCCCGGATACGGATAGTAGATAAAGCCCATCACCTCGTCCGGCTCGATGGTGCGTATCAGCGAAAGCGTATCCTCGAACATCTCCGGAGTTTCGAGCGGGAAGCCGACCATGGTGTACGCAAGGGTCTGGAAGCCGAGCTTGTGCGCGCGGTAGAACGCGTCGATGATGTCCTCGTTCTTCATCCTGCGGTCGAGCACTTCCCTGCGCAGCCACTCGTTTCCGCTCTCGACGCCGATCTTGAGGAGGTCGCCTCCAGTGTCGCGGACGATCTGCAAGACCTCGTCGGACATCGTCTCGACGTGGGTCTGACAGCCGAATGGGAGGCCGATCTCTTTCGTGTAGATATCCCTGAACTCCCGCAGCCACGTCGGGAACATCGTGAAGATTTCATCGTGGAACAAAAACCGCTCGATCGCGGGCCAGCGATCGAGTGCGAGCAGCAGTTCGTCCACGACACGCCTTGGCGACTGTCTGCGCAGCGTTCCCTTCTTGTCGAAGCCGTAGAGTTCGTTTATGCCGGGGAGATTGCAGTACGTGCAGCCCATAGGACATCCGCGACCTACGATCCAGAGCATCTCGTGCTTGCACCCGGCGAGGAATCGGTTGACGTCGAAAATATCGACCTTATAATACGGAAGCTCGTCGAGGTCTTTGATGCGAGGCTTGAGATCGCCTTTGACTATGCCGCTTCCGTTCATCTGCCAGAGGTTCGCGATCGCAGGCAGCGGATCGGGCTTCCCGCCCGCGCGGCTTTCGAGGAATTCGTAGACCGAGTATTCGCCCTCGCCGACGCAGACCGCGTCGAAGACCTTCGAGTCCATGATCTCCTGCGGCGCCATGGTCGCATGGATTCCGCCCGCGATGGTCGGGACGCTCATTTCGCTCTTGACGACGCCCGCAAGGCGCTTGACGAAGTGCCACTGGTTAGTGAACACGCTGAACGCGACCATGTCCGGGTTGTAACTCCTGACGCGATCGAGAAACTCGCGCTCGTTCGGAAAACTTTTCAGGTAGATGAGGTCGCATGTGACACCCTTCGATGACAGATACCCCGCGACGCTCGCGATTCCGAAATTGATAAGGAAATTGTCGGTGGTAGTGATGTCCGTCCAGACGAAAAGGACTCTTTTGTTCTCTGCGCTCATATTTTACTTCCGAAAGGTGACGCGCGGCGGTTCGATATCGGGAAACCAACTATAACCGAGGCCCGGCGCAATGTACACGATCTAAGACCCCGTAAAACAATTACTTGTAGTCGCGCAGGATTTTGCTAAAATGCGCGCTGACTCCCGGATTCTGGAAGGCAGGAAATGAAATCCATCAGCCGTCTGTTTAAAGCCGCGCTCGGCATCATTTGTATCGCGACGCTCGCGTCCTGCGCAGAAGGCAAGCGCATCAGCTATTACGACGAAAGCCGGGACGAATGGGAACAACTTCTGGGCGGGAATTACGAGACGGGGTTCTCGGAAAACTATTTCAAGGATCTGAACTTATTCCTGAGAGACAAGAACGCCGGGGTCGATCCCACGAAGGAAATCGTTCCACTGCGATAGACAATACTAAAATGGCAAAAATGGCAATATCGAAAACGACCGTCGAAGATTTCTGCAAACTCATAGCGGCGTTCGACAAGAAGTTCGCGGAAACGAAGGACGAAACCAAAGCGATGGAGTTCGCGGCGAAGGAACTCGACATCAGCGTCAAGACGGTGAAGGAGCGCTACGACGCGCTCAGGACGACTCTCGACGTGTGGGACGCGTTCGAGGACGACCGCCTCAGCTATACGAAATTCAAGGAACTGTCGCTTTCGAAGTTCAAGGGCCGCGCGGAGGCGGTTAATTTCGTTCTGAAGAAGACTCTCGCGGACAATCTCGCGCCGAAGGATATAAGCACGCTGAAGCAGCAGATTCTGAAGGGCGAAGTCAAGATCGACAACTAAGAAACTATCGTAGGCACATGGACCGCGGACGTCCTCGTCCGCAAAAGCCGTCAAACGTCTCGTTTGACGGCTCCGAATTATCGATGTCGCTTGCTCGAGATAGTTTCTAAGGACGCACGTCCTAAGAGCTGTCCTTTGTGAGCGCAGCCGTCCCCCCGTCCGCGGCAAGTTAGTAGTGACGACGTAAGTCGTTCGGATGCCCTCACGGGCACACTACGAGCGCAGCGCGCGATAATCGCGTGCCGGGCACTTCGGAAGTGACCGGCACGTCCCGTCCGCGCGTTCCGGGACGGCTGAACGTTCCCCAGGAAGTCAGTTTCCGAGGAAGCCGAGCATCGCGCTCGTCCACGCGGGGATGTCATCCGGCTTTCTCGCGGTGATCAGATTGCCATCGACGACGCACTCGCGATCGACGAATTTTGCGCCCGCGTTGACAACGTCGTCCCTGATCGCGCTGAAGAATGTCACGGTTCTGCCGCGCAGAATGTCGGCGCTCGCGCAGATCCATCCGCCGTGGCAGATCGAGCCGACGAGCTTGCCCGCCTTGTTCATTTCCGCGACGAATTTCGCGAAATGCGGCTCTCTGCGCATGAAATCCGGCGCCCAGCCGCCAGGGACGATCACTGCGTCGTACCTCGCGGACTTCGCGACCTTGATGGAAACGTCCGCGACCACCGGATAGCCGTACTTGCCCTTGTAGGTTTCACCCTTGGTCACGCCGAGCACTTCGACGTGGAACCCGGCTTCCCTGAACCTGTAGTACGGGTACATGACTTCCATGTCCTGAAAATCCTGCGCGACGAGAATCGCGATTGTTTTCGTTTTCGCAGCAGACTTCACCATTTTATCTCCTTAAATTATTCGTTGCGATGGGCGCATAATAACGAGCGGACCTTACCAGCGCCACAGGCATTCAATCTCTACGCTCCCTGTGCTGAAATCGAACTCCGGAGACTTCCGTGATCGCAAAACTTGGAAACTTCACGTCGAAATGGTCGGAACGGCTGGTTCCGGATCCTTTCGTTCTGGCGATAATTCTCACTTTCGTGACTTTCGCCTCTGCTGTGCTGTTCGCGCCTTGGTACAAACTTCCGAAGGAGATCGACGCGGCGAGTTTTACGGACGCGGAGATCGCGGAAATCCGCGCGATGGACGAAAGCGCGATCATGCCCGCGACGGAAGAAGGCGGCCCGAGGAACGTCGTCAAGATTCTTCCCGCGAGCCTCGTCGGACTGACGGACAGACTCGTCTACGTAACGGGTTACTGGTATCGCGGCCTTTTCGGAAACCTCGGACTTATGACTTTCGCGCTGCAGATGTGCCTCGTGCTCGTGACGGGAACCGCGCTCGCGGAAAGCCGCGCGGTGAGAAAATTGCTCGATCGGCTCGCGGGCATCCCGACGAGTTCCGCGCAGGCGGCGTGGATGGTGAGTCTCATCGCGATGACCACCGCGCTGCTCAACTGGGGTTTCGGACTCGTGGTAGGCGCGATTATGGCGAAAGAGGTCGCGACAAGCTGCAAACTTAGGGGGATCAGGGTCAGCTACCCCGTTCTCGGCGCGGCTGGATACGCGGGACTCCTTGTATGGCATGGCGGACTTTCCGGAAGCGCACCCCTCAAGGAGGCGGCTACGGTGCCGTTCACGGAATCGGTACTCGGCGCGATGAACCTCGGGATAAACTTCGTCCTGCTGCTCGCGATTCCGTGGACGCTTTCGATGCTCGTCGGTTCCGGAGGCGACGACGCGCAGATTCCAGACTCGCTGATGACGCGGGAACTTCCGGCCAGTCTGGACGAGAAGAAAAACATCGCGACGAGTCTGAACCGATCGAAGCTGCTTGCGCTGGTTCTCGTGATTCTGGCGGTTGTAGCGCTATTCGGGCTTTTCGAAGACAAAGGCGCCGCGGGGATCGATCTTAGCAGCGTCATCGCGATCTTCCTTTTCCTCGGAATCCTTCTTCACGGGGGACTTCAGAGCTACTCGGACGCTATCTCCCGCGGATCGAACGGCGCGGCGGGGATCGTTCTGCAGTTCCCGTTCTACTTCGCGATTTTCGGGATCATCTCCGCGGAAGGCACCGGACTTGTCTCTGGCATTTCAAACGGCTTCGCCTCTGTAAGCCAGTGGGGATATGATTCGCTCGGAATCGACCCGCGCCACTCATTTCCGGTCCTGACCTTTCTGAGCGCGTCCGTTGTGAATCTGTTCGTCCCCTCCGGCGGCGGACAGTGGGCGATACAGGGTCCGATCGCGTTCGCTGGCGCAGAGCGGATTGGGCTTCCAAAATCGATCGCGATGATGAGCGTATGCTACGGCGATCAGCTTACGAACATGCTCCAGCCGTTCTGGGCGCTTCCGCTGCTTGCGATTACGGGTCTCCGTGCAAGGCAGATCATCGGCTACACGACGCTCCTGATGCTCATCGCGGCGCCGGTATTCGTCATCGGGCTGATTCTATTTTCGTAGTTATATTCGTGCCGTCTACGAATTATTTGTACTATTTCGTTGCCGTCAAAAAAATATTACTATAAATTCGTAGACGGTACGAATTTAATGTAATGTATAGCTTCACGCCACCGACTCACGCGAATTGAAGGTGTTCACGAACAGCAGCGTCTTGCCGCGGACACGCGATGCGAGGTCGAGGAAGTGCGCGAACGCCTTTCCCGTGTAGGTCGGCTCGAACCTGAACCCTTCGGCGTCCCGCGCCCGCGCGATCGCTTCAATACCCTTCCCGGTCGGCTGCGCGTAACCTTCGCCGAGGTAATCTGAAACCAGCCTGCAGTTGGAAGGTACGATGTAGCGCGACTCTCCGCCTGAAAGCTTTCGAAGCAGCCGGGACGTACCCGCAAGCAATGAACGCAATACGATGTAATTGCTAACGATCGCCTCGGTAACGCGCACGGACAGCACTTCCAGTTTCAGGCCAGCTATTTCAAAACCGAGCGCAAGACCGCAGGCGGTCCCACCCGTTCCGTGCGGAACCACCACGAAATCCGGAGCGGGCAGTATTCCTTTTGCCACCTGATCTGCTATCTCGAGCGCGCAGTTCACGTAGCCTATGCTAGAAAGCGGACTCGTCCCGCCCGGCGGAAGAATCCAGGTCCGGGAACGTTTTTCCTGGGTCTCTCCGATTCTATCGAAAATCGGCCTCATCATCGCGCCTATCGTCGTGCGATGAAAATGGACCTCCCTTGCGTATAAATGGTCGATCCTGATGTTCTCTGGATTTTCGTGCCCTCCGGGTACGTCCCAGAGGTGCAGTACCGCTTCCATCCCGAACATTTTCGAATAGAACGACAGCGCCGCGGCCCAGTTGGAAGTTTTCGCGGCGGAGGCGACCAACGTCGTTTTTCCAGAGCGTTTCGCGAATCCGATCAGAAGTTCGAGTTTCCGGACCTTGTTCCCGCCGAAGAGTTCGCCGCTCTGGTCCTCGCGTTTCACGAACAGTCGGTTGGTCGGAAACTCGCTTTCGAGGTTCGAAAGCGGAACTATGGACGTGACTTTCGAAAGGGTTCCGATCCCCGGAAGCGTCCTTCGCAGCGCGGGAAACATTCGCACGAGCGGCGCGTCGCTTTCAGGAGTCGAATTCAATTTTCGGCTCCAGCGCGGCCTTCACCGCGGCGGTGAGGCTACCCCAGTCGAACGGCTTTTCCAGCCAGCCGACGACGTTAGGCGAATCTTCGACCAGCGTCTTTCTGAGCGCGGAGTCCTTCGACGCTGAAACCACGAGAATTTTCTGATCCGGATTTTCGACCTCGATGGCGCAGATGGCTTCTTCGCCGTCGACTCCGGGCATGCTGATGTCCATCGTGACGAGATCGTAAAGCTGCGAACATGCGCGCTGATACGCCAACTCGCCGTCGTGGACGACCTCGACTTCGTGGCCCTCGCGAACCAGCATTTTCTGGATCGTCAGAGCTATAGGTTTAGAATCTTCGCAGACTAGAATTTTCGCCATAAACCAGCCAGACAACCAATACTTGAGTGCGCTCGATCAGAAGAAAAAGCGGCGATGCACTGAAAATAATAACACATTTGCTATCTATGAAACACTAAGCCTGAACGAAAATTAGCAGGTTAAAAACCAATAGTGTTCGGCACGCATCCTGCGGTGAATTTTGTCTTTTGCGTTTTTGTTCAGATCGCCTGTCAATCCTGACATGATGACATCTAAACGCCATCATGATACGTCCCGAAGGCAATGCCACCTGAGATATAGGAAGTTCACAGTACCAGACCAGAAAGAAGTTTACGGAAAGATGATTGCATTCGGGCGATATTCTTGTTAACCTGTAGGCAATGAAAATAATGGATTATAATTCAGATTATAGATAGAATTGTAATGGTAATGAGGCGCTATATATACGATTAATTATGAATTGTATATATAGCGCCTCTAATACAGTACATATAGCTTTGTTGGCGTAAATGCCAACGTTCCAATTTTGACGTGAGTGTTAAGTGAAACCGGTCGCCTGGTTTTCCGGGACGACCCAATAGTGTTTAGCGTCGATCGTGCCGAACACTATTGGGTTAAAAACAAAAGCTGAAGCACATCTTTACAATCATTTGATACCGGGCCGAGTCCGTGTATGATGGATTTCGCTTGGTGACGCCACGTTTTTCGAAGGTATTCCATTGTCCGACGACATCGATACGACAATTCCTCCGCTGATCGTTCGGGACGTGTTCCCGCCGGAGGAGAGTTTGTCAGTGCTTCGCGGCGTCAAATTCGAAGGCCCGCGGGAGGCGTGCGGGCTTTTCGGCGCCTACGGTCTCAGAAACGCGCACGAGCTGGTCTTCGTCGGAATCTTCCAGCAGCAGCACCGTGGGCAGGAAAGCTGCGGCATAGTTTCGAGCGTCGATAACGACCTCGCGACGCTTCTTCGGATCGGGACCGTCGGCGAGCAGATCACGCCCGATAAAATGGCGCCGCTCAAAAGCGAGATGAGCATCGGGCACGTGCGGTACTCGACGCAGGGTTCGCCGACGGTTAAGAACACGCAGCCGCTCGTGGTAGAGACTCATCGCTACGGTCCGATCGCGGTGGCGCACAACGGAAACCTGACGAACGCGCTCGAGCTTCGCCGGGAGGCGGGGATGAAGGGCGCGATCTTCCAGACGACGAACGACACCGAAGTCATCCTGCATCTCGTCGCGCGAAGCGAGCAGCGGGACATCGTCGATGCAATCCGCGAAAGCCTTGAAAGGGTCGAGGGCGCGTACAGCCTGCTGTTCCTGACCCCCCGTAAAATGATCGCTGTGCGGGACCCTCGCGGGTTCAGGCCTCTTTCGATCGCGCGCCTCGACAACGGCTGGGTGGTTGCGAGCGAAAGCTGCGCCTTCGACCAGATAGGCGCGGTGTTCCAGCGCGACGTCGAGCCGGGCGAAGTGATCGTGTTCGACGATCCGGATTCCCACAGGTTCAAAACTCTGCGTCTATCGAAGGTCGAGAATCCGAGTTTCTGCTTCTTCGAGCACGTCTACTTCGCGAGGCCGGACAGCAAGGTCTTCGGCGATTTCGTGTACGAGTCGCGGCTGAAGATGGGAAGGCAGCTTGCGCGGGAGCATCCCATCGAGGCGGACATCGTCTCTCCTGTCCCGGACTCGGGAACCTTCGCCGCGCAGGGGTACGCCCACGAGAGCGGGATTGCGTACCACGATGTCTTCATCCGGAACCACTACGTCGGACGCACGTTCCTTAAACCCTCGGACGAGGGGCGCAAGCTCAGCATCGACATGAAGCTGAACGTAATCAAGAACGTCGTCCGGGACAAACGAATCGTCGTGGTGGACGACAGCATCATCAGGGGCAACACCGCCAAACGCCGCGTCACCGCGCTTAAGCAGGCGGGCGCGCGGGAAGTGCATCTTCGGATTTCGTGCCCGCCCACAGTGGCGCCCTGCTACTTCGGCGTCGACTTCCCGAACGCGAAAGACCTCATCGCAGCGAAGCTAGGCACAGAAGAAATCAAGAAAGAGCTGCAAGTCGACTCCCTCGGCTACCTCAGCCTCGAAGGAATGCTCGGCTGCGCGTCGCTTCCGAAGACGAGCTACTGCACCGGCTGCTGGACCGGAAAACACCCCGTGAAAGTCGTCGGCGGAATCGACAAACACGCCTCCGAACGCAAGGGCAGAACGACGTCCCACGTCACCACGGTTTGAATCTGGTTCTCAGAACGACGGGGCCGCGGTAATATTTCAGAATTCCTCGCCTTCGTCGTCCTCATCTTCGTCTTCTTCCTCCTCGATTTCGTCGAGCAGACTTTCGTCGAATTCGTCTTCGTCGTCATCCTCGAACATCTCGAAGTCCTCGAAATCCTCCTCGCCGAGGTCGGGGAACTCGCCTTCGGGTAGCGGCCCGAACTTGCCGTGGCCTGGGTTTGGTCTCTCGAAGTATTTCTCCACGAGTTTGTCGAACCGGCGCTTGTCTTCGAGCCTCATATTGTCGAGATCCGAATCCTCGTGGACGAGATTCATCCTGAACCCGAGGACGAACGCCTTCTCGATCGCGTCGAACGCGGACTCGACTTTCCCGAGCAGACTATAGCAGCACGCAAGGTTGTAGCATACCGTCGCGTCGCTCGTCTCCATCAAGGCGAGTTTCTCCGCTATCGGCAGCGCCTCCTCGACTCTTCGCGCCTGAACGAGTTTCGCCACTATCGGACGCAGCACCTTCACGTCGTCCGGAGCGAATTTCATCGCGACTTCCAGCACCGCGAGTTCGAACGCGCTCGCGATCTCCGCGTCCTTTCGCATCGTGAACGTGTACCGTTTTTTCAGGAATCGATCGACTACGACAACTTTGGACATACCGCCTCATACCTCAGAATTCAGAACGCACAAGAATAATTCCTTTCCCGCTGAATCACAAATCTTTAGTCCAGCCGATTCTTTAGAAACTATCGTAGGCACCTGGGACCGCGGACGTCCTCGTCCGCAAAAGCCGTCAAACGTCTCGTTTGACGGCTCCGAATTATCGATGTCGCTTGC
>JANLHZ010000005.1 GCA_024653775.1 Planctomycetota bacterium | reverse complement strand
CGTCAAGCCCGACGCCTACCTCACGGGCTATTTTTCCATCACCGGAAGGTTCATCCCATTCGCTGGAAATAGTTGTCATGAGCAGTTCATCGGGGCGACTGGATTTGAACCAGCGACTTCTACGTCCCGAACGTAGCGCTCTACCAAGCTGAGCCACGCCCCGATTGTTCTTGCGTGAAGTACAGGCTTTTATACCGGAACCCGTTTCGAAAGCAAAAAGAAATTTTAGTATTTGGAGACCAACGCCGCGCGGGATTATCGTCGCATAAGCAAATATCGGGATGTCCGTCAAATGAAGTTTTTTCGCCAGGTTTTCACCATCCTCGAAAGAGACCTTCGCGTTGAACTGCGCTCCAAGGATACTCTCGTCGTGATGCTGTTCTTCGCCTTCCTTCTCGTCATCGTCATCAACTTCTGCATTCAGAATATGCGGGACATCGATCTCGCAGACGTAAGGCTAGAGCGAGACGTGAACAACTTCCCCAAAGCGAACATCCTGCCGTTCGTGCCGGCGATTCTCTGGACGACGTTTCTCTTCTCATCTACGCTAGGCCTATCCCGTTCCATGGCTCGGGAGCGCGAAAACGGCGCGCTTTTCGGACTCTTCCTCAGCCCAATCGATCCGCTCGCGCTATACCTCGGGAAAATTCTAAGCCAGGTTCTGTTCCTCACGATAGTTCAGGTTTTCGTCATCGCGACGACCGAGATTTTCACCGATGTCCCGCTGCTCGCCAATCTCGGCTGGTTGCTTCTCGTAACAGTCATCGTCTCGATCGGATTTACCTCGGTCGGAACCGCGCTTGCAGCGATAACCTCGAGCGTCAAGCGCCAGGATGTGCTGCTTCCCGTCATCCTCTTTCCTCTGATGATCCCGATTCTTATGGCGTCCACCGAGTTCACCGCGGGAGTCATAATGCTCAACTTCGGCGGGAACACCTTCAACTGGCTCTACCTGCTCATATTCGTGAACGTCATTCTTCTCTCGCTCGGCGGACTTCTATTCGAAAGAGTGCTCGAAGAGTAAGGACGCGTGTCAAAATAAGTTGACGTTTTCACATCACATCTTCACGCCATCTTCGTTCCGCTCTCGGTCGCCCCATGATATCGAAGTAATGGCTCAACGGAACTATAGCTACGCTTCCGGTTTGGCTTCCTCGCGCAAAACGAACCTGACGTAAATCTGAGCGCGAAATCCGTAAACTTATTTTG
>JANLHZ010000318.1 GCA_024653775.1 Planctomycetota bacterium | reverse complement strand
CTACAATGTTGCGCATCTACTTGGAGTTACACCGTCAACCGTCTCCAGATGGGCGTCAAACAGCCACACTCCCCATAAAAGCCACACTATTAGAATCGACTTACTTCTAAACCTCGTAACAAAAGCCGCTGGGGGGGATCGAAGCGCGCTATACACCCTCAGCGAACTTGCATACGAAAACTCCAATAGTTGGCTTAAACTTGGCTACGAGGGATATCTAATAGCTTCCCAGCACGAATGGGCGCTACGCTTTCCCGGGAAACCGGGACAATCACAGAATCAGTAAGAAACTATCGTAGGCTCTGGAAGTGCTTCCGCCATCGTCCGCGCAAAAAGCGCTCGGACGTCTCGCCGGAAAGTACCAAAAAAACGAAAACCTCTCCTCGTGGTAGTTTCTTAGTCCTGGAATTCCGGAAGCGATGCTATTTCGGACAGCAGCGGATCGGCGCGGACGTCGTAAAGACAGTTCACGCGAAGGGCGTCACTGTGCTTGATCGCGAGTCGTTTCGCCTCCTCGATCCTGCCGCAGAGGACCGTCACGCGGACGGCCCGCAGCACCAGAAACGGCTGCTCCTTCGACTCGTCGATCAGCGAAAGCAGGATACGAAGCTCGCCTTCGAAGTCTTCGGATGCGTGCATGGAGTCCGCGAGAAGGAGCGCGCTTTCCTTGCTGTTCTCGACTTCGTGAAAAAAGGACTTCAACTTCGCGAGCGTTTCCGGATCGCCTGAAAAGGAGAGAATTACGCGGCGGATTTCGTCCAGAGTTTTCTCTGAAAGATGACGTTTGACGAGGTCCAGAGATTCGCGCGGCGTTCTCGAAGACTTCTGCGCGTCCCGCAGCGCAATGAAACCTTCCGCGTCCGGCTGTCTCGTCAGCGCGACGATCTTTGCGAGAGTGTCCACAAGCGCGCTTTCGCTGCTGCCCGCGGGAATCGGACTACTAAGGCACGCGAGCGCTTCGTCTTGTTTGCCTGACTCGATAAAAATGCAGGCCTTGTAGAAGTACGCGGTCGTCGAAGGTGAAATGCGGATCGCGAGTTCGAAACTTTCGAGAGCCTCCTCCTTCTGCGCGAGTTCGTATAGTGCGCGGCCGCGAAGGACGTGCAGCGACGCGTCGGAAGCGTTGATAGAAAGCGCGTCCGACGCGCTCGTCAGCGCGAGGTGGAACTCGCCGGCGTCGAAACTCTGCTCCGCCTGATGACGGAGCACTCCGAAAACGTCGGTGCGGATTTCCCGGACCATGTTGGTGGAGAGTTTTTTCATCTCTGGATCTTCGATCTGGCGGAAGAACCTCAGCGCGCTCTGCCAGAGCTGCTTGCGATAGCAGATCGTCCCGAGACCAAGCCGGATTCTATCGTCGAGCGCTGGATTCTCGGTATTCTCGGTGAGGCGCATTTTCGAAGCGAGCAAAAACATCGACTCCGCGTCGTCAAGGGATTCCGAGTTTACGCGCGACTCCGCCCTCTCCGCGAGTTCGAGCGGCGGGGCGTGGACGTGCGGACCTCCATACTCTTCGCAGCCCCGGTCATCGCATAGAAGCTCCTCCACAGCAAAGACCAGCGGGTCTTCGTGCCGGAGTTCGATCCGCGCGAAGCCGTTATCGGATGGAAATCCGATAACCAAAGATTCCCGCGTTACGCCATACTCCGTGGCGGTCTCCGCTCCGAGTTCCGCTGCCGGTTCGACTCGGACCTGGACGCGGTCCTCCGTGCGCACGTCCGCTCCAGCGGCGCAGGACAGCAGCGCCGCGCTGAACGCAAACGAAAATAGCGCGCGAATTTTCATCTGTCGAAACAAGAATTCAGAAGCAAAAATCCGGGCCGATAGTACCATCTCGCGCCGCGGGAAGTTAAGTTATTCGCTCATCTAAGAACGAAAAGCGCCGGGACTTCCTTGTCCCGATATGGCACTGAAGTCTATATCAGGAAGGGCAAGGGCTTTCGGGGATGAAGACCCCGGCGTCCGATCAGGAGTTGACAATGAGCGTTTTCGAAACCAATCTCGAAGGACTTCGACTCGTCAGCCGCGGCAAGGTGCGGGATCTCTACGACCTCGGGGACTCGCTGCTTTTCGTCGCGAGCGATCGCCTCAGCGCGTTCGACGTGGTGCTTCCGACGCCGATCGAGGACAAGGGCAGGGTTCTGACGCAGCTCAGCGTTTTCTGGTTTTCGCTGCTGGAAAATAATTACAAAAACCATCTGATCACCGCGGACGTCTCGAAAATGCCCGCGGAAGTCCAGCGCCACTCGGACGTGCTGCACGGAAGGTCGATGCTGGTGAAGAAGGTCGATATTTTCCCGGTGGAATGCGTTGTCCGCGGCTACCTCGCTGGCTCCGGGCTGAAGGAATATAACAAAACCGGCGCGGTCTGCGGGATAAAGCTTCCCGCGGGGCTTGTGAACTTCTCGAAGCTGCCGGAACCGATATTCACGCCCGCGACCAAGGCGGAGCATGGCGATCACGACGAAAACATCGGGTTCGAAGTTATGGTGAAGACCGTCGGCAAGGACACCGCGGAGAAGCTCCGCGATTTGTCCCTCGGAATCTACAGACAGGCGACGGACTTCGCAGCCACGAAGGGAATCGTGCTCGCGGACACGAAATTCGAGTTCGGGCTTCGCGACGGCGAAATCCTTCTCGCGGACGAAGCGCTCACTCCGGATTCGAGCCGCTATTTCAGGCTTTCGGACTACAAACCGGGTGAATCGCAGAAGAGCTTCGACAAGCAGTACGTCCGCGACTATCTCGAAACTCTCGACTGGGGCAAAACCTACCCCGGTCCCGAACTCCCCGCGGAAGTCGTCAGAAACACCCGCGCGAAGTACACCGAGATTTACAAAATGCTCACGGGAAAGAACCTGTAGCGCGTCGTCCCGCCGGCGCCTCTGGACGCGCAATCTGGCGCCAGATAGTTCCAGCAACGCGGTGCAAGAGGGTCCGGATTCCCTTTTTGAAGTTTCCTCTGGCTATAATTTCGGTATATACTTTCGCTGTCAGATTTTGGTACTTCTATGAAGTCGAAGGCTGATTATGGCTGCAACATTCATGAACTATGCAGATTTGGCGAGAACTTTGATTCTCGATCCGGAGCGCGAACGCGAAGAGCTTGAAAAGCGTTACAGCGAGGAGGATTTAGTTAAGCTCACCGTGGAGCAAGTGCGCGGAGACATTGAGCAAGCGGTTGAACGCAAAACATCAAACGCGATGCTGTTTTTGATCGACGATAATGGCGGATTTCGCTATGACCTGGTTATTCAGAAACTCAAAAATCTCTACGGCATATTGATCGAAGAAATAAAAACAATTGCTGATGAAAAAGATATCGAGAAGAACCTGAAAGAGGGTCTACTTAGGAATATCAAGGCTGCGTACGCTATCATCCTGGAAGGTTTTTCAATGTTGGAATCGCTTCCATCGGAGAAAGATTTTGAGATTGCGGGGGTTGCATTTCCCGCGATTGATTCTTCGGATAGGTCTGATCCACTGGAAGAATATCCCGCATGCGAAGCCCTGTTGGGAGTGCTCATAGAACACGGCGAATTTCAAAAAGCGACTGAAATAGCCAGGTACATAAGCGGGATAGCTTCGAAATTTTGCGACGAGATCAACTATATTCGAGCGGAAATAGTAAAGGCGATCGGTGTTGGAGAAATCGCCCCGGGGAATGAGAGACTTGCGCTCGGACTGAAGGCGCTTGCAAAACCAGGACTCGTTGAGCGTGTGGAAAAAGGTCTGGAAGCTCTAGATAGAGCGGAACGCGAAGGGACGCTGGTTTGGGACGACAGGTAGCGATAGATACAAACATACTGATTCACGAGATCAAGAACATCCGTGACGGAAAGCCGACGGATGTGCTTTCCCGTCATCCCGTAGTTATTCCAGTTGCGGTGCTCGGCGAATTTCTTTGCGGATTCGAAAACGAAAAAGCCAAACCCGAGGATCGTGAGCTTTTTGAAAACCTTCTGGAAAACGAACTTCTTTCGGTCGCGCCGTTTTATACGAGTAAGGCCGAGGAATGGGCAAGGATCAGGACTTCCTATTTTCCAGGTACCGGACGCAAAAAAGACTCAACAGACCTGTTTATAGCTGCTCATGTTATTGCGCTCGAAGTACCACTGATTTCTGAAGACGACGAGAAAGAAAAGATATTCCGCCAACTTATGATCGCCGGGGAACTCGAATGGTACGGACTTTCCGATGTCATCGATGGCAAGATTCCTGAAGTGCATGAAAACGAAGAACCTGAAGACGACGAATAAGTAAAGATGAGAATTCTAATCGCAGCTTCCGAGATGGTGCCGTACGTGAAAACCGGAGGGCTTGGCGACGTCATCGGTGCGCTTCCGAAAGCGCTCGCGCAGCTCGGGCACGAGGTCGTCGTCGCGCTCCCCTACTACCGCCAGATCCAGTACGGCGGCTGGACCATCCACCCTTCGAACATCTTCTTCGACGTCTACCTCGGTCCGGAAGGCAGTCCGACGGTCGGCATACTCGACGGAAGGATTCCAGGGACTGACATTCCCGTGTACTTCGTCGGAAGCGATCCGCACTTCCACCGCGACGGCATCTACGAGTTCAGCGACAACGCCGCGCGGTACATTCTGTTTTCGCGCGCGGTGATCCAGCTCGCGCAGTCGCTCGGCGGAAAATTCGACATCATCCACGTCAACGACTGGCATACCGCGCTCGTGCCCGTGATTCTGAAGACGGAGCCGCAGAGCGAGGCGACGAGGGACGCGCGGAGCGTGCTCACGATCCACAATCTCGCGTATCAGGGAATGTTCGGAGAGGGCGCGTGGCAGTACACCGGACTCCCGCGAAGGCTCTACGCGTGGGATCGACTCGAGCACCAGGGCGCGATCAACTTCCTCAAGGGCGGCATTGCGTACGCGGACATGATCTCGACGGTGAGCGAACGGTACGCGCTCGAAATCCAGACCTCCGAATTCGGCGCGCAGCTCGAAGGAACGCTCGCGTACAGAAAGGAACGGCTCGCGGGCATCCTGAACGGCATCGATACCGACGAATGGAACCCGGAGATCGACACGTTCATCCCGCAGAAATTCAGCTTCCTCGACCTCACTGGCAAACAGAAAAACAAAGAAGTGCTCCAGGACTTCTTCCACCTTCCGCGGAGGAATTGTCCGGTGATCGGTTTCGTCGGAAGGCTGGTGCACCAGAAGGGAATCGATCTGCTTGCGGGCGTGTTCAGCCGGATGATGGAGGAGGACGTGCAGTTCGTAATGCTCGGGTCGGGAGAGTACTACTACCACCGGCTGTTCCAGGACGCGCATCGCGCGCACCCGGCCAAGGTTGGCGTGGCGCTGACGTTCTCGAACGAGATCGCGCATCTTATCGAGGCGGGCGCAGACATGTTCCTGATGCCGTCGAGGTACGAGCCTTGCGGGCTTAACCAGCAGTATTCGCTCGCGTACGGCACTATCCCGATAGTACACGACACGGGTGGTCTTTATGACTGCGTCATCGACTATTCCCGTGAAGGCGCGGAACGCGGCACCTCGAACGGATTCGTATTCCACGAGTTTTCGACCGGCGCGTTTTTCCACGGAATCCAGCGCGCAATCGAGGTCTGGTGGAATGGCCAGGAAGCATGGAAGCTGATGCAGAAGAACGGAATGTCCGCCGACTGGAGCTGGAAACGCAGCGCCGAGAAGTACGTCAAGCTTTACGAGCGCGCGCTCGAGGTCCCGTATTTCGACGATCGACAGTAGCACGGTCATCCTGACCGTGTATTCACGGACTGGAAGTCCGTGCCACCAAAGATGAACACTGCATCATCCACAACATTCGGTAAACTCATCCTCGCGGGTGAGCACAGCGTCATACACGGTGGGCGCGCGATTTCGTTTCCCGTTACAAGATTCGAATGCCGCGTGACCATCGAGGAGGGGGGCGCGCTCGAAATCGTCGATACGCGCAAAGTCGGGACAAAGACCGCTGAAGAGATGTGCTCGAAGCTAGGCATAGCAAAAGCGCGCGTGACGATCGATTCGAAAATTCCATTGAACGCGGGACTCGGATCGAGCGCGGCGCTCGCGGTGGCGCTGACCCGCGCGGCGGCGGAGTTTCGCGGACGCGAACTCACGGAGGCGGACGTCATCAGGATCGCGAACGAGCTGGAGTCGATCCCGCATGGCGTCGCGTCCGGCGTTGACGTCTCGACTATAGTTCGCGGGAGAACGACCCATTTCATCTCACGCAGAGATCAGGAAGACGTTCAGATTTCCGCGCCCGTGAAGTTCTTCGTAGCGATAATACCGCGGGAATCATCGACGAAGGACTCCGTCGCGGGAGTGCGGGAAAGGATCGCGCGGAAGGAAATCGACGTCGATTTCTTCCGGCAGGCGAGCGACGTCATCGTCGACGAGATTCTCGCGGAGCTGAAATCCGGAGCGAACAAAAGCCGCGTCGGCGGCCTGCTGGGCGCGGCGCAGGAGCTGCTTTCAGACCTCGGCGTGTCCTCTCCGGAGCAGGACGCGCTCGTGCGAGAGTTCCAGCTCGCGGGCGCATTCGGCGCAAAACTCAGCGGCGCCGGGTTCGGCGGAGCGACCATCGCGCTCATCCCGCAGCAGTACGACTCGAATTTCATCGACGGAATGGTCTACGTCTCGAAACGCCACGGCGCGCGGGAATCGTTCGTCGTGACGGTCAATTGAAAATTACGAATTGCGAATGACGAATTGCGAATTCAAAGACGCGGCATCTGGTTTCGACAGCTCGCTCGCAAAACTCGTATCCGCGGAAACGTTCGGCGCGAATCTGCGGCCGCTGCAAGTCGAGGCGCGCAGGCGCTGGAACGAACTCGCCAGGGCGAAGGTCTTCACTATGGTCAGCGGCGCGGGCGCGGGAAAAACGCTCGTCTTCCTTCTGCGCGCGCTCGAAATCGTGGTGAGAGGCGGAGCGGCGATCGTCCTCGCGCCGCTCAGGAATCTGTGCGCGGAACACTTTCGCACTTTCATCCGCGAAGTCGGCGCTCTTGTCCCCGTGGTCAAAATCGTCGGCGGCGACGAAGTACGCGTCCCGCATCGCGGCGCAATCGTCATCACGACTCCCGAAAAGTGGCTCCGGAGTTTCGCGGGCGAGCGCTGCGATCTGCTCGTAATCGACGAGGCGCATCTGCTTTTCGATCGTCACCGCGGGCCGCAGATCGCGCTCTGCCTCGAAAAATACCGCAGGCTCGATCCCGCGCGGCTGATCGCGGTTACGAGCGAACGCAGGGTGGCGGAGCGAATCGAACGAAAATTCGATCGCGCCGGGCGTCTTGAGGTCGTGGACGCGCCCCGCCGCGAGGTTACTATGGTTGCGCCGGATGAGGGCGAGAACGCGAATGACGTCGTCCGAAGACTGATTGCGAAGCACGAAGGCGAGCGCATCGTCGTGTTCGTCGGCACCGTCGCGTCGGCGCGGAAACTCGCGGACGACCTCGAAGGGGCTGCGTTCCATTCCGGATTGACGGAGGACGAACGCGCGCGGATTCTCGCGGACTTCGAGAGCGGCGCGAACGGAATCCTCGCAAGCACGACGAGCCTGCAATTCGGCGTGAACATCGAAGCGGACGTCGCCATCGTGCGCGATCTATTCGTCGGTCGCGGAACGAAGCTGACGGACTCCGACATATCGCATCTCCTCGGACGCGCGGGGAGAGGCGCGAAACGCGGCGCAGGCTACGTCGTAGACAGGGAGAAGGGAACATGGAGCAAGGAGCGGGAACTCTCGGTGAGAAGGTATAATGCGCGATATGAGCGGCAGGCGCTTCTCCGCGGAGTGCTCGATTGCCTGCGCCTCGATTGCGATCCCGCGGAGTATTTCGAGCTGCTCGATGCGCAGGAAACCGCGATCGACGGGAGTTCCGTTTTCGACGAACTCGTTTATATGGACCTGATCGAAAAACGCGGCGCCGTCTATAAGCTAACCGCAGTCGGCGAGGCCGCGTGCGAATCGTATCTCCAGCCGCGGACCGCCGCGGGCCTCTACCGATACGTGCGCGCGTCGCGGAAAGGGAATTGTCCGGAGGTCGAAAAACTCTCGATCTCGGATCGCGCGGCAATTGTTCTGATGGCGCTGTCAGCCGATAGCAGAATCAAGTCTGCCGGGAGTCGACGCGACGCAATCGATATCGAGCGAAAGTCGATGCATGAACATCTGAAAATCCTGAGCACGTTGTGCCCTGGTCTCGTGCACAAGAATCCCGGCGCGAAGGTCGCGAAATCGAAAGCGCTGGCCGAATCCTTCGTCCGCGGCAACCTTCCATCTTCAGGCGAAACTTCGGTCCTCATTCGGCAGGGGCTGCGGCTCCTTGAAAGGATTTCCGCCACGTCGCCAGGAGCATCGCAATGAAGATTATGCTCGAAAGCCCCGCCGCCGCGACGAGACCAGTGAGCGCGCCGAGAAACGGTTCGAGATCGTTTTTATAGAAGAGATAGCTCCCAAGTATCACAAAGCCGGGCGAAAACAGAAGATACCTGAGCGACGACACGAAGAGCACGTGGGTCCCCTTCTGCATCGCCTCGAATACTGGACGGCAGATGATGAACGGAAGTCCGGCTAGCGCTCCGATAGGAAGAAGAATCGTAAGCGCCATCGTCGCGAGGTCGAGCGAGTTCGACGAATCCTCGGTGCTGCGCTTCAAAAGGAAATACGCGATTCGATCGCCGAAGAAATAAAATCCGGGGATCACAACGAATAGCGAATACAGCGCGGCGAACTTGAACGCGCTCATCAGACCTCGCCATGCTTCCCTGGTGCGACCTTCGCCGATCAGTCTGCCGACGAACGGAACGATCGACACCGCCATCCCGATCACGGGCATGTACGAAAACAGCGTCATCCGGTTGAATATCCCGAACGCCGCGAGGGAGGCGACCTCATTCGCGTATCCCGCGAGAACTTTGTTGATGATGCCGTTCTCCGCGGAAATCAGGATGTAGGAAAGACCCGCGGGTATCGCGAGAGCCATCAGCGGGCGCATGGTGAACGACTCGGTCTCTTTCGACAGCAGCGACGTTATTCCGGTGTCCCGCCGCTGTATGCCGCGCCTTCGCTCGATCCTCCGCACTGCGCGCAGGGAATAAATGTACGAGCTGAATCTCGCGAGTCCCGTCGCGAGCGCAAGCCCGAAAATCCCCCAGCCGAACGCGAACAGAAAAACCGAGTTCAGGACGACGTTCATAACCCCCGAAAGGATGCCCGCGACCATCGTCGACTTCGTATCCTGATACGCCTTAAGGAGCGAATCCGGAACGATGCTCCAGAAACCGCACGCCGCGATTCCGAGAACGAGTACGCTTCCGTAAATCTGGAACATCCCCGTGACCTCGTCCGATTCCAGCCCGAGATGCGGCGCGGCTTCGTAGACTCCAACTCCGATCAGCACGAACAGCCCCATAAGAATCAGCGCGACCTTGTTGGTCGACTTTATAAGACTCCGTAGTCTGCTTTCGTCCTTCTTCGCGATTGCTTGCGACGCGAAACTCGTCAGCGCGGTGGACATCCCGACCCAGCACGCGATGAACGCGAATTCCAGCGGAAACGAAATCCCCGTCGCGGCAAGCGCGGATTCGCCGTCGCCGATCCTGCTCGCGAAGAACATGTCCACCATCGTGAACGCGCTCCGGAGAGTGAAGCTGATCGCGAGAGGCCACGCGATCCGAAAAAGAGAAGTTTCCGCTCTGAATTCCACTATGGAGTTTTAACTTGTTCGAAACCTCAAAGACAGCGGGTCATCGCAAAATGAATATTGTCCGCTCGACCGCGCGATATTTTTCAGTTTTAGATCGAGGAATTCCCGCGCACAGTCAGCCAGCTTCTTGATTTTGCGATAAGCCTGGGTTCCCCGGAAATCGAAGTGTCCAGTCTTGCTGGGAGGCGATCAGATAACCTTCGTAGCCGAGCCTGAGCCAACTGTGCGAATTCTTGTAGGCGAGTTCGCCAAGAGCGTACAGCGCGTTTCGATCTCCGGAAGCGGCTTTATCGGCGAGATTGAGGAGAATATCGATCCTGATCGTGTGACTTTTGTGTGGAGTATGCCTGTCGGCAGCCCACCGGCCGACAGTTGAAGGAGTCACGCCGAGAAGGTGAGCAACGTTGTAATGAGCGCTTGAAAGTCGAAGTGAGTCGAGATTTCGCTGGAGGTGCTCAATTTTTTCTTTTGTGTTCATGTTGCGTCGATTTTCAAAAAATTAAGAAATTGACGTGCTATTATGCTTTTGCAATTCGCATCGAGTTTCTAAGTCAGTAATCTATATTAAATGCTTTTTAAGTTTAATTCAAGAGTATATGTAATATTATTTGTGGCGTTCTGCGATGTACACAGTACGGCTTGTCGCGCAGCCGTTTGGGTGGCAAGCCGCAGGGACGCATGCGGTCGCAGCGCGGACGTCTCGTTCGTGAAACCACCAACTGGAAGCCGTGCCGCGCCCACTGGATCATGTTTTGAAATTTTACCGGCGTGGTTTACCGAACTGATACTGTTCTGACGTTCCCGATCAGTCTACTATTTAATCGTGAAACCAAAACTTCTCCTCATTTCCAAATACGAAAGACCTGAGATCGGGAACGAATTCGACGTCCGACGGTTTTCGATTTCTACCGGCACCGAGGCGCAGCTTTACGAACTCTGCGAGTGGTCGGACCTCATAATCGAGCAGGAATTCGCGGACCTGCACAGCTTCCATTCCCACCTGCTCGCGGACGTGCCGAGGCCGAAGGCGATATGGCTTTACGATTCGCTGACGCGCTTCCACCTGCACATGGCTATGAGCCTCTATTACGACCGGGTGTTCGTCGCGCAGACCGTCGGGCTTTTCATTTCGGAGTTCCATTCCGCGGTCGAGTGGCTTCCGTACGCTGTCACGAACGACTCGCGCAGCGAACTCGCCATAACGATCGACCCCGGAATTCCCCGCGACGTCCCCGTCGGCTTCTGCGGCAACACGAAGGACCCACGTTCGATTTATCGGAAGCGCAACGATCTGCTCGATAAGCTCGCGGAGTCTTTCGGAGACAAGTTCAAAGTGATGCAGGCCTGGGGCAGGGATTATTCGAGGACGATGAACAGGTTTCAGATCGGGATCAACATTTCCGTCCTTGACGAAGCAAACATGAAGAACTTCGAAATTCCCGCCGCGGGCGCGATGCTCGTGACGAATCGAAACCAGGAAGTATCCGCGATTTTCAAAGACAGAGAAAACGCGGTGATGTACGACAGTCCGGAGCACTGCGTCCAGCTCGTCCGTCATTACCTGGAGCATCCGGAGGAGCGGGAAGAAATCGCGAGGCGCGGAACCGAGCTTGTGCTCTCCCGCGACTCGTATCTCGAAAGGTACAGATACATCGCGCAGAAACTCATTTCGGAACCCTCCGGAAAACCCGCGTGGACTCCGAAGTCTGGAGGCGAGGCGAAAGCGCACCGCGAAAGCCTCGCGCTCGCTCAGGAACTTTCGAAACTGCTCCTCGCGAAGTGCGGAGCGATGCTGGACAAGGAGGGGCTTTCGTCCTACAAAATCGACCTCGAGCAAAAGGAGCGAATCTTCGCGAACCTCGCTGTGGAGCTTTCGGAACACACGCTTTCACCCTCGGCGCGGAAACTCATCAAATGAAAAAAGTCCTCGTACTCGGATCGAAAGTGAAGCTCCCGGAAAGTGCGGAGTACGAGTTCAGATCGTTTTCGCTCGCGGAAATCAACAACACGGGAGTTAAGGCGTTCGTGGAATTCGAAGAGTGGTGCGACGTTATCATCGACGACGAAGACCGCACCGTGAACACGTACTACGCGCACCTCGTGGCGCGTTCGCGAAAGCCGTCCATGCTAAGGCTCACGCAGACGACGATCCAGCTCCGATCTTTCGAAGTGCTGCTTCCTTGTTACGATTACGTCGTCGTCGATAGTTCCGCGGCGCTCGTGTATCGCGAGCATCACCCGAAGGTTCTCTGGCGGCCCGTGGGGATCGATCCTGCGCCCGTCGCGAAATCTAAGCTCGGAGGAAGGGAGAAGGGCGCGGTCGGACTCTACAACGTCGTTAACGGCAAGCCCGCGGCCGGCGCGTTCGTCGTCAGCAGGCTAGACGAGCTTGTTGAAGTCCTGATCCGCGAGAACATCCCGTTCCGCCCGTTTACGCTTCAGGGGATGAGCGTAGAGCAGTTCTTCGCGACATGCGATACCGCGATCGTTCCCTCGATGAACGAAATACTCGAGCCGGACGTGCTCCGAGGACTCTGCGCCGGATGCAAAATCGTCACCGACGGTAATTTCGACTCGAAGACCGCGCTGGCTTGCGCGCCGCTCGCGTGGCTCGCGGGCGCGGCTCAGAACGACAAGGGCGTAACGATGTCCGGCGCGGAAACTATCGTCCAGACCGCGCGGGCCGCGCTTTCGAGCCGCGTGACGGACCCGGAAGTCGCAGCCGCGAGAAAGTTCGTCACCGATCATTTCGACGAGGCGAAGAAGTATGTCGAACTCGCTAAATACTTCGATCTCACGGACTCGCGCCGGAGGCTCTTCGAGCGTTACGCGATTCCATACCTTCCCGCACACCCGGAGGCGACAAGGCTTGTAGCCGCCATAGGCGAACTCGAAACGAACCTGAAAGCCGCGAGCGAAGATTATCTGGACGAAGCGTCGGCGATCGCGAGCGCGCTGCCCGGACTCGACCGAGCGTCACTCACGAGGATGCTCGAAAGCGTACGGAAGTCGTGCGACATAATGCTTGGTCTTCTATAAAACCACTGATTTTACGACTTATTGCCTTGAAACGTGGTTGACTGATTCCGAGCTGCTTACCGTCCGCAGTACCTCTTATAATATTGTTCAGAGACATTACTTCTGATGAATATAGCTCTTATTATTTCTGTACATTTTCGATTTCAGCTCATTTACGGATAGGCAAACCATGAATGGCACTGTGATAACGCAAAGAGCCTACACACTCAGACTGCGCGGTGTGGACAAGAACGACCACTCTTGGCGCGATGCTTTGTGGGCCACGCACGAAGCGGTCAATAAGGGAGCCAAGGTCTTCGGTGACTGGCTGCTCACGTTGCGCGGCGGGCTGGACCATGCGCTGGCAGACGCCAACGTAAAGGGTGGCAAGAACACGCCCGACCGCGCCCCGACGGCCGATGAACGCCGTGACCGGCGCATCCTGCTTGCGCTGTCGTGGCTGAGTGTGGAGTCCGCGCCGAAGCCGGGCAACCCACATGCGAAGTTCGTCGTTGCAAGTGGGAAGGATGACACACAATCAAGCCGCGATCAGAAAGTTGTCGCCAAACTCCGTGACATACTCGAAAAACGTGGCGTCACGGGTGCGGACCTCGACACTTGGATCAGCGATTGCGAACCCTCGCTCGCCGCAGCGATTCGCGATGATGCGGCGTGGATCGACCGCAGCGCCGCCTTCGATGCCGCTCGGCAGCATGTCGGAGACTCGCTCACGCGCGAGGTCGTGCGGGACATGCTCGAACCTTTCTTTGGCAGCCACGGAGACTATCTTGCGCCTCTGAAGTCTGAGGAGACGACAGAAGACGCCCCGCCCACGGCGGACAAAGCGAAAGACCTTGTGCAGAAAGCCGGCCAATGGCTCAGCAGTCGGTTCGGCACTGGCAAAGGCGCGGACTTCAATCGGATGGCGAAGGTATATGAAGCCATATCCAATTGGGCAAAGGATCAGGATTCGTTTTCGTCCGGCAACGCAGCCCTTACCTCGCTTGCGACATCTCTTGCCTCATTCAACCCACAGTCAAACGATGCAGAGGGCATTCTCAAACTCATCAGCGGTCCCGGATACAAGAGCGCCACACGCAACGTCATTACCGCTTGGATCGACCGCGATGATTCCATCACTCAGGCCAACCTCAACGAACTTGCGGAGAAGGCCGCCGGCGATAAAGAAGCATCGGAAGCGAAGACCGGCGACAAGGGACAACGACCATATTCGAATGCGGTTCTAAGCGATGTTGAGAGCGCGTGCGGCTTCACATACCGGGTCGACCAAGACGGCGATCACGTTCCCGTCGAACGCTACGGCGACTACGCTGACGATTACTCGTGGGGCACTGCTCGTCACGAGAACTTCGCGGTCATGCTCGACCACGCCGCTCGCCGTGTCTCGATAGGACATAGCTGGATCAAGCGCGCCGAGGCGGAACGACGTAAATTCACATCCGATGCCGAGAAACTCGACGACGTGCCCGCAACCGCCAAAGCCTGGCTGGATGAGTTCTGCGAGACGCGATCCGGGAGTAGTGGGGCACTCGATGCCTACCGCATCCGCAGGCGTGCCGTCGAGGGATGGAAGGAAGTTGTCGCGCGGTGGAGTCGCGCCGACTGCAAGACGGACGAAGATCGTATCGCCGCCGCGCGCGAAGCGCAGGCCGACCCGGACATCGACAAGTTCGGCGACACTCAACTCTTTGAGGTCCTCGCGGCCGACGATGCCCTTTGCGTTTGGCAGGTGAATCGTAAAGCGGATGCTCAGCCTCTGCTCGATTACGTCGCCGGCACCGATGCAGTTGCCAAGCAGAAGCGATTCAAAGTCCCCGCCTACCGCCACCCCGATCCGCTTTCGCATCCGGTCTTCTGCGACTTCGGCAACTCACGCTGGGACATCCGCTTTGCGGTGCATCATGCCCGCTCGCAACTCGCCGATGCTCACGCCACGGTGACCCGCCGCGAGAAGGAACTACGGAAGGCACAGGAGCGGTTCGACAAGGCCAAGACAGCGGAGAAGCAGGCCGATGCTCAAGGCAAACTCGCAAAGGCGCAGGACGATCTGAAGACAGCCCATGGACAGGTGGCGTGGCTGTCCAATCAACATGTGCTGTCAATGGGTCTCTGGAACGGCGGCTCGCTCAACAACCGGGAATCATTGCGTTGGTCCTGCAAGCGGCTGACAGATGACCTGGGGCCGAGGCAAGCGAGCGACTTATCCGAGGTGGTCGCCGTGACGCGCGGGGATCGGCTCGGCCGCGCCGCCGGCGGTGCGACGGAGAAATCCCCTGTCTCCATCCTCAGCGTGTTCGACGAAAAATACTGGAACGGCCGCCTGCAAGCGCCGCGCGAACAACTCAATGCCATCGCGGCCCGCCTGAAGAAGAATAACGGGCAATGGGATGCCAAAGCGCGTGACATGCGAAACCGCATCCGCTGGCTGGTGTCATTCTCGGCGAAGCTGCAACCGACCGGGCCGTGGTTAGCCTTCGCCGATGAATGGGAATCCAAGCTTGGGTCCCGTTATCCTATACATAACAAGCGCGCAGAAAATCAGAAGCTGAGAGGACGCACGAGGCTTGTGAGTTGGGAGTGGAGTAGCACAGAAGGGGATTACATCATTGAGCTTGGTTCTCACGCCAAGCCAGATTCCCGTGGCGCGGCATTCCCGCTTATAAACCCAACTGATCTGTCTAAGCGCTCCGGTCATGCCAAACTCATCCTTTCACGCCTGCCTGGCCTGCGCGTGCTCTCCGTGGACCTCGGCCACCGTTATGCCGCCGCGTGTGCGGTGTGGGAAGCGATTACCCGCGAGGCTATGTTCGAGGCGTGCCGGAAGAATGGGCATGCCGAGCCGCGCGAGAGTGATCTGTTCATTCATCTCACTCGCACGGTTCAGAAGCAGGTCACGAAAGGCCACGACAAGGGCAAGACGAAGTCGGTGGTTGCGACAACGATCTACCGCCGCATTAGTGCCGATACGATCACCGATCCGAAGACCGGTCAAGTCTCGCCTCACCCCGCACCGTGGGCACGTCTCGACCGCCAGTTCCTCATCAAACTCCCCGGCGAAGAGCGGTCCGCCCGCGCCGCTTCCAACAAGGGAGACGCTGACGAATTTGCCATGGTCGCCGTGTTCGCTCGTAGGCTCGGCCTCAGCAGTGACGACGAGCGGGACAAGGGCCGCGCCGTGGACCAACTCATGTCCCGGGCCGTCCGCATCGCCACGCTCGGCCTCAAGCGACACGCCCGTCGTGCCAAGATCGCTTACGCCCTCGACCCCGCCACTAAGTCCATCCCCGCCATGGGCGGCAGCGAAAAAACATTCACGGTCGGCGATGAGGAGCACATCAAGTTTCTGGTCAACTGTCTGTTCGACTGGCATTCGCTGGCCAGTGACTCCAAATGGAATGACCAGGCGGCGCGCGATCTGTGGAACCAACACATCGCCACGATGACCAACGACTGGCGAATCGAAGACCCAAAGCCTCACGATGAGACCGCCGAGAGACCCACCCGCCAGCGACGCCGCAAGGACGATGACGCTCAGCGCCAACGACTTAAACCCATTGCCGAACAACTGTCCGTGGCAGATCGTTCAGCGATGCATGCCGCGTGGAAAGAACGGTGGGAAAAGGATGACGGCAAAAAAGCCAAGCTGCCTTTGAAGAAAGCAGACGTCAAAGGCCCAAGTAAAACGGTGGTCGAAATTCCGGCCACAGGCTTCCATGCCGAACTCCGTTGGCTTACCGATTGGATCATGGGCAAGCATCTGCTCGGCGCGACGAGTCACGGCTGGAAACAGAATGTCGGCGGGTTGTCCGTCACCCGCATCGCCACGATGAAGTCGCTCTACCAATTGCACAAAGCCTTCGCCATGCGCGCAAAGCCCGACAAACCACGCGGCGCACCGGAGAAAGGCGAAACCAACGCCGGCGTCGCGCAATCCATCCTCAGTGCGATGGAGCGGATGCGCGAGCAGCGCGTCAAGCAGCTTGCCAGCCGCATTGCCGAAGCGGCGCTCGGTATCGGGCGCATCAAAACTGAGCATCTCAAAGCAGGTGTAAAGCGACCCCGTCAACAGGTCGATCAGCCCTGCCACGCCATCGTCATCGAGAATCTCACGAACTATCGCCCCGATGAACTCCAGACCCGCCGCGAGAATCGCCAACTCATGGCGTGGTCGTCGTCAAAGGTCAAAAAATACCTGTCCGAAGCCTGCCAGCTTCACGGGCTGCATCTGCGCGAAGTCCAAGCCGGCTATACCTCTCGCCAGGATTCACGCACCGGCGCCCCCGGCATGCGTTGTGCCGATGTCCCCACCAAGGATTTTTTGGCTGCGCCCTGGTGGCGACGACAGGTCAACCGGGCCCACGAGAAGGTTGGGCAAAACAAGGGCGATGCTCGTGACCGCTACCTCTGCGAAATGGATCAAAAGCTTAACCAGATTGGGGAACACGACCGGCCAAAATCTATCCGCATCCCCGTCAACGGCGGCGACCTTTTCGTCGCTGCCCCACCGTGGTCGTGCCGCGCAGATGGTCACCGGCCCTGTCCGCTGTGCGATGCCGGGCGCGCTGTGCAGGCCGACCTCAACGCCGCCGCCAACATCGGTCTTCGCTCGCTCTTGGACCCGGACTTCCCCGGCAAGTGGTGGTATGTCCCCGCCGCGATGTACAATGGCTGGCGCATCCCCGCTCCGAAGAGTTGCGCAGGCGCCGCTTGTCTCCACGATTGGAAAGTCGCCCCCAAGGACGGCTACCTTGCCTCCGACGGAAAGCCGCTCACCGCTGCGGACGATGAAACGGTAAAGCAGGCTGAAGAAGCCGTGAACGCCGCAAAGAACGCCGCGAAGAAGCCCGGGGCGGATCAGACGGCTGTCGATCCGGCGAAGGCGCGACACGAACAGGCCAAGGCGATGCTGAAGGAAGCGAAGAAGGCCGTCTCGCAGAAGGAGATCGTGAACATCTGGCAGGACCCCAGCGCGGGTCGGACCTCACCATCCGCTGGTTGCTGGTGGGAAACCACAGCTTACTGGAATTCCGTCAAATCGAGAGTCATCGACAAGCTGCGTGGCCAAATGAATTTGAATCCATCTCTTGGGAATGACTGTAATGACGCATTTGAATCCTGAGCACCCCGAACTCATTCCCGCTCGCGGTCTTAACGAGTTCGCCTACTGCCCGAGGCTATATCACCTCATGTACGTGCAGGGGCTTTTTGACGACAGCGCCGACACTATCGAGGGTCGCGACGAACACAAACGCAGACGTTCACGAAAAAAAGTCGCAAACGCTCCCGTCGAATCGGAAACCGACGAGGCGGAAGAGCCGCTCATACCCCAAACGCCATGGAGCAAAAACAAAGTCCTTGACGTCACGCTCTCCTGCGAAACACTTGGCGTCACCGGAAAATTCGACTCGGTTTTCGAATCCGAGTCGAGAGTCTTCCCCGTCGAGGACAAACACGGTTCCGCTCCCGACATATCGCGAAAACAAATGATAGGCGCCATCCAGCTCGAATCCTCATTCGCCTGGGGAAACGACCAGATGCAGCTCGCCGCGCAAATCCACCTTCTGCGCGCGAACGGCTATAACTGCTCCGCGGGCAATATTTATTATCGAAAAAATAACCTTCTCGTCGAAATCAAGTGGGACCAGCCCCTTGAAAGCGCGCTTAAGCTTACCGTCGAACAAATCCGCGCGCTCGACCCCGAAAAAATGCCCGCCCCGCTTTTCGATTCCCCAAAATGCGTCGGCTGCTCCCTCAATCATATCTGCCTGCCCGACGAGTATTACGCCATCGAAGGAAAGATCGAGGAGCCGAGAAGATTGCTCCCGGGACGCGACGACGCCGGCATACTCTATCTCACCGCCTACGGAACCCATCTTTCGAAGTCTGGCGAAAACGCTGAAATTAGAATTCCGGGGGGCGCGAAGTTCGAGGTTCCAATCAAGGAAGTTGCGCACGTCTGCGTTTTCGGAGCTTCACAGATCACCACCCAAACAATAATGGAACTGCTCGACCGGGGCGCAAGCGTTTCGTTCTTCACCACAGGCGGCTGGCTGAGGGGCGTCGTCACTCCGCCAGTCACTAAAAACGTGTTCCTTCGCAAATCGCAGTTCCAAAAATTCGCGGAACCTTCCTTTTGCCTCGACCTCGCGAGGAACATCGCTTCCGCC
Source organism: Planctomycetota bacterium (assembly GCA_024653775.1). Classification (GTDB taxonomy): domain Bacteria; phylum Planctomycetota; class UBA8742; order JACQVU01; family JANLHZ01; genus JANLHZ01. The sequence continues at coordinate 2,232 of JANLHZ010000318.1, read as the reverse complement.
AAAATCGCAAACCAGTACACACTCATAAGGCGCAACATTGTCGATCAGGACTCCCCGGAACTCATTTCTCTCAAAAACTCCGTCGATAACGCGCTCGGCGCCTCGAATCTTGCCGAGCTTCTTGGGATCGAAGGATTCGCGGCGAGAAACTACTTCGATCTCTTTTCCAAAATCCTGAAACCGCCTAAAAATGACATCGAAATGTCCGGCAGAAACAAAAGACCTCCAAAAGACCCCGTAAACGTCCTTCTCTCCTTCGGATACACCCTCCTTATGCGCGATTTCTATAGCGCGATTATCGGAGTGGGCATGGACCCGCTCTTCGGTTTCTACCACCAACCCGTTCTCGGAAGACCTTCACTCGCGCTCGATCTCATGGAAGCCTTCAGACCGCTAATAGTCGATTCCGCGATTCTCAGGGTAATAAATGAGGGAACCTTTAACGCGGGAGATTTTCTGACCACTAAGGGACATTCCGCGTTTAAAGGCGATGCCAGAAAAAGATGGATCGTCGCGTATGAAAGAAGAGTCGACGAACTCGTCACACATCCCGCTTTCGGCTACAGGCTCAGCTACAGAAGGGTTTTCAACCTCGAAGTCCGTCTGCTCGCTAGATTCCTCGAAGGAGAAATTAAAAACTATGAACCTCTCAGAACAAGGTAAGGAGGCATTTCCGGGAGTGCGGACGTCCCGTCCGCCCATTCACCCTGACCGCTAATCTCTATCCTCTGACCTATGAAACACTACTTCCTCATTACTTATGACGTCGCGGACCCAAAGAGACTTCGAAAGGTGATGAAAACCGTCCGCGGCTATGGAGATCGCGTCCAGTACTCCGTTTTCCTCGGCCAACTGTCGGAAAAGGATGAAGCGATACTAAGAGGTAAGCTGAAAGACAAGATAAACCATTCGGAGGACCAGGTGATCCTGATAAGACTCGGCCCGGTGGATGGATCCTCGAAATCGGCCCCGGATAACTGGAAAATTCTTGGAGTGCCTTATGAAGTCAAAGATTATTCCGTGATGGTCTATTGACGAATCGGATCGACTTTGATAAAGTTGGCATAGTTCCTACAGGGAACTGGAATTCCTTTGAGGTGTGCCTCCGGATTCGCTTCCACATTATTATTGCCTCTTAGGGTCAAATCTTTTGATTTTCATTTTCCTTTGGGGCGTGGATTTATCCACACCTGAAGGAATATCATTGGCAATTTACGAGGCTTTTTTTGCGCCTGGTTCGCGAGCGGCTCAGGGTGGCAGAAACCCCCGGACCTGCTCGATGTCTCCGTGTGCCATTGGCTTACAATGAATTTTGGACTTTTTTCAAGAGTTATTAACACTAGTTTTTTGACGATTTTTGGAGCCGCTCGCAAACTGCTCCGTAAATCGTTGCAGCACGGGGACTTGAGAGCGGGCTGTCCAAGCCTCTGAAAATCGAATGATCTGACGGCACTGTAGATGTCCTTGTGTGCTTTTTTAGAGGCCACGGTCCAAGCCTCTGAAAATCGAATGATCTGACGGCACGTATCAATTCCTTGCCATCCTCCTCAAATGACACAGTCCAAGCCTCTGAAAATCGAATGATCTGACGGCACAATCAACTCTCCCCGCGATGATGTGTCTGTGTCGCGGTCCAAGCCTCTGAAAATCGAATGATCTGACGGCACCGAAGCCTTTAACGACAACGCCGACCTTCTTGTTGAGGTCCAAGCCTCTGAAAATCGAATGATCTGACGGCACGGCGTCCTCTTTTAGCTGGCTTCTCGTCTATTGGGTGTGTCCAAGCCTCTGAAAATCGAATGATCTGACGGCACCATCACTTGAGGCAGCAAAGCAGGTTTCACTTGCGTCCAAGCCTCTGAAAATCGAATGATCTGACGGCACCGCGCGCCCTGTTACGTCGTTTAAGTAAACGCCATGGTCCAAGCCTCTGAAAATCGAATGATCTGACGGCACGCCCGTGGCTGGTAGTTTTTTATTTTCGACGCCCGGCGTCCAAGCCTCTGAAAATCGAATGATCTGACGGCACCCCGGAGTCAAATCGAGCAGATCGCGAACAAAATAATCAGTCCAAGCCTCTGAAAATCGAATGATCTGACGGCACGTGCAGGAGAGATGAACTTCCACTACGAGTGGCATTTGTCCAAGCCTCTGAAAATCGAATGATCTGACGGCACGCTCCACTCGTTCTTCAGATACCTTCCCCCAATCGGAGAGAGAGAGGGTGGGGGG
>JANLHZ010000312.1 GCA_024653775.1 Planctomycetota bacterium | reverse complement strand
GCGAGGTTCCGCGGCTTGTCGGGATTGCAGCCCCTCGAAACCGCGGCGTAGTACGCGATCATCTGGAGCGGAATCACGCTCAGGATCGGGCTGAAGATTTCGCTCGTGCGCGGAATGTAAAGGATGCGGTCAACGAACTTCTGGAGCTTGCGATCTCCGGAGCTTGCGATCCCGATGACGTTTCCGCCGCGGCTTTTGATTTCCTCGATGTTCGAGAGCATCTTGTCGTATATGTCGGATTCGACGCAGATCGCCACCGTCGGGAATTCGCCTGTCACGAGCGCGATCGGACCGTGCTTCATCTCGCCCGCGCCGTAGCCTTCCGCGTGGATGTAGCTGATCTCCTTGAGCTTGAGCGCGCCTTCGAAAGCGGTCGGGTAGTTGTAGCGCCTTCCGACGTACATATAGTTTGCGACGGCTGAATACTGCTCCGCGATCGCCTTGCACTCCTTCTCGAGCTTCATCGTCCTGCGCACCAGCGCGGGAATGCTCCAGAGTTCATCGAGCAGCGCCTCGGCGTTCTTTTTCGATAGCGTCCCGCGGATTCGTCCGAGGTAGATCGCGAGGAGTTCGAGCAGCACGATCTGCGTGGTGTACGCCTTCGTGGACGCGACCCCGATCTCGGGTCCGGCGTGGGTGTAGAGCGTCGCGTGGCTAAGGCGTGGAATGCTGGACGACAGCACGTTGCAGATCGTGAGGATTTTCGCGCCCTTCTTCTTCGCCTCTTCGCAGCCCGCGAGCGTGTCGGCGGTTTCTCCGGACTGCGTTACCGCGATGATCAGGTCGTTCTTCGTCACGGGACTTTTCCCGTAGCGGAACTCGCTCGCTACGGCGCAGTCGACCGGGACTTCGCAGAGGTCTTCGAGCGCATACTTGGCGACCATTCCCGCGTGCAGCGCGGTCCCGCACGCGACGATGATTATGCGGTTCAGGTTCCGCCAGAATTCGTTATCGATGAATTCGAGTTCGCTTAAAAAAGTCGAGTGCTTCCCGATGCGACCCGTTAGCGTATTCTCGATGGCGGTGGGCTGCTCGTGGATTTCCTTGAGCATGAAATGCTCGTAGCCGCCCTTCTCGGCCTGTTCGATAGACATATCGAGATGCACTGGTCTGCGCCTGCGCGACGCGCTCGGCATCGACGCGTTCATCACTCTGCCCGTCATTCCGGATGGAACCCGCTGCCTCGCGATCTTGCCGTTCCCGTTATCGAGTCCGAGTTTTTTGATCATCGCCTGCGCGTCCCAGACCTTCCAATCCGCCTGCGTCGCGCGGACCAGATCGAAGTCGTCTAAGAAAACGACGTCGCGGGTGTGCGCGAGAAGCGCGGGCGCGTCGCTCGCGAAGTAGTTCGCGTTCTCGCCTACGCCGAGGATCAGCGGGCTGTGGTTCCTTATGGCGACGATCTCGTCCGGGTGGCTTTCGCAGATCGCGAGGATGGCGAAGGCTCCCTTCAGGCGCGCGATCGTGTGGAGCAGCGCCTGCGCGAGGTCTCCGGTGTACGACGCCTCGAGCAGATGCACGATGACCTCGGTGTCGGTGTCGCTCTGGAATTTGAACCCGAGTTTTGTAAGTTCCGCTCGGAGTTCGTGGTGGTTTTCGATGATGCCGTTATGGACGACCGCGAACCGCGAATCGGCGCTGTAGTGCGGATGCGCGTTGATGTCGCTCGGAGTTCCGTGGGTCGCCCAGCGGGTGTGTCCGATGCCCGTGGTCGCGGAAAGGAACTTGTTCGCGATCTTGCCCTCGAGGACTTCGAGGTGTCCCTTCGCCTTTTGCCCCGCGAGATGGCCGTCGTCGACGACCGCGATGCCCGCGGAGTCGTATCCGCGGTATTCGAGCCTCCTTAGTCCGTCAACGATTATCGGGACCGCTGATTTATTTCCAACGTAGCCGATGATGCCGCACATAGTGTCGCTATCCTCCATTATCTGCGAGTCAGATAATCAATCTATCCACTGTTGAACGCAAAGTCCGTCTCCTCCTTCATAATTGACCCACAGCACTTCGCGTCGGTCCTGCTTCACCGAGTGTATCTTGCGCGATGGACCGACGATCTTTCGCCACTTTTTCGAAGGATAAAGCTCTGTCATCAAATCGCAATCATAACCGGAAACCGCAACTTTTCCCTTCGCGTCGTTAAGCGCCCTGGCTAGTTCGACATGCTCGTCGTCGTTCATCTCATACGCATAAGCGCTTGCATCGCCGCGCGTTTCATGAACGTAAGGCGGATCGCAATAAAAGAGGGTTTCTTCGCTATCGTAAAGCTCTACGACTTCCACCGCGGGCCGGTTTTCGATCTGTACTCGAATCAGACGCTCAGCGATCGCGTAAAGGTCGTCAATTCCTCCGAGCCATCTGCTGACGACTCCGCTCATTCCGCTTCGGGAAGTATCCTTGCAATTCGCCCATCGACCAGGGGTTGCAACCTGGGCAAGGCCCGTTCGCACCTGACGCGCTCGAACGTAAAAACGCCTTGCGCGTTCAACAGATGGGATAGAAGGGTCTAACGCGCAGGCCTGTACGAATTCCTCCCGTGAAAACGGAGTGAGGCGTATCAAGCGGATCAGATCTTCTCCCTCGTCTCGAAGAACGCGGAAAAAGTTGCAGACTTCGCCGTCGAGATCGTTGTACGTTTCCACGCTGGAGGGCTTGCGATTGAGCAAAACTGCGCCGGATCCCCCAAACGGCTCGCAATAACGAAGAACCTTCGGAAGAAGCGGCAGCAACCACGCAAGATGTGAAAACTTCCCTCCATACCACCCGAAGGCCAATACTTTTGGCCTTGTGAGACCTGTTATCGAACTTGGTACGCGTCGCGCCATTACTTCCTTATAGTTTTATGGAAGAAGGAAGTCAATCTCGGCGCGATGAACGATTGGCCGCTGTCTGCGCTTCGACGCGACCGACAAAGAAGATTTAAATCTGATTGAAATGGGAATTCGCGAGTGATTTGATACTTAGCCTGTAAAAGTCTTTGAGCGCGCCGCGAGTAAAAGATGGTCCGGAGGACGCGGACCGACGGCTGCGCCTTATCGTTTCCACGGGATCAGGCAATGAAAATCAATGATATTCGCAACGTCGCGGTCGTAGGACACTCCGGGTCGGGCAAGACGACTCTTTCCGAGGGTCTGGCGTTCAAATCCGGCTTCACTGATAAGTGGCACAAAAAGGGAGATTCTGCGTCCATATTCGATTATCAGGAAGACGAGCGAGAACGCGGCACATCCCTCAACTCTGCGATCCTCCAGGGAGATCACGCCGGCAAATTCATCACGATCATCGACTGTCCCGGCGCGCCCGATTTCTACGGAGACACGCTCGGCGCCATCGAGAGCGTGGAGACCGTCATCATCGTCGTCGCCGCGAACCAGGGCCTCGGAGTGACGACACGCCGCGTGTGGGCCAACTGCGAGGAACGAAACCTTCCGCGAGCCGTCGTCGTTACCAAGGCCGACGCGGCGAACGTCAAGCTGTTCGAAATGATCGATACGATCCGCAAAAGCTGGGGGCAGAAGGTCGTCCCCATTACCATCGCCAGCGGCGAAGGCGAAGGTTTCAGCGGGATCGAGGAAGCGGTAAAATCGGGCGACGACGCGGCAAAAACCGCGCTCATGGACTCCATCTGCGAAGCCGACGACGAACTCATGATGCGATATATGGACGGCGAGGAGATTTCCGACGCGGAACTCGCGGGAGGCTTCACGAAGGCGATGGTCAAGGGAACGCTCATTCCGCTATACGTCGTGGGCGAATCGAAGGATATAGGCTACGAAAAGGTTCTGAAGGACATCTGCGACGGCTTCCCGTCGCCGGCGGATGTTCCGCTTCCGAAGGCGTTCGACGACGCAGGCGCCGAGATGGAGATTTCCGTAGACGGCCCAGTTCTCGGCAGGATGTTCAAATCGACGCTCGCGGTCGCGGGTCGGGTCAGCTATATCCGCGTGTACAGCGGCTCGTTCGCGAAGGACTCGCAGTTCTGCACCAAGAAAATGAACAAGGCCGAAAAGCTCCCGCCGCCGCAGAAGATCATCGGAAAGGACTTGAAGGACGGCGCGGTTTCGAGCGCGGGAGGCATCTTCGCGGTGCTGAAACTCGAGGACGTCGAAATCGGAGACACTCTCTCCGCGCCCAAGCCCGCGAGGTATCTCGCCCCGATCCCGTTCGCGAAGCCGATGGTGATGCTCGCTGTCGAGCCGCTCGCGCGGAAGGACGCGGACAAGATCAATGAAGGCCTTCGCAAGCTAAGCCAGACGGACCCCACTTTCCGCGCCCAGCGCGATGAAACCACCGGAGACCTCGTGGTATACGGAACGACGAACCAGCACCTCCTCGTGATGCTCGACAGACTGAAGAAGCGCTTCAAGGTGGAATGCACCACGAAGAAGCCGCGGATACCGTATCGCGAGACGATCACGAGCAAGGCGAACGTGCGCTACCGCCACAAGAAGCAGTCGGGCGGCTCGGGCGAATTCGGCGAGATCGAACTCAACCTCTACCCGGCGGACAAGGAATTCATCGACGAGGGCGAGGACGACCTCCAGTTCGTGAGCAGCATCGTCGGAACCTGCATCGACCGCAACTACGTGCCTAGCGTCGAAAAGGGCGTCCGCGATCAAATGACGAGGGGCGTCATCGCGGGGTATCCAGTGATCAACGTCAAGGTGGAACTCGTCGACGGAAAACAGCATCCCGTGGATTCGAAGGATGCCGCGTTCCAGAAGGCGGGCAAGATGGCCTTCAAGTGGGGATGCCGCGGGCAGAAAGGCGTTCCGACTAGCTGGAACGAACCGAACAGGGTCGTAGGCGACCCGAAGCCGACGCTGCTCGAGCCGATCGTGTCGCTCGAAGTCAACGTGCCCGTGGCGAATATGGGAGACATTCTTTCCGACGTGAACCGTAAGCGCGGCCAGGTCCTCGGGCAGGACATGGACGCAGGCTACGCGACGATCAAGGCGAAGGCTCCGCTGGCGGAGGTGCTCGATTACGCGAACGACCTGCAAAAGATCACCGCGGGCGAAGGCAGCTTCACGATGGAGTTCCTGCAGTACGATCAGGTTCCGCCGAATATCGCGGAGCCGCTGATCAAGGCAGCGCGGGCGGAAGAAGAGGAAGACGAGTAATCTGATTTCAGCCACGCGCCCGTTAGTGCGCCAATATTATTTTTGATTTCAGATTTCAGATTGAATTCCTTATCCCCCGGGCACACTATTTGGGACACTGCCTTTATAATTCGCGAGTCTGAGCCGCGCGTAACCTTAAGGGGCAAGAGTCAGGTCCAGAAAACTCCGCCTCGGACGTCATCGGCTTTATTTCGATACAGGAACGCTGTGAGGCGCTTTTGCGTTTCCCAGGCGGGAAGTTGTTTCGAAAGCAAGATTCCGAAATGCTCTTCGCCGCGCTTCAGATACTCCCTGTGCAGCCTGTCGAAATCGCCGACGTTGAAAGTGAAAATAGCCCGCTGCTCGGATATCGCGAATTCGATTTGCTCTTCGTCTGAAAGTCCCCAGTTTTTAAGCTCGTGAGCGCTCACCACGTCGTAGCCGAGAACGCGAAGAGCCACGGCTATCTTTTTGTGGACGTCCTCGTCGAGATAGAGTTTTATCACTGCGCAAGTTCCGCGTCGATTTCGTCTTTGTTGTCGAAGTAGTAGCTGAGCGCGTCGAAAAGTTCGGCGGGTCCGATATTCGAGTAACCTTCGAGGATTTCATCTATGCTCATGCCGGAACGATAGTGGTTCACGAGCGACGCGACCGGAATTCGAGTACCCTTGATGCACGCCTTGCCTTCGTAGTGACCAGGCTTCTTTTCGACGTAAATGTGATCTGTTTTTATCGGCATTGAGGTTCTGCAAAAATGGCTCGACCGTTATATCGATTCTACCACGGGCGCGAAGTTAGGAGGCTAAAATAAATAAGGTATCCATTTCGCATCTCATCTTCACGCCACTTTCACTTCGCTCTCGGTCGTCCCATGACATCTAGATAATGGCTCATCGGAACTATGGCTACGACTCAGTTTTGACTTCCTCGATCGAAGCGAACCTGACATAAATCTGAGCGCGATTTTGAATACCTTATTAATTTTAGCCTCCTTACCTGCTTCTTCGGAAGTCACATTTCTGCGCCTCCTTAGTTCTTGGACGGGCACGAAAGTGCCGGGGACGTTCCGATCTGACGTGGATCACCGAACGTTCACATTTCAGATTTCAGATTGATCCCCTACAGAGACCGAAGCGCTTCCTCGATCCGTCGAATGTCTTCCTCGGTAAGCGACGGGTAGATGGGGATGCTGAGCCAGGTGTCCTGTATCCGCGACGAGTTCGGGAATTCCTCGTCCGGCAGTCCGAGGTAGCGGTGAAGCGGACGATACACCGGCGGCTTCGCCTCGATGCCGCGGGTTTTGAAATGCCGCTGGAAGCCCGCAAACATCCCGTCCGGGCACGGGATGCAGTACCTGAAGTACGCGTGCTCACCGAAGTCCGTGTCCGACGGAAGCGCGCCGAGTTCGCCTGCGAGCGCCGCGGTGTACCGCATAGCGAGTTCGCGCCTTTTCTGGACGAACTCCGGAAGCCTCCGGAGCTGCGCGAGCCCGAGGGCCGCCTGGAGGTCGCTCATCTGCGCGTTGTAGCGGACGATGTAATCTTCGCGGTTGTCGAAATCCACGAGGTCTTTGATCTTCGCGCCCATCCTCTCGTCCGAAGTCGCGACGAACCCGCCGTGGGCGCTTGTAAGATATTTCGTCGCGTAGAAGCTCGAAACCGTCAGGTCGCCCTGCGCGCCCGCGGGCTTCCCGTGGACCTTCGCGCCGAGGTTCATCGCGCAGTCCTCGATTATGGGGACGTTGAAGTCTTTCAGCGAAGGCACATCGCAAGGCGCGCCGAGGACGTGCGCCGCGATTATTGCGCGTGTGCGGCTCGTGACCTTCTTCATGGCGGTTTCGCGGGAAAGGCACGCGTCCGCGGGATCGACGTCGACCACCACGGGCGTAGCGCGGACGTAGTGAACGGCGTTCAGAAGCGCGGTGCATACGTAGCTCGGGACGATGACCTCGTCGCCTTCGCCTACTTCGAGAGCGATCAGCGCGAGGTGAAGCGCCGCGGTTCCGGAGTTCGTCGCGATCGCGAAACGCTTCTCGATGAGAGCCGCGATCTCTTGCTCAAATTCCGCGCACTTCTTCCCGTGACCGACGAATCCGGATTCGAGCACATCGAGCACATTTTTACGCTCATCTTCTCCGATGGTCGGCATCGAGTGGTGGATTGATTTCATACTCTTGAATAATAGCTCAACGAAAGGCGCGATCTAAATTATATCTGTATTACTGACGTGCGACTTCTTTGTTTCCTGCGAAGTTTTTTGAAAGGCGCTTACAAACATAGCGCCCCTACGGGGCTTTACTCATTCATCCGCACTGTTTGCTACAAACATTCCACCCCTGACGGGGTTCATTTTATCGATGCTGTAATTGTGAAAAAATCTGTGTGAATCGGTGTTAATCTGTGGACAAAATATGAATCTGCGAAATCCGCGTAATCTGCGGATAGTTTTTTGGTTCGGGCTTAGCTTGGCTGTGTTAATCTGTGTCCTTCAGCGGATCCGTGGTTCTATAATTCCGATCTTGCGATAAAGCAAATTAATCTATGACCAGGCACAGAATCTACACAAGAAAAGGCGACGAGGGCTACACCCGCCTCGCAAGCGGCGACGCCGTGAAGAAATGCGATCTTCGCGTCGAAGCCTACGGAAACGTCGACGAGCTAATGAGCGTCCTCGGCCTGCTTTCGCTCGCGGAGCCTTCCGAGGAACTCGCGGAACTCGTTTCGAACCTGCAAACCGACCTGTTCGACCTTAGCTCCGAACTCGCGTCGGTGGCGTCCGACAAGGAGAAGTGGCTGATCGAAGACGAAATGTCGACGAACCTCGAAAAACTCCTCGACCATTACGACGACCAGCTCGAGCCGCTACGGAACTTCATCGTGCCGGGCGGGACCAAAACCAGCGCGGTTCTCCACCTCGCGCGGACCGTCTGCCGGAGGGCGGAACGCTCGCTTGTCGAACTTGCAGGAAAAGAAGAAGACGTGAACCCAAGCTCGATTATGTACCTTAATCGTCTGAGCGATCTGCTTTTCACGCTCGCGCGATACGAAAATAACCAAGGCAAGGACGACGTCATTCTTAAAGCACGAAAAAAAAGAGGCGCATAAATGAAGTCCGAAATTATTCCTCGCGATCTGCAAAACCTGCTGGTTCACAAATTCGTCGCGACGCTTATGTTCTTCGCGCTCGCAGCCGGCTGCACCCCGAAGCCGAGGCCGGACGTCGAGCCGGACTCCGAACCCGCGACGAACGAGCGGAACTCCGTGCCGGAAAACGAGACGGCTCCGGAGCAGATCGCCGCGCCCGAAGAAACGAGCGAAGAGTCGGCGCAGGAGTCCTCCGAGGAATCGACTGAAACGACCCCGGAGGAGTCGACGCCCACGCCAGCCGTGGTGGCGGAAACAAATCCGGCGACCTCGCCCGAATACAGCGTAAGCCCGTCCGAACTCGCGCGAAAGTCTCTCGAATCGTTCGTCCGGCAGAACAGGCCGGGCGCGCAGCAAAGCTGGACCCTCCCGCCGTCCGAATCCGCGCTCTCTGACGGCTCCGAGGCGAGCGTATCGATGTACTCGACGACGTCCGGACTGCTGAAAGTCTTCGCGCTCTTCAAAAACGGAGGGAGTTTCGAGCTTCTGCGTTTCACTCACAAGTTAAAGCGCGCGCCGGGGCCGAATCCCGCGTATCGCGACGTAGAAAGTTTCGATTTCGAAGCCGGACGCGCGACCCTCACGCTGACACAGGCCGCGGAAGCGTGGGAACTTCTTCATCTGGTGCTCCGCGCGGAGCAGTCCGAGGAGTCTTCGAACCCTGGCGAAATCGTCGTGAGGCATGGAGGGCGGGTCCACGCGGTCGCTTCTCTTCGCGTCGGAGATCACGCCTTGAAACTCTGCTCCTTCGAGGGCGCGCCCGCGGGAATCGAAAACGAAGACTATCGAAAAACGTCCGTCGCTTTCGCCGCGATGAACGAGTTCGCCGGCGGCTTCACGTTCGCGTCCGCGCAGACCATTAGCGTCCTCGAACGAAGGCAGTTCGACGAGCACTTCCGCGTGACGGAAGCCGCTACGGGCGTAGCGACGACTCCCTGGGTCCGCAGGGGGTTCCTGCAACTCGCGGCCCGCGCCGCGTCGGAAGGCCTGCTACCGTCGATAATCGCATACGCTTCGAGCGGGCACGACGCGGAGACCCGAATGCTCGCGCTCTTCGCCGCGTCGAAAATTTCAGGCCGCGAATTCAGGTACGACGACGAAGACCGCGCAAGGCCTCTCGATCTCGCGAGCGAGGAACTTTCGAAATGGCACGAACTCCGCATTGGGTCGCCACTACCGCTTAACCACGGATCGAATTGAACCGCGGCCAGAACTTTTTACTTCTGTCCCCTACTCCCTACTCCCTGACTCCCGTGCAGCACGAACTCGAAGAAATTTTCCAGACTCTCAGAATGATCGAAAGCGAGAGCTTCGACATCCGCACCGTCACGATGGGCATCAGCCTGCTCGACTGCGCCGATCGGGATATGAAGTCGATGGCGGAGCGGATCGAGGAGAAGATATATTCGCGCGCGAATAATCTTCGGCAGACGGTGCGCGACATCCAGTCCGAACTCGGCATCCCGATCGTCAACTGCAGGCTCTCGACGACTCCCGTCGCGATGATCGCAGGAAACGCGCAGGGCGACGTCACGCTGCTCGCGAAGGCGCTCGACCGCGCCGCGGAAAGGTGCAACGTCAACTACATAGGCGGCTTCGGCGCGACGGTCGAGAAGGGCTTCACGGAAGGCGACTACAGACTAATCGAAGCGATCCCCGAGGCGCTCGACAAGACGCAGCGCGTGTGTTCGAACGTAGCGGTCGCGTCGACGAAGGCGGGCATCAATATGGACGCGGTCCTCAAGATGGGGAAGGTCGTTCGCGACGCGGCGTGGCTGAGCGCGGACCGCGGCGGGATCAACTGCGCGAAACTCGTCGTGTTCTGCAACATCCCGACCGACAATCCATTCGTCGCGGGCGCGATGCACCTACCGAGCGAGGCGGACACCGTCATCAACGTCGGCATCTCGGGGCCGGGGGTGGTGCGCGGCGTGCTTGCGCGGCTCGGGCCGGATCGGTCGCTGACGGACGTCGCGGAAGCGATCAAGAACACGTCCTTCAAAATCACCCGCGCCGGAGAACTCGTCGGACGGGAGGCGGCGCGCAGACTCGACGTGCAGTTCGGCGTGATCGATCTCTCCCTCGCGCCCACGCCGGCGGAGGGGGATAGCGTCGCGGACATTCTCGAGCTTATCGGCGTCGAAAAAACCGGCGCCCACGGGACCACCGTCGCGCTCGCGCTTTTGACTGACGCGATCAAGAAGGGCGGCGCAATGGCTACAAGCTCTTTCGGCGGTCTAAGCGGCTCGTTCATCCCGGTGAGCGAGGACGCGGGAATGATCCGCGCGGTACAGGCAGGCGCGCTCTCGATCGACAAACTCGAGGCGATGACGAGCGTTTGCAGCGTCGGCCTCGATATGGTCGCGATCCCGGGGGATACGAGCGTCGAAAAAATCGCCGCGATAATCGCGGACCAGATGGCCATCGGCGTCATCAACTTCAAAACCACCGCGGCGCGTCTGCTCCCGATTCCGGGAAAGGGTCCGGGCGAGACCTACGACTACGGCGGCCTCCTCGGAACCGCCATCGTGCAGGAGGTAAATAAGTTCGGAAGTGACATCCTCATCCACCGCGCGGGCAGAGTTCCGCCGCCGATTCATTCGCTTCGGAACTAGAAAACGAATCAGACATCAGTTGTGGGTGTTAAGTTTTATAGTTCATCGACTCTTCCAGAATTGATCTGTCTAGGATGTCAGGCTTCCAGTCTCGAAAGCCTTCTTCCATTGTGGCGTACGCAACAGTAAACGAAGCGTTCTCTCCTACAGTAGTTTGCTTTTCTCCGACATACACTCCAATTACGTCCCACACTCTATTGTTATTTATATACAACGGGCTTCCAGAACATCCAATACCTGCAATTCCGCTGATTTCAAAAAACAAATCGCCATTAACATTCGGTACTCCGGGATTAAACCCGTGTTATTCACCGTAGGAACTGAAATTTAATTTCCCGCTGCTGTAGTCATCATTCCAAATTATATCACTTTTCGACGCGGGGAATGCATG
>JANLHZ010000305.1 GCA_024653775.1 Planctomycetota bacterium | reverse complement strand
GGAACTATAGCTACGACTCCGGTTTGGCTTCCTCGTGCAAAACGAACCTGGCGCAAATCTGAGCGCGATTTTGTATGATTTATTTATTTTAGACTCCTTGGAGGCGCTCGCCTGCTGAAAATTGCGAACCATGCCCGAAAACGAAATCAGCGGAATTTTGAAAACAAACGCGCGAGTTCTCGCGCAGGAGCGCCTCGCGATCGCGCTTTCGATCGCGCTCCTCGCCAGCGGCTTGCTCGCGTCGATCCTTGTCGCGCTCAAACTCGCGGGAGTGTTCGAAGTAGTCGACGCTCTGTTCTACGCGGGACTCTGCTTCGCGGCGCTCGCAATTCCCGCCGGAGTCGCGAAGGCGATCGCGCGGATTTCCCGTCCGCGGGAATACTCCGTCGCGCGGATCAGCGACGAGCGTCTTCGCTTTGCTGCGAGCGACCTGACCACCATCGCGGAAAAAAGCTCGCGGAAGTTCGACGTGGAGTTCATCGCGCTGCTCGAAAACCGCGTCGAATCGCGCGCGGAAACTTATCTGATCTCGCACGACGAAAATGTGCTCGCGCCCGCGCGGCGCAGATTCAAGATCGTGTACATCGTCTTCGGCGTCCTCATCGCGATGACCGCGTTCGACGTGCTCTCGAAACGAAGCGTCGCGCGCGACCTCATTTCGCTTGCGAACGAATTCGATCCGGAGGCCGGGAATCCTCGTAGCGGCGCCGGGAATCCGGACGTTTTCGATCCGCCGCCCTCCGCGAGCGCGGGCAACCCTCCGCCGGAGCAGGCGCCGACGCCGGAGGAGAACGCGCCCGATGAAAATCCGGAAGAGCCCCGCGAAAACGATCCCCCGCCCGGCGCGAACGCTGCCGGTCCCGCGATTCAGGAAGCGCAGCGAGAGGACGATTCTCAGGATCAGTCATCAGGGGGCGAGCAGCCGCAGAATCAGGACGAGACCCAGAATTCCGGAGGAGGTCAGGAGCCGCCCGAGCCGGAGGAGCCGTTCGATATAAACGTCACGCCGCAGGAAGGCGAAGGCAGCGAGTTCATCGAAAGGATGATGCAGCAGCTCCGCCCCGGCGCGAACGACGAGCCGAACGTTCACAGCGCGAACTCCCGCGAGGCCTATCAGCGATACATCGACGAGAAGTACAATCGCGCCCTTCGCTCGAACGCGGTTCCCGCCCAGCATCGCAGTCTCGTGAACGACTATTTCGATTTTCTGCGCTCGAGGCGGGAATCCGAAACCTCCGGCGATTGACGCGAGTCTTCCACGAGCAGCGATGTGGAAATTCGCTACCCGCCGTACACGCCGAAGACCGACCGCAGCGCGTCCGAGATTTCGCCGAGGGTGGCATTCGCTTCGAGCGAAGCCATAATCCGCGGAACGAGGTTCTCGCTTCCCCGCGCCGCGGCTTTCAGAGCTTCGAGCGCTCTCGCCATCGCTTTAGAGTCGCGGCTGCGTTTGTACTCCCTGACGCGCATGGCCTGCTCCTGCTGCTCCCGCTCGTCCACCTTGTGCAGCGGCGGATGGACTTTCCCCGCGCTCTCATCGCGAAACCTGTTTACGCCGACTACGACGTCTTCGCCGCTTTCCATCCGCTTCTGCGCTTCGAGTGCGGACCGCGCGATTTCGTCCTGGAAGTAACCCTCCTCGATGCAGCGGACGCTGCCGCCCTTCTGGTCGACGATCTCGATGTATTCCCACACGCGCCTTTCGATTTCGTCCGTAAGGTACTCGACGAAGTGCGATCCGGCGAGCGGATCGACGGTGTCCGCCGCGCCAGTTTCGTACGCGATGATCTGCTGCGTGCGCAGAGCGATGGTCGCGCTTTCCGCAGTCGGGAGCGCGAGCGCTTCGTCGCGGGAATTCGTGTGCAGCGACTGCGTGCCGCCTAGCACGGCGCCGAGAGCTTGCAATGCGACGCGGACGACGTTACCTTCGATCTCCTCCGCGGTGAGCGTCGATCCGGCGGTCTGCGTGTGGAAACGGAGCTTCAGAGCGTTTTCGTCGGTGGCGCCGAATCTCTCGCGCATCAGCTTCGCGTAGATGCGCCGCGACGCGCGATACTTCGCTATCTCCTCGAAGAAATTGTTGTGCGCGTTCCAGAAGAACGACAGCCGCTTGCCGAAGTGGTTGACGTCGAGTCCTTTCGCGAGTGCGGTTTCGATGTAGCAGATCGCGTTCGCGAACGTAAACGCAAGCTCCTGTGTAGCGGTCGATCCCGCCTCGCGGATGTGGTAGCCGCTGATCGAAATCGTGTTCCACTGGGGCATCTCCTTCCCGCAGAATTCGAACACGTCCGCGACGATCCGAAGGGATTCCTTCGGCGGATAAATGTAGGTTCCGCGCGCGATGTACTCCTTCAGGATGTCGTTCTGGATCGTGCCGCCGAGCGCTGGCGCGGGTACTCCGCGCTCCTTTGCAACAAGCCTGTACATCGAAAGCAGGATCGCCGCGGTGGCGTTGATCGTCATCGACGTCGTGATCTGTTCGAGCGGCATATCCGCAAGCAACACGCGCATATCGTCCATCGTGCTGATTGCCACGCCGACCTTGCCCACCTCGCCGTCCGCGACTTCGTGGTCCGAGTCGTAGCCCATCTGCGTCGGGAGGTCGAACGCGACGGAAAGCCCCGTCTGCCCCTTCGCGAGGAGTTCCTTGTAGCGCTCGTTCGAGCTCTTCGCCGTCCCGAACCCGGCGTACTGTCTCATCGTCCAGAAGCGTCCGCGGTACATCGACGGATAGACGCCGGAGGTGAAGGGATACTCGCCGGGGAGCGACGCGCTCTGTTCCCGCGCGGGATCGACCGACGCGGGCACCTCGATCCCCGACGACGTTCTGAACTCCGCTCGTCGTTCCTTTGTTTTCTTCGTGAAGGGCTCGAGTATTTCTTTTTTCCAGCGTTCGAATTCGTTCATCGGTCGTATTTCGTAATTCCCAATTCGTAATTCGTAATTGATTACGGATTCCTGAGCGACGCCTGCGCGTAAAGAAAACAAACACCGAAGAACACCGTCGCCGTGTAAGGCAGCGCGTGGAAGTTCTCGAAAGGCCATTCGATGCCGTACGCGCCGCCGAAGATGTCGAGCACCACGAATCCCGGCCCGACGACAAGCGACACGAGCGTCAGCAGGCACAGAATCTGATTCAGCGGCTGATTGTCCGCCCTCCCGCGAACGTAGACGAGCCGAAGGACGGTGAGCGTCGTCATCACTCCGATCATCAGCCAGACGATAGTCATCGCCTTCCTGACGGTGTGTTCCGCCTCCTGTACGAATTCGAGCCTTAGCCCGATGATCCAGCCCGAAATGAAAAGCGGCGGGTACATCGCGGTGACGAAGATCAAAAGCAGGAACGGAAGGTGCGTGTGAATCCCGGTGAACTTCCTGTACACCGTCAGCAGAGGACGGAACGCGCTGTAAAGAAGGATCGAAAGCGCAAGCAGAGTTAGCTGCCCGCAAAGAAAGAGGACCGGGTTCACCCACAGGAAGCCGTGAAGGATCACGCTGAACCACAGCGCGAACGTCAGCGCGTTTATGAGAACGATGTTCTTCCTGTCCATTTATGGTCCTCTCGAAGAAATTTAACACTATTGGGGACGAAAAATCTGTGGAAATCTGTGTTAATCTGTGGTTGAGGCTGCTGCGAATTGTGGCACGGGCATCTTGCCCGTGTTTTACGGACGATGGCGGAAGTGCCACGACGGTGGCACGGGCATCTTGCCCGTGAAACATCGGCGGGACGCCGATGCCACAAAATCTGTGGAAATCTGTGTTAATCTGTGGAGTGAAAAACTTATAAAGCTCGTCGATTACCAAAGGGGGCGCTAAATGACAATCACCGGCAGAGACCTCATTACGATCGACTACTACAAACCGGAAGAGCTTGAGTGGCTCTTCAATCTCGCCTGGCTGCTGAAAAACGAGCCGGACCTGCGAAAACGACAGGATATGCTCGACGGGTTCACTCTCGCGATGGTGTTCTTCAATCCCTCGCTCAGAACAAGAACCTCCCTCGACATAGGCATGTACGAACTCGGCGGCCACACGATCACGCTCAACATCGGCGCCGGAGTGTGGGATCTGGAGGTCGAGGAAGGAATCCCGATGCTCGGAGACAAGGTCGAGCACATAAAGGACGCCGCGAAAGTGCTCGGAAGGTACTCGGACGCCATCGGGATCCGCTCGTTCCCGAAAATGAACAGTTGGGCGGAGGACAAGAAGGACCTCGCGATAATTTCGTTCCAGAAGTATTCGGACGTTCCGATAATCAATCTCGAAACCGCGCTCTACCACCCCTGTCAGGCGCTCGCCGACGCGTACACGATTCGCGAGAAATTCGGAGCGATCAAAAACCGCAAGGTGCTGCTCACGTGGACGACTCATCCGAAGGCGCTGCCGATGGCGGTGCCGAACTCGTTTTCGCTCATGTCGTCGAAGCTCGGGATGGACCTCACGATCTGTCGTCCCGACGGCTGGGACCTCGACGACGAAATTATGGCGCGCGTTCGCAGAAACGCGAAGGCCGCGGGGAGCACCGTCACCATCACGAACGATTTCGAAGGCGCGTTCGAAGGACAGGAAGTCGTCTATGCGAAAAGCTGGGGATCGAAAAATTACTACGGAAGAACCCCGGAAGAACTGATGGCGCGCCAGCCCTATCACAACTGGACCGTCGGCAAGGAACAGATGGCGCGCACCGCAAACGGAAAATTCATGCACTGCCTCCCGGTGCGCAGGAACGTGGTCGCGACGGACGAAGTTCTCGACAGCGAAAGCTCGATCATCTACGACCAGGCCGAGAACCGCCTGCACACGCAGAAAGCCGTGCTGCTCGGAATGCTCGGCAGCCCGGAAATCCACGCGAAACTCGCGGAACGGTTCCACAAAGTCACTCACGGCCCGGAAGGTCTCGGCGTATCCGCGAAGTGATATAGGAGGATCAAGGGTCGAGAGTTGAATTCAATCTGAAATCTGCAATCTCGATAACTTTGGCGCCCTATCGGGCGCGTGGCTGGATTCTTGACTATATTTTGCGCTCAGCCCTTCTTCTTTTTCTTTTCCTGGCTGATCGCCGCGATGAGGGCGCCCTGCGCGACGCACTTGAACGGATCCTTCGCAAGACGGACGTTCTTCACGTCGAATGGAAGGTCGGTCTTCGAAAGGACGCGCTTGAACTTGTCCACGAATCCCGGAATCGACGCGGTGCCGCCGCCGACGACGATCTCTATCGGCTCGTCGATCGCGGCCTCGGTCTTCTTGAACTCCTTCTGGAAGTGCTTCAGCACGTACTCGATCAGATCGTTGTAGTAAATATCGAGAGCCTGAAGCGTTTTGAAGTCCTTGTCCCGCGGGTCGATGTTGTTCAGATCGAGCTTCTTCTCCTTTACGCTGATGCACTTCGACACGGGCTTATTCACCACAGTCGCGACCTGCGCGTCGATCCAGTCTCCGCTTCGTCCCGCGCTGAACGCGAGAAGTTGCTTTCCGCGCCACGCCGCGACGAGGTTCACCATTCCACCGCCGAAGCTGATGCCGATGCCCGTAAACGGAAGCACCGCGCCGTCGACCTCGACCGTCGGATTCTCGGCGTAGATGATGCAGAGCGCCTCGTTGATGGCGCGCACTTCGTAGCCAAGCTCTTCCAGGAACTGCGTCAGCACGCGCTCGTGGAACGTCGTGTTGAAGCTTGCGTCCACCGGATTCGCGGGGATCGTCGCGGCGCAGACTTCGCCCTTGTAGCTCGCTTTCCCGATGACGCCTTCGATCATCACGCGGATCATGTCGATGGCTTCCTCCTCGTTCGGATTCAGCACTCCCGCCGCCATGGGCCGGCGGTAGTTCGAAACGTCCCCGGTGAGCATGCTGTATTTCAGCGCGTCGTCGCCTACGACGTAGATCATATCGCCCTTCTGGACGTAGAACGCGCCTGATTTTGTGAGCATTTCAAGTTGCAGGTCTTCATTCGGCATGCTGAAGAACGCGTCGCGCTCGGAAACGAAGCTTTCCTTTTCGCCTTTGTATTCCGCGCCAACGATGAAACAAGTGCCGATATCTATCGCCTTTGCCATTAATCAAACCTCCAGTGCTCAGAGCGTAAGCGGTGCTCGAATGACTTGACCAAGTTTTAAAGGGGTTCATCCCTACTGAATTCTACTTCGCTGATTGCAACAAACTATGTTTTGAATGTCAAGGTACAAATCCGCCGACCGAAGCGTGTGGCAAACGAAATGCTCCGCCCGGGAAAAAATAGTAACTGTTCACGGGGTAGATCGCAGTCTATAGCGGGAGTCTGTTCGTAGTGTGCTCGTAAGAGCATATTTTCGCGGTGTGGCGGATCAAAGAAACGCCTTACGGCGCCACTACGAACGCGAACTACACCGTGAACAGTTACAAGAAATAAACGCGGATCGACGTGCTCCGCCCAGGAAAAAAAATAAACGCGGAGCGAGGCGCTCCGCGTTTCGATGTTGATTCAAAGGAGATAAATTCCCGGAGAACCGATCAGTGATCTTCGACTTCGCGATCGGACTGATCCGGCTTGTTCTCGGGAAGCTGCTCGAACATATCCTCGATCTCCTCGCTGTTCGAAGGCGCGGATTCCCTTATTGCGGGTTCCTCCTTCTCTTCAGCGGGATTGCGAAGATGATCGATGAAACGATCCACCTGCTCGAGGTTCCTCTCCGCGGCTTCGCGCTCGCGGGCGAGGATGGTCTCGGTGCGGATTTCCTGAAGGTCTTCGATGCGGGTCTGAAGCGCGTCTATATGCGTGCGATAGAACTCCGCCTGACGATCCTCCCCACGACGCTCGGCGCTTTCGAGGCTCTTTTCATAGGCCTGGAGATTGCTTTCGAGCGCGAGGAGCTGAGAGTCGATCTCCGCGATCGTCGCCTGGCGGGGCTTCTCGGTATTCACGTTGATCTGACCTTCGATGACGAAGTGCTCCTTCTCGTTTCCACAGACGCCGAATTCCTCGCAGTTGCCAAACCACGTGCTCGGGCAGACGCCGGTTTTGCCGTCGTACTCGCGCTGCTGGTGGATTTTCGCAAGGGTGTTAACTCCCCATCCCGCGAGGATGAAGATCAAAAGCCATCCGAAGAATCCGACGTTCGCCTGCTTATAGCTGCCCGGTTTTGCGAACAGAAGCTTGATGAGCTTTCCCACTACGAGCGCGGCGACGATGATAACGAGCGGCTTCCACAGAGTTACAACACAAGCTGAGCCAAGAAACATTTTATTCTCTCTTTCTATTTTGTGCCAAACCTGAACTTTGGCGGTCGGCCTCTGACCGGAGTCAGAGGCCTCGCGCGTCCGCTAGTTACCAAGATAATGTGAAAGGATTTCTTCGACCGTCTGCTCGGCGGGCGCCGGCTCGGTGCTTTCACTCACGACTTCGCCGTTCAGCTCGTCGAAAAGAACCGCGATATTCTCGGTCTTCTCCTGCTGGACGACCTCGGAGCGATTATTCACTTCCTGCACTCTTTCGGTGACGAGATTGCGGATTTCCTCGATCCTCGAGGAGACTTCGCTGATGTTCTCGTCGGAGAAACGGGCGCGGATGTTCGCTATGTTCGCCTCGTGCTGGAGCGTGATCGTCTCCCGCTCGGTCTCCCTCTGGAGGGTATCGAGCTCGGCGCGCTTGCCTTCCAGCTCAGCGATGATCGGATCGAAAAGTCCGATGCACTCGTTCGCATTCGCGACTTGCAGTTCCATGTCGCGAATCTGCTCGTCTAGAACGACGAGTTCGCCCGCCTTGCGCGTCATAAGCTCCAGCGCGGCGCTATAGGTGTACTCGCGCTGCGTCTTCAGCAGTCGAACCGTCTGATCGGGAGTCGCTTCGCGAAGCACGCTTCCGATGTGGGTCAGAACCGCGTCGAACTGATTGCGCGTTACCTGAAGCTTGTCGAGATCGGCCATGAAGCGATCTCTCTTCGCTTCCCACTCCGCCTTTTCCGACTTCGCGCCGGAGATCTTCTGGTCGACCTCGTTAATGCCGTCCTGAACCTGGTTCATGACGTCCATCATGTACGCCGAAGGATTCTCGGCGATGTCGCGATTCCTGGCTTCCTGGATGCACTTCTTGATCTTGCCGCTGTTGGCGACGAGCATGAAAGCGACTCCAAGGCCAATTGTAAGAAACAGAACTTTCTTCATTTTCGAACCTCCATGAAAACAACATCCTGACATTTCAAACCTCTCTTTTCATTATTCCTAAAAGTTGGAAATCCTTAGAATTCTACTGTATCTACTCCAATTCTACCTTATTGGTTCGACTGCTTCAAAAATTTTTATCCACCTCCTTTTTCACTAATCTTCATTTTGTTGATTATTTGAATTTGAGTTACGGAATTGCTCCGAAGCTTCCAAAGCTTCTTTAAGAGTGCTTCCATGCTTCTTGTTTACCTCTTTTAGTAGGTCTTCGATTTCGTCTGACACGCCTCCCATGTACTTCGCTATGGAATCTTCGTTCTTTACGACGAATAGAAATATACGTAATGAGTCTACTACTTCCAGATCACCCCACTCGCCGACCTCATCCGTGATATCTTCGATCACATCTTCCATTACGTTGCAAATCTCGTCCATTCCGCGATTTTGCTTGAACAGCGGGAAGTCGTTGACGTCGATTCTGTCCCCGGCGCCCCATAGAAGCTGTATCGAAGCATACCCCGCGGCCTGGAGATGGTTGCTCTCCGGGTTCAAAAGCGCTTCGAGGAACATCAGCGCGGAACCGTCCCGATCGCGCATTTTGGATTCTCTCCACGAGTAGCTCGTCTGACGATATACCAGGTCGGCGTACATCCACAGCCTCCGGGCGCGAATCTCCGGGTTTTCGGTCTCGGTGAATTTCAGTGCATCGAACGGATACTCGAGCATGTGTCTCCATTCCCTCCAGTTCGTCGCGGCTTCGAAGGTTTCCGCCGATTCCGGGTCTTTCGCGGGATCGTAGCCGAAGTCCAGAAGGTTATAAACGTTCGATTTCGACCTCGATCGGTAATTGTAACCTGAAAATCTCTTGTCGGTGATTCTGTCCAGCACGTTCGACGCTTCCTTGCGGAGGCTTTGGTCCGGGTCCTCGAGGAATCCCTCGCCGGGGCCGTCGCCGATGACGACCCCCGCTATCAGGGACGTGGTCGGGGCGTCATACCCGTAGCCTTCGGTCTTTGCGAGGGCGAAAGTGGTGACGTGGGAAAGGAGCCGCCTGGCTTTCGTCTTCGCGTAGGTGTTGTTCGACTCGAGCGCGGTCCTGCGGGAGACGTCCAGATCGAAGGAGTAGTCGTCGAAGGTATAAGCCTCCGAGTTCGCGAGAGTAGTCGCCGAGAGTTCGATCTGCGCCTCGGCGAGCGCGTCGTCTCCAGTCTGGAAGAAATACTTGCTCTGGATTTCGTCGACGGCGTGCTTCCGGACCTCATCGTTTTCGGAACGGAGGTCGTAGGCGTACCCGGCCCATTTCTGCGCGACGGGCGTCATTGCGTAGATAAGCGCCGCGGCACCGCCGAAGCTTATGAACATCGCGACCCAGGCGATCCGCATCGGGCCGTAGCCAGATTTGCCTCCCGCGCGGAGCATCGCGCCGACGATTCCGAAAACGACGCTCGCGGCGAGATAGATCATCAGCAGCGCGCCGCCGAGGAAGCCTATGATCTGACGATCGTCCGCTTGGCGCAGCCATCTGAGACCTTCGAGACCCTCCGGATCCCTCAGCATGTCGGGCATGGCTTCGTTTATAGCGATAGTCGCCGCGATCTCGACCTGATCGACTGCGTGGAAGTTCGCGAGCACGACGCCGATGGCTCCGAGGCTGAAGAATACCATCAGGATAAGAGCGATGACGCGCCCGATGAATCCGAAGAACCCGCTCGGCTTTTTCGGGAGGGTCTTGGCGACGATGTCGGAATCGTCCTCGCCGGACAGCTTCCTGCGGATTCGTTTGACGTCGACGAATAGCTGCCCGCGGTCGTCGACGTAGGCGTCCATACGCTCGGATTCTGGCGCGAAGATCTCCCGCGCTTCATCCGCGATTTCGATGTCGCTGACGTTCGGGACGTCTTCTTCCTGCGCGGCTCCGGCTTTTTTCATGTGCTCGTCGAGAAACGCCTTCGCGTGCGCGGCGGTCTTTTTCGCGAACGCGCCGGCATCCTTTGCGAACGCCTTCGCGTCGTCCTTGAACTTCGCGCCGAGTTCGGCGCCTTTTTCTTCGTATTTCTCGCCAAACTTCTCCCCGAGCTTCTTCGCCTTCGCCGCAACGTGCTTCGCGGCTTTCTCCGCGCGCGCCTCGATCTTTATCGCGGCCTTGCGAATCTTCTTCCCCGCGCGATCGACATGCTCGTCCACAGCCTCGCACTCGCCATTGAAAAGGCGCACGATCGCGGTCAGTAGAATGATCCCCGCGACGATGAAAAACGCCGGGAGCGCGAAAATCAGCCCCGCGAGCGCGAACGCGAGCGTGTAGACGAACTTGCTCCGGAGCTTTTTGTCCTCGTTGACGCGCTTCTTTGCCCATGGGTAGAAGCTCTTCACGTCGCTTGCGAAACTCGTTTCCTCGGTTCCCCAGGCGTCGTGGGAAGCTCCGCGCTTCCTTCCGGTCGATGACGTGCGTTCGACGCGGTCCACTTCCGTCGCGACGTTGCTTGCGCGCTGGTATCTGCGGTCCGGGTCCTTCTCGAGAATCTTGAGTACGACCTTGTCGAGTTCGATCGTCACGCCGTCGCTTTTTCTCGAAGGAGGATCGAACTTGCCGACGGGAAGCTCTCCGGTGAGCATCTCGTAGAAGATCACGCCGAGGCTGTAGATGTCCGCGCGGTGATCGACCGCTTTCGACTTCTCGCGCTGCTCGGGAGCCATATAATCGAAGGTTCCCATTATCGTGTTGGTCTTCGTGATCCTCTCGGTCTCTGCCTGCGTGATGATCCGGCTGAGGCCGAAGTCGGTGATCTTGACGCGACCCGCCTTGTCGACGAGGATGTTCTCGGGCTTCATATCGCGGTGGACGACGCCCTTCATATGGGCGAACTCGAGCGCCTCGCAGATCTGGCGTATGATGCGAAACGCCTCCATAGGCCCGAGCTGCTTTTCCTCCATCACGTCGCGGAGGCTGACTCCCTCGACGTACTCCATCACGAAGAAGAAGATTTCGCCGTCGCGGCCGCGGTCTATGATGCTGACGATTCCGGGGTGCGACAGCTCCGCGAGCGTTCTCGACTCGCGCTCGAAACGCGCCTGGAAATCCGGCTCGTGGGCGAATTCCGTCGCGAGCACCTTTATCGCTACCTTCCGTCCGAGACTCATCTGCGTCGCGAGGTAGACGACTCCCATGCCGCCCTTGGCGATGCAGTGCTCGATGCGGTAGCCGCCCAGTTCGTAACCCTCGGGCAGGTACTTGTGGTGCCAGCGAGGCGGGCTTTTGTAGACCTCGGTCTGCACCGCTTCCGAGCCGACTTCGAGGGAGACCGTCGCCCCGCTCAGATTGTGCTCGAACCCGCAGGACGCGCACTTGACGCTCCCGGCGTCTGCGGGGACTTCGAACTTATTATCACAGATGGTGCATCTGAACATCATGGCTTTTAATTCCTGGAATTCTCAAAACTGGAGAAAGGTTGCTTCAATCCATCATAGCAACGTCCGTGCCATGTCCCATGAAAAACCAGGTTCGCAGCGGAATATCGTCATAGCCGGTTTTCCGGGCGCTTGTTCAACTACGCTCACGCAACTGTTAGATTTAAAGAAACTTTCAGGCCTGAAAGTTTCTTTAGGACGCGCGTCCTTAAGGAAGGGATCCGAAATCCGATGCTTCACGATCTGTATTCAAAATCCGTTATGGAGATACCGGAAAACGCGATGTCCATCGCTGAGCATTACGGACCGCCGGGACTCTACGATCAAATCGTTCCCGGAAGCTTCAAGCTTGAACCAGGCTCTTTCGTCGACGACGATCTGAAAGGATCGCAGACCGACGTGCTTTATTCTGCGAGGCGAAAGAAGAAAAAGACGCTAGTATATTTCCTCATCGAAAACAGCAGCAATTTCCAAAACTTGACCCTGTTTCGAATTCTGAAATACAAGGTCAGAATCTGGGATCGATACATCGCGGAAATGGCGGCTAAGGGGCAAAAGGTATCGAAACTCCCAGGCATTTACGTTTTCGTGATATACAACGGAAGAAAGCGAATTCGCGGAGAGCTGAGGTACTCGGATGTCTTCGATGTCGAAGACCAGAAGTTGATCGAGTTTCTTGACGACTCAAAAATGATTCTCATAAATCTGCCCAAAATGGATTTCAGCGAAATAAAAGGGACTCCGGAGATTTCAGCTTGCTTTACATTGTTGAAAGGCCACACGTTTCCGGATAAGATTGAAGCGGTGGACAGGGCGCTGTCTCACCTTCGGGGAATCGAAAACGAGAGGATCATTTCTCAGGCGATGAAATACGCGCATGACGCCATCAATGTTTCGAAACCCGAACTCCGAAGAATCGCAAGAAAG
>JANLHZ010000304.1 GCA_024653775.1 Planctomycetota bacterium | reverse complement strand
CCCCCCCCACCTCACACCGATTTCAGTGTTTTCCGTGTGTTCATTGTGTTTTGCTTCTCTCGGAATTGGACAAACGGGTGTCTGGAGTTAGTATAGTTCCCAGACAGAAGGTTTGTCATGGCCAATCGCACGAGACGTTCGTTTTCTGCCGAAGAGAAATCCAGTCCGGCTTGAAATACTTTGCAAATAGTCGCTAATTCTCATCCGACTTCGAGCCGGCGCCGTCGAGCATCTTCTGCAGTTCGCCTTTCTGGTAGAGTTCCGTAGTGATGTCGCAGCCGCCGATGAATTCGCCGCGGATGTAGAGCTGCGGATTCGTCGGCCAGTTCGAGTACTTTTTCACCGCGGCCATGAAGTCCATCGACTCGAGAACGTCGTAGCTCGCGTAGTTCGTGACTCCGCAGCGACGAAGGATTTCGACCACCTGCGCCGAGAACCCGCACTGCGGCATCTGCGGCGTGCCCTTCATATAGAGCACGACGTCGCTTCCGTGAACTTGCTTTTTCACTTTTTCCTGAAGGTCTTCCATTTTCCTCTTCTCCTGTGTAAGGCGCCCGATTCCGGAACGCCAAAATTGTAAGTCTGTCTTTGAACGTATATCGAGTTCCTTTGCGCAGCAGTCCGGCGGCAGGGAACGCTATCCGCCGAGTTCCGCCTGCGTCTTCGCGATTATCGAAAGCGCGTGGACTTCGTTTCCCATCTTTTCCCCGAGCGCCGCATAGACCTTCCTGTGCCGCGCGATCAGCCCGAGGCCTTCGAATTCGTTCGACACTATCCGCGCCTCGAAATGCCTGCCGTCGCCGGTTACGTGAACCTCCGCTTCGGGAAGTCCCGCTTTCAGGATGCTTTCGACTTCGCCGGGAGTTATAGAGATTTCATATTCCACATTCTTCTCCGTTTATTTCCTAAGGGCGATCAATCTACATCCGAAAGACAGCAATGACAACAAAATCAGAGGTCGGGAGGTGAGGGCGAAAAGTAATGGGGAGTAGTAGTCACAAGCCAGAATGCAGAAGTCAGAATGCAGAAGTTCAATCTGCAATCTGAAATCTGAAATTACACAGCCCCTCTCCCGCCTTCGGCACTTGTCACACAAGATGCGCTCCCAGAGGGAGAGGGAAATCCCGTGAACACTTACGATTTTTCGAGCTATTTTTGGCGAAAGTTTGTAGAGTTGTTTACCTCAGCTTTACCGGAGGTCTTGATGATTCAGAAACTCGTTCTTCCCGCCGCTTTGATCTTCAGCTTTGCCGTGAACGCTTACGCGGACGAAATCGAAGTAAAGACCTTCGGCGAGAACACGATGGTCACGCAGCACGGACTGTCGATCCTGCATCTCAAAGGTAGCGCCTACGAAACCTCGCTCGCGTATGCGAACCTCATCGGCGAGATGATGTACGAAGGCTATCTCCCTACCGCGGCGGACAAGCTCGACGACGCGATCCGCGGAGTTCTGCCGGAGGGATTCCTCCAGAACCTCGGAAGCCCGCTCGCAGACGGACTTTTCTTCATGCAGATGGAACTCGGCGGCAGCGACGACGCATCGATGGTACAGGCGTTCAATGACGTTCTCGACAACTCGCGGGTTTCACCGCTCAAGGCTTACTTTTCGCCGGACGCGCAGCATGTGCTCGTCGCGCGGGCGGAAAGCCTCGGCATCGCGCGGGCGGAGACCGGAATCATCGAGAGTTTCGGCTGTTCGAGCGCGATCGCGTTCGGCGAAAAAACCGCGGACGGCGCGCGCATCTTCGGACGCAATCAGGACTACTTCGGCATCGGGAGCTACGATAAGTATCCCTGCGTGAGTTTCGTCGAGCCGGACGTGGGATACCGCTTCGTCTGCATCGCGCCTGTGGGACTCTTCACCGCGGGCATCACCGCGATGAACGAAAAAGGACTCGCGATCGGGCTTCACTCCGCGCTGACGAAAAACGTCAACCTCGGCGGCGTTCCGATACTCACCGCGATCCACCGCGTCGTGCAGCGCTGCGCCAGCATCGACGAAGCCGCGAAGATGATGGAGGAAATCGCTTCGACCCGCGGGAACGTCAGCGGCTGGCTTTGCCACATCACGGATCGCGTGGACGGAGTCGCGCACGCCGCAGTCATCGAGATCGACGGCGCAGGCGTCACCGTCGTCCGCCGCGACGATGGCACGAGCGCGCTCACGAACAATTACACCGCGAAGGATCGCCGTGAAGATGAGCTTCATTTCAGCTTCACCACCGCGTATCAGAATCGTACGCGCCTCGACCGGCTGAACGCGCGGCTTGGCGCGGACGAAGAAATCGACCTCGGCGATATGCTCGATATTATGCGCGATCGCGTCGATTCGACCACGAGCGAGCGGATCAGCTACAGCCCGTACATCGTCACCGCGATCGATCAGGTCAAGAGCGTGATTTTCCTCCCCGACGAACTCGCGTTCTACGTCGGCATCGACGGAGCGCCCGTAACGCACGGACGCTGGCTTAAGCTTTCACTAGAGAACGGTTTCGCGGATGGGTACACTTCGAAGAACCTCGATTTCGAAAGCGTCGGCTCTGGGCCGGAGCGAATCGCGGACGAGTTTCCGGGTTATCCGCATTTCGTAGACGCATACGTGAAAAAGCATCAGGAGTTCGACGCGGATGGAGCGATCGAGAGTCTGCGACTCGCGGTGCAGGTCGACGATTGCCCGTACTACAAACTCGCGCTCGGCGCGATGCTTCTTAAGCGAGGCGACGTCAGCGAGGGCGCGGAATTCGTCGAAGCCGTGAAGGACGACACGCGGATGCACGTCCATCAGCGAAGGCTTGCGAAGTTCCTTTTCGCGGCGTCTGGCGACGTTCTCGGGAACTCCGAGGCCGCGCGGGTGAACTTCGCGGAGGTCGCAGGCGATCCGGAAACGTGGGAGACGCTTAAAAGCGCGGCCCGCTCCTTCGCGGACGCGGAATTCCCGGCGAGCAAACTCGCGGACATCGACTTCAATCTGAAATTCATGGACGGCATCTCGTATCCGACTGACAAGAACGAACTTCGCCGGGTCGAAATCAGAAACACGTTCCGCCGGGTATTCCGTGGGAGCAACTGATCGTCGAGGATCGAGGATCGAGGATCGAGGATCGAGTTCCCCGGGAGCGGGCAAGTCGGTTCGAGGATATTCCTGTCGTCTCCGGTAAAGTATTGAAGGAGTATGTTCGATATGGTGAGCGGTCGAGACTTCCGCGGCTCCCAGAGCATACGACAGTTCGCGTTGTTCGTGTCTCACTCCAGCGCGCCATTGACCTTCCTCGGGTTTCAACTATATTCGAAACGGAATTTGGACAAGATATGTTAAAAACGAGAAATGGTTGTTATAATGACAATAGACCTCTCGATACTCCGCCGGCGCCGCCGGTGGAGGCGAGGGTAAGGTTTGTGGGGCACGGTAACATGGCACATTATCAGTATCAGAACCAGACGCCGGGAAAAGCGGAGGGGACGATCGTCCAGAATTCGAACCTCCCACCTCATAAGTCGAGACGAGGAAGGGTTCGCGGAAAGGTATTTGGCGCGACGTACTACCTTCTGTTCCTCGGCGGACTCCTTGGATTCATCTATTACTTCCTTTTCGGCCCTGGGAAGGCGGAAGACCTCACGAGTCTGATCGCGAACAATCCCGGCGGGTCGAATTCATCCTCCCCGTCGGGCCTTGTGGCAATGAAGGCGCGGATGGACGTGATCGACGCAAGGTCCGCGAAACACGACCTTCAGATCGAGGAACTAAACGAAAAAGTCGCGATTCACGAGGGCAGGATCGCACAGCTTGGTACGGAGCTTGAAGGGGTCAACTCGACGCTCGATTCCGTGAATAGCGAGCTTCAGGATTTGAACAAGCGGCTTGAAGAGCAGTCCACGACAAACGCGCAGCAGCGCGAAATCAACGAGGAACTTCGGAGCAAGATTCAAGAACTTACGCAGCGCTTCGACACGTTCACTCAGCAGCAGAAACAGATAAACGAACAGCTCATGCGCGAGAACGAAGCGCTGAGGGCGCAGAACGCCGAGCTGATGCGTCTGATCGGGCGTGGGCCGGGATGAGGCGGGAAGACGACGAGATCGTCGATCTGTACTCGCGCCATCTGCTGCTCCGAGGCGCGAAGTTCGCGAATCAGCTCGAAATCCTGAAAACCGTCGTGCGCGTTAGCGGCGCCTCGCTTGCCGCGGAAGTCGTCCGGCTATACCTGGCTAAGGCTGGGTTCTCGATTAGCGACAGTTCGCCACCCTCGGAAACGATAGAAATCGAAGCAGAGGAGACGGTGTCGGAGGCGCTTTTGAAAGCCGCTCTGTTCGTGGACGCGTTCTTACTCAGGTGAGAATATTTCATTTTATTCGTGCCGTCTACGAATTTACTGTTCGATTATCAGCGCCGATCAAAATATTACGAAAAATTCGTAGACGGTACGAATTTAATATCAACTCATCCGTGATCGGGGTGAAACGGGTTTCGGAATTCCTAAAAATGTCCGCCATAGGTATATGCTAACAAAATACTAACTTATGTTAGCTGCACTCTGAAAGGTGGACATGATGAAAAAATGCTTTTCGTGTGAACTTCGGGAGACCTGCACAACCATTTGCGAAGACGTGGAGAAACAGCTCCCGAGGCTCGAAACAAAGACTATTTACCACGAACTCAGCCGGGCGCGCAAGACGCCGGAATTCATTCATCGCAAGATGGAGCAAATCTACGACCTGCTGAACGATCGCGACGTGCTCGTTGGGGAACTGCGAAAAGTCTTCGACCTTGTGCATAACGAAGGGCGAACTTTTCTCCAAATCAAAAAAATTCGGAGGTATGTATCGATCTCCTCATACAATGTGTACCAGAAAGCCCTCAAGGTTATCGAACTCCGACGGGCGGGGATCAGCGAAGGCATTCTCCGTGAGATCATGGACGATTTCAACAAGAAGCTCGCGAGGAAGAAGGCTAAACGACGCCAGCCAGCGGTATGAAGTATGTCCGAGGCTATTTCGCAGGCGAGACGTCTCATCATACTGCACATCTTTACCGCGAAAATAGTATGCGTTCGGTGAAACACGTCCCCGGCACTTAACCGCTAGGGCAGAGAACTCCATTTCGCTCTGGAATTCTTAATATACCATTGTGGAAGTGCCGGGGCGGTTCCGATTCAACGTTGTTGCCAAGCCGGTACTTATAAACGAGTTTCCACGTGCCTGAATGTTCCACGCATAAACATGTGTCTTTGGAGCCTATGTTGCGCGAATTTCAAAAGATCAAGAAATGAGGAATTTGAGCGTGAAACGATTTATCGAAACTCGCACCGAAACTCGATTTTAAAGTCCATTATTATTGACATAATATGTCTTATATACAGCATTATGCGAGATGCTCGTTTGCTGACCCAAGTCAAATCGAAACATCCCCTGCACTTTCGTAGCCATCGGAGAACTAATTCAAAGCAAAAATGCGACTTCCGAAGAAGCTAGTAAGTGCCGGGGACATGTTTCACCGAACCAACACCTTTTGCGGACGATGACGTCCGCGGTCCAAGGTGCCTACGATAGTTTCCTAATCGGAGTGCTGCGCGATTATCGAAACAAGTTCATACATCTTTTCCCGCGCTTCCTCGGGAATCTCCTTCAACTTGAACATCCTGCGTTCGATGACCTTCAGGTCGCTCAGAACCTTCTCTGGCGAGTCCGGCTCTTCCTTTTCCTCCGGCTCTTCCTCGTAGCTAGATACCGCGGGCGTGAGTTTCTCCTCGATCCTTCGCTTCAGAATCGTCCGGCCAACGCCTTCGTCGAAGACGCTTTTTTCGAGGTCGCCGAAGTCGCTGGGGCGATCGACGAAACGATCCTCGACCCTGCGGAGCTGATCGACCACGTCGAAACTTGGAACGTCTCGTCCGGGGTTGCTTTCGAAATCCTCGACGAAACCCGGGCGCTTCTCCTCGGAGTACTCCATCGCTCGGAGCATCCTCGCGGCGACGTACTTGTTCAGCTTCAGCACGTCCAGCACGTAGCTGTCGTAGCTTACCACCTGCGGTTTGGCGAACCTCCAGAGTTCGTCATTGCGGATTTTTTTCAGATTGATCGCGACGTGGAGCCAGCTCGCCTTCATCGCCTTGACCGCGCGCATCGTATCATCGAGAATGAATTTAGCCTCTGTCGGCGATACTTTTTCTACGGTGGAAGCAGCCACTTTTGCCTCTTCTATTTTCATTCGTAAACTGTTTCAGCGAGCCGGGTATTATGAAGAATTCCCACTCGTGCGTAAAGTCCCGTGATTGATTTCAAATTTCAGATTTCAGATTTCAGATTTTGTTTATACTAAGGACGCGCGAAACAATAACTTTTACATCTCGCATCCCATATTCACGCCATCTTCGCATCGCACTCAGTCGTCAAATCCTCACCGGAACAATAGCTACGACTCCGGTTTGACTCATTCGTGCAATTCAAACCTGACGCAACTCTGGGCGCGATTTTGTACAACTTATTGTTTCGCGCGGCCTAACAACTGACCACTAACCTATGCTTCCAGTTTTGTGGAAAATCTTCGGAACGATCCCCATATACAGCTACGGCTTCATGGTGATGCTAGGGTTTATCGTCGCCATCTGGAGCAGTCTATACCGCGCGAAGGCGTTCGGGATTCACCAGAACCGCATTCTCGACCTCGGACTCGTGTTGCTTTTCGCGGGGCTACTGGGCGCGAGAATCCAGTTCGTCGTCGAGCACTGGAGCGTCGCGCCCGGGTTTGGAGGAAGCGACGTTCCGTTCAGCGAGAACATCGGGGGCGCGCTTCGAATCTGGGAGGGCGGGCTGAGCTTCATCGGCGGATTCGTTCTCGCGTTCGTCTGCGCGATCCTTTTCTGTCTGTGGAGAAAGCTCAGCGTCCTTGCGATACTCGAAATCCTCGCGCCGGGCGTGGCGATCGGCCTCGCGTTCGTGCGCGTTGGATGCTTCCTGAACGGCTGCTGCTACGGGACGTTTATCTGCGAACGCGCCGAGGATGCGCCTTGGTACGCGGTCGTCTTTCCAGAGAACTCGCAGCCGTACGTGGGATTCGGCAGCAGATTCGTCTATCTGTTTCCGGCGCAGACGGTTTCGAGCCTTTTCGCGCTGCTGCTGTTTTTAGCGCTTTCGATTTATTTCGTGAAACTCTACGCCAGACGGAGCCGGAAAGCGTCGGGTGAGGTTTTTCTGGCGCTGATCGTCGTTTACTGCGCGTTCAGATTCTTCATCGAATACGAAAGATCAGGTGAAGACCCGTCTTTAGGTTTCACAAGCGCGCAGAAAATGGTACTCGCCATGTTTATACTTGCGCTTCCGACGTATGCGATGGTAGTTTTGCGCCGAAGGATAAAAGAGTCCTCAGGGGTACGGACGTGATCGTAACTGTAATCGCAATAATCGGAATCGTCGCGAGCGGTCTGCCTGGGTTCGTCCCGGCGCAGTGCGGGAGCAATTGCAATTCGAGCGATGAAACGATCGTAAGCGCCTGCTGCGACGTGAATGACGTTCAAGAGATTCTCGGCTCCGATAACTGCGAAACGGACGGCGATCAGGACCACGATTGCAGAAATTGTCTCGCGGTATGCTGCACGGGGTTCGCGTTTATTCGTGGGCCGGACATTCCTGCTTTCCAGCTCGACATTTCGACTACCTTGTTTCCTCGGCTGATTTCATCGCCAAAGCCGGCGCTGGAGCGCGGCGTTTTTCATCCTCCACGGGGTTAAAGCGGCACGGACGTCTCGTCCGTGATGTGGACTAAAATGAAACACGGGCAAGATGCCCGTGCCACCCCTAATTTCTATTTGGAGATGAAAAATGAAATTACGAAAGACTCTATTTTTGGCAATCGCGGCGGCGATGTTTTTATCCTGCAACGGTGAAGGTGAAAAAAATGAAATCAGCGAGGGTCAAGGCGAAGTCGAGTGGTGCGACGAGCACGGAATCGCGGAAGCGGAGTGCGCGTGGTGCGATCCCTCGCTTATCGAGAGCGAAGGCTACTGCGAAGGACATGGCGTCGCGGAGGCTCTTTGCTGGAAGTGCAAGCCCGCGGTAATTGCGGGCTACAAGGCTGAGAAGGACTGGTGCGAGGAGCACGAACTGCCCGAATCCCGCTGCAAGATTTGCAATCCGGACGATCCTTCCGGGCGGACGGAAGACGGCGCCGCGAATCCTGTGCATCCGCGGGACGCGAATCTCCGCGCGTCCAGGCGGAACAGCGATACGTGCGAGACGAGTTCGCTTGTGGTGAAGTTCGCCAATGCGGAAATCGCGAAGCGCGCGGGCCTCGAGTATTTCGCTGTTACAACAAGGAGCATCACCGAGGACCTGAGCGCGAACTGCGAAATCGTCTTTGACGGAAACCGATACGCCCACATTTCATCGCGTGTGAAAGGCGTGGTGAGCCGGGTGCTATCGGACGTCGGAGCGAAAGTGACGAAAGGCGAAACGCTGCTCGTCATCGACTCATCGGAGCTTTCCGAAGCTAAAAGCGACCTTATCGCAGCGAATGCGCGCCTTGTTCTCTCTGAACGCAATCTCGGACGGTTTCACTCGCTGCTCGCAGGAGGAGCCACGAGCGAACTATCGCTTCTCGAAGCGGAGACGAATTTAGTGGAGGCGAAGCTCGCGGAAAACCGCGCACAAAGGGCGCTTGGAAACCTTGGACTGACGGACGAGGAAATCGAAAGCGTTGTCCTGACCAGCGACACGTCTCCCCTTCTGAACGTAAAGGCGCCGTTCGACGGGGAAATCGCCGCGCGCCACGCGGTGCTCGGCGAATTCACGGACGATTTCGATGTCCTTTTCGATCTGTGCGACATGTCGCGAATGTGGGCGATGATCGATATTCATCAGGATTCCGCAGGCAGCGTGAGACTCGGCGCTCCAGTAACGATCAAAGTTCCCGGCCCGCGGAACGAAACCGCTTCGGGAGAAATCGCCTGGATCGGGTCGTCCATCGATCCTCGAACGCGTACCTTGAAAGTGCGCGCGGAACTCGATAACACGAGAGGCGCGCTAAGGGACGGAATGTTCACGCGCGCGTCGGTGCGTGTCTACGACTCTGTGCCAAGTATCGTCGTGCCGAAGTCGGCGGTTCACTGGGAAGGCTGCTGCAACGTCGTTTTTGAGCGTCGGAGCGAGACCGAGTTCGCGCCGCGTAAGGTCACGATCGACTACGCGAACGAAGGTTATTACGTTCTTCGCGAAGGCCTCGAAGAAGGCGCGCAGATCGTCACAACTGGCAGCTTTCTGCTCAAGACGGAACTGATGAAGGAAAGCATAGGCGCCGGTTGCTGCGAGGTGGAGGAAAGCTCCAAATGATCAACTCGATTATTTCATGGTCGGTAGATCGTCGCTATGTCGTTCTGATGCTTCTTGCGGGACTGATCGCGCTGGGCGCTTTTTCGTATTCGCGGCTTCCCGTGGACGCGTTTCCCGATACGACTCCCGTGCAGGTGCAGATAAACACCGTGGTGCCCGCGCTGTCGCCGATCGAGGTCGAGCAGCAACTGACGTTTCCCGTGGAGCAGGCGATCTCAGGAATACCGGGGCTTTCGGAAGTGCGCTCGATTTCGAAGTACGGTCTCTCGCAGGTTACAGCGATATTTGGTGACGACGTGGACCTCTACTTCGCGCGTCAGCTCATTTTAGAACGCATGCAGATGATCGAGCTTCCGGATGGCGCGCCGCAGCCGGAGATTGGACCCGCCGCCACGGGTCTTGGGGAGGTGTTCCACTATCTCGTCCGAGGCGACGGAAGATCGCTCGAAGAGCTTACGACGATCCAGAACTGGGTGATAAGGCCGCGGCTCAGAAGCGTTCCCGGAGTCGCGGAGGTCAACACCTGGGGAGGCGAAACGAAGCAGTATCACGTGCTCGTCGATCTCGATTCGCTGATGGGCTATGAACTTACCCTCGGGGACGTACACGAAAGGCTGCGCGAAAACAATGTCGCCACAGGGGGCGGAAACATTGTGCAGGCGGGCGAACTCGAAATCGTCTCCGGGCAGGGGCTTATGAAAAACGTTCCCGACATCGAAAGCACCTTCCTTCGCACCTATGAAGGCGTCAGCGTGAACGTCCGCGACGTCGCGGACGTGACGGTGGGGCACGAAATCCGCCGCGGCGCCGCGACGGCGAACGGAGCCGGGGAAGCGGTGCTCGGCCTCGGTTTCATGCTGAAAGGAGAAAACAGCGCGGAGGTCACGACTCGTCTGAAGGACAAAGTCGCGGAAATCCAGAGCACGCTTCCGGAGGGGGTCGAGATCGTCCCGGTGTACGATCGGACGGAACTCGTCGATCAGGTCATCGCGACGGTGAAAACAAACCTAATCGAAGGCGCGCTGCTCGTTATCGCGGTGTTGTTTCTGTTCCTCGGAAACCTGCGCGCGGGGCTGATCGTCGCGGCGGCGATTCCGCTGTCGCTCTGCTTTGCGTTCACGGGAATGTGGCAGTACGGAATCGTGGGCAGCCTCATGAGCCTCGGCGCGATCGACTTCGGATTCATCGTGGACAGCACGCTCGTGATGATCGAAAACAACGTGCGGCGGATAGAGGAAGGCGCGCCTTCGCTTTCGCGGTTAGAGCTTGTGAAACGCGCGTCGATCCAGGTTGCGAGGCCGACGATTTTCGCGCAGACCATCAATATGATCGTGTACCTTCCGCTGCTCGCGCTCGAAGGAATCGAGGGCAAACTCTTCGCGCCAATGTCGATCACGATTCTGTTTGCGCTGTCCGGGTCGGTGATTCTTATCTGCACCGCGATGCCCGCCCTGGCGGCGCTGTTTCTGAAAACTCCGAAAAAGGCGCACAGGGATCGCATCGTGAACTTCCTCAAAAGACTCTACAAACCGGCGATTTCGCTCACGCTGCGAAAACCCGCGCTTTTCTGCGCTCTTCCCGTGCTGGTGTTCGCGGGGATTTTCGCGCTTGCGTCGAATACGGGCGCGGAATTCATTCCGAGGCTCAGCGAAACGGGCATCGTAATCAACACCGTCCGGCTGTCGGGCGCGTCCATCGAGGAAGGCATCCGCTACGGAACCCAGATCGAAATGACGCTGCTCGAAGAATTCCCGGCGGAAATCGAAAACGTCTGGACCCGGACGGGGACCGCGGAAGTCGCAACCGACCCGATGGGCATCGAACTGAGCGACGTGTTCATTACGCTCACAGATCGCACCGAGTGGACCCGCGCGAAAACGCAGGACGAACTCACTAGCCAGATGCGCGAGGAGCTATCCGGAATGCCCGGTATGCGCATGATTTTCACGCAGCCCATAGAGATGCGCGTCAACGAAATGATCGCAGGGATCCGCTCCGACCTTGGAATCAAGATCTTCGGAGACGATCTGGATACGCTCCGCGAAAAAGCCGCGGAAGTGCAGACAATCCTTCAGAGTATCGATGGCGCGTCGGACGTGTTCGCGGAGCAGATCACAGGTCAGCCTGTGCTCGAAATTTCGCTGGACCGCGACGCGCTTTCGAGGCGCGGCGTCACCGTTCGCGAGGCGATGGACGTCGTCAGTAGTATCGGAACATGGAAAGCGGGCGAAATCCGCGAGGATCAGCGAAGATTCGATCTTTGCGTCAGACTTGCGCCAAAACACAGGACAACCGCAAGCGACGTAGCGAATATCCCTGTGCAAGCCGTGTCGGGGGAAAGACTCCGGCTAGCGGACCTCGCGACGATTCGCGAAGTGGAGGGACCATCGACCATCACTCGCGAGTGGCAGAAGCGCAGGATCGTCGTACAGTGCAACGTCACGGGAAGAGACATTGGCGGGTTCGTTCGCGAAGTGCGCGAGCGAATCCAGGATGAGCTTGAACTCCCCGCGGAAGGCGGCTATCACGTCGAATACGGCGGACAGTTCGAGCATCTGGAGCGCGCGTCCCTCCGCCTGATGATCGTCGTGCCGCTGGCGCTCGCGCTCATTTTCATCCTGCTTCGGATTAGCACGGGTTCGCTCGTGGCGTCCCTCATAATTTTTCTCGGTCCCGCATTCGCTACCCTGGGCGGACTCGCGGCGCTGTTCGTCCGCGGGCTTGACTTCACTATCGCCGCGGGGGTCGGATTCGTGATCGTCAGCGGTGTGTCGGTGCTGAACGGGCTCGTGATGCTCGCGACAATCCGCGAAATCGAGGAATCCGGAACTACAGGGAACGCCGCGATTATCGAGGGCGCGCTATCCAGACTCCGGCCGATCGTGATGGCCGCGCTCGTCTCCATTCTCGGGTTCCTCCCGATGGCGCTTTCCGAAGGAGTCGGCGCGGAAGTCCAGCGTCCTCTTGCGAGTGTCGTCATCGGCGGAATAATATTCGACAACTTCCTGACACTTCTGCTGCTCCCGCCGATGTATAAAAAGTTCGTTGTGTGCCCGTAAGGGCATAAAGTTCGTGGTGTACCCGTAAGGACATAAAAAAAATCGCGTTCCAAAATTTTCGCTTGCACTTTCCTGTACACCTTACTTACATGGGGTCAAGTTAGAGAAATTCCATCTTCATTCAAGGTTTCAATACAGGAGGTCACGCGACTAAATAAGCTGATAATCAGGAGCCTTTGAACAGGCTCCGAATAGAAAGCAATCCGCTCCGATTGGCTTTCATTGTCATTGCAAACCTGTCACGTTTGCGTATCCGTTACGAGTGGAGCAGTTGAGAGCGGCGTCCGTTTTTGGGCGCTGCTCGTAAAGCTCGTAACGGAGGTTTGTGACAGGACCTGCAATGACGGCTTAGGGTATGCGCCCTCTTCGTGAACCGCCTACCCTCGTCGCAAACTCCGCAGGAGGGTAAAATGGTCCAGCGAGATCCTTGGGTTCTACTCGTCACATCGGTTTGCTTATTGGTCAGTGCCGCGATTGCGTGTGTTGGAAATGGGACTGGTAATTCGGGTGGTGTCGGTTCACTGGGGAGTGCTGGCAACCCAACGCTTGCCGCACCATTGCTGCAGTCCGCGACCGCCAGCGATTCCCAGGTAACGTTGATCTGGTTATCGTCTAGTGGAGCAACTTCTTATAACCTCTACTACAGAGCATCGTCAGGAGTTACAACAGCTAATGGCACTCAAAGAGTAAGCGTGTCCAGTCCATTTGTGCTTAGCAGTCTCGCGAACGGAACTACATATTTCTTTCGCATCACAGCAGTAAACGCTACGGTAGAGTCCGTTGTTTCGAACGAAGTGAGCGCTACACCCTCTGCTCCCCAGTCGAATCCGCCACAAGCGCCAACATTACAGACTCCAACTGTTGCTGACGGTCAAATTGTCTTGTCTTGGAACTCCATAACAAACGCTACTTCCTACAACCTTTATTACGGAATCGTATCGGGTGTAGATAAGATGAATGGCTCGAAAATCGCTGGCGTATCGAGCCCCTACGTTCATAGTGGTCTGACAAACGGACAAAACTATTATTTTATTCTTACTGCAGTTAACTCGGCAGGAGAATCTAATGATTCAAACGAAGTGACTGGAGCGCCTCAGGTCGCTACAACCCCGCCTGGTAGTCCAACATTGTCAGCACCGGTTCCAGGTGACTCTCAAATCACACTTTCTTGGTCCGCAGTTCCGAACACAGTCTCGTACAGCCTGTATTTTGGAACTAGCCCGGGTATAACATCTAGTTCTACACTGCTTGCCAACGTTAATAGTCCTTATATGCATAGTGGACTAGTGAACGGAACAACGCTGTTTTACAGACTGATCGCATCAAACACAGCGGGCGATTCGTCACTTTCAAACGAAGTCAACGCAACGCCACAGGCAATTGGTAGTACTGACACGACAGCACCTACGGGAACGAGTGTTGTACTAGGCAATGTAACTACAAGTTCATTAATCGCAAACTGGAGTGGCTCAGTAGATGAAACCACAGCAGCAGGCGCATTGACTTTTAATATTTATGTTGAAACATCTGACTTTACTACGACATCTAATTTAACCCCTATGTATTCTTCTGTTGCTGTTTTATCCAGCAAAAATGTTAGCGGCTTATTGCCAAATACAGCGTATTTTATTGCTGTTACCGCAGTGGATCAATCTGGCAATGAAGAATCCATTACGGGAAACAATAAATCCTCCGCTGTGACATTGCCAGCCAATTCGGAT
Source organism: Planctomycetota bacterium (assembly GCA_024653775.1). Classification (GTDB taxonomy): domain Bacteria; phylum Planctomycetota; class UBA8742; order JACQVU01; family JANLHZ01; genus JANLHZ01. The sequence continues at coordinate 5,122 of JANLHZ010000304.1, read as the reverse complement.
ACTTGGAGTCATACATTCCAATTAAGTGCCCGGAGGAGCTTTGACAATACGGCAGGTCGTAGTACGTCCATTTGGACTGGAGGTAATGGATCGCAATCGTGGCATAATAATATGATTATTTGGGGTGGTCTTTGCGGAGGTACGACGACCAAAACCGGAGTTATTTTCGATGAAAACGGAAATATTTATAGAGAAATTTCAACCGTCAGCTCCCCAACAGATAGAAACAGCCACACTATTATTTGTACGGGTTCCAAGGTGATAATCTGGGGTGGGTATGAAAAACCTACATCGTCCGGACTAAGCACAAATACAGGAGGTGTTTATGATATTTCAACTGATAGCTGGTCCGCGATGTCCACAATAAATGCTCCTGCAGCAAGATATGGTCATTCATCCGTTTGGACGGGTTCCAAGTTAATTATATGGGGTGGAACAGACAATTCATCCACTTACTTTAATAATGGGGGAATATATGACCCGGGAAGCAACACATGGTCGAACATGTCGAATGTCGGCGCACCAACTGCAAGAACTGATCATAACGCGATTTGGGACGGAGCACGCATGATTATCTGGGGCGGTTCTTTTTACTCAGGAGGTTCACAACGGTTCAGCGATGGAGCTACATATGATATTGCCTCAAACACATGGACGACAATCAGTAGTACAAATGCGCCAAGCGCAAGAAGCGCTGCTGCATCCGCCTGGACAGGAACTACTTTATTTATATGGGGAGGTCAGGACGCATCATATAATGCACTGAATGATGGTGGAATTTATAATCCTTCGACGGATACGTGGACAACGATCTCGAATACGAACGCTCCAGCTGCTCGTATGTTGCACTCTATAGCGTGGACGGGAAGTCGTATAATTATATGGGGTGGTTCTGGATCTGGCTATTTAAATAATGGCGCAATTTATGACCCAAATACGAATAGTTGGACAAATATGTCAATAACAAACGCGCCATCTAGTCGGGATTCCAATGCGAGTGTTTGGACAGGATCCAAGTTCTTAGTATACGGTGGGCACGATACTTCATCATACTTCGCTGATGGTGCAGCATATGATCTAGTTGCTGACACGTGGACTACCTTCTCTCTATCAAATGAACCGTACCCTGCGGGAAGTCAAACTACTGTTTGGACCGGAAGCAGCTTAATTGCTTGGGGTGGGAGTAAAGGCGGGGTGTTATATAATACTGGAGCTATGTATGATCTGGCATCGGATAGCTGGATTCCAACTTCTGTGATTGGAGCTCCTGTCGCTAGATCCGACCACACTGCCGTTTGGTCAGGCACGAAGATGATAGTTTGGGGTGGAGCAGGAGGAGGAAACACTGGAGGCGTGTATGACCCAGTAGGCGATTCTTGGACTAACACAACAACAATCCAAGCACCTAATTCTAGGATGGCGCATACATCTGTGTGGACCGGAGCGAAGATGATAATCTGGGGAGGTAAAACTTTAGCAGGAACTAGCTACTATGCATCGGGGGGAATGTACGATCATGTTAATGGCACTTGGTCAGCCACAACTGGTTCATTTGCACCGACACCGCGCGCTTCACATACAGCCATTTGGACGGGCTCAAAAATGCTTATTTGGGGCGGTAGAGATGCAGGAGGAGATTTAAACGATGGTGGTGTATTTGATCCAATTGCTAATTCCTGGTCGTCAATGAGTAATTCCGGCGCTCCCTCAAGAAGATATGGTTATTCAGCAGTATGGACTGGGACGAAGATGATAATCTGGGGAGGAAATGATGGCACCAATGTAGTAAATGATGGTTTTGCATTCGATCCAGTATCCAATTCGTGGTCTACAATTTCAAATCTTAGTGCTCCATCAGCGAGGTCACGCCATCTGTCTGTGTGGACTGGATCAAAAATAATTATTTGGGGTGGGTTTTCTGGTGTGGGAAACAATCGTCTTACAACAGGTGGCGCGTATGATCCGTTGTCGGATTCCTGGTCACCAATTTCTTCGATAGATGCGCCTGATGGTGCTACTAGTGCAGGATTTACTCAGTTTTTTTTTACAGGATCGGGTACAGAATCTTGGAGAAATAGATGCATATTTTGGGGTAGCGATACTTCTAACTATTATCTCGGTGCATTCTATAATCCTTAGAATTAAAAAGACTGATTTTACTATCGTATGATATGGAGCGTATCACATGAAAATAAGTTTATTCGCGGGACGAATCAGCGATCAGGGTATTATCCAACAGACGAATTGTGACATTGAGGAAGCTGCAAGGATTGCATCGACGAATCGATCAAAGTTGCTGGTGCTTCCAGGATGGTCGATGAGGTTCAAGGATTGCCATCTCGACTTCTATCGCGACCAAGCATCGAAGTATGAAATTCACATAATTGCCGAGGTGCCTGAAAATTCTAAATGGTCGACTGAATGCGTTTTACCCAAGAACGGCAAGCTTAAAAAGAAAAGTAGCAAGAATCCTAAAAAGAAAGGCAAGAAGAATTGGAAGACCTATCTGTTTTATCCTGATGACCGTCAACCAATCCAGTTTTACGAGCAGCAATTTGTAAGCAATCCGTGTGCGCCTCAAATGGGCAGACTAATTGCAGCGTTACCTACTCCGGTAAACAACGGGAATGGTCGTCAGTTCCAACTTGTGGGAAGGAATATTTCGGTCTTGCTGTGCGGTGAATTCGGAGCATTGCAAAATCATGAAGGTGGCCCTCCTACTGTGCAACATAATAGGAACTGGCCGTATGACTCGTATCACATTCTATTGAATCCCGCTCATCGCAGCATCAATCATTACCACCAACATTTTACCCCGAAATGCGCATTCTTCAGTGCCAATAATCGTGTATTCCTCCACTGCGCCAATTGTGTGGGAGGCGTTAGCCGGGGTCGAACGATATACCATTACAAAAATGGTGCGCAATTGCATAGCGGTAATAATGCCAATCCGATTTACGACAATTGGCGCTTGCTGACGGTGACGGTGTAAATCGAACCCGGAATATAGAATATAGATGTGCCTTGGGCTATGGTGCCAGTCGTTTGATTCTGAACATAATGAACCTGACATTCCGGAAAGCATGAAATCGGTTCCTCGGTGTTTTTAATTGATTAGATACTCATTTGGAGGTAGTACTTGAGCATTAATTGGGGCGAGTTTCAACAGGAATTCTGGTCAATCCAGCACTATGGGGTAAAAATGGACGTCAAAACACTATTCGCGCAGGCGCTTTCCATCACGGAGCCGTATTTTGTCGAGGAAATAAAGTTCGAGGCGACGGAGTCGGTATCACTTCGGGTTGCAGGCAGGGCTGGTGTATTGAAGACGTGCCAGGCACTTCGAAAGTGCCTGGCACGTGGATTACGGAATCGACACGCTTGTAACCCGTCCCTACGTCATGCGTCCATTTCGCGTTTAATAATCGCAGCAGCCGGTATCACTTCGGACTCCAGGCGGGACTTGTTTTTTGAGATTACGCGGGAAGTAATCCGTTATCATTCACGGACGAGACGTCCGAGCCACTCGCGGATCGGATTCTTTCAGGCATCGTCGCCATGGAAATTTTTCTGTTTATAGCATTCCTTCCACTTTGTTAAAGATGATGAGCTTTCCCCGGAAGGCTGACCGAAAAGCAAGTTCTCGACGCTGATATCCTCGTCGATTTCCGGCCAGTGGACCCCGTGACCCGCGCCATTGAATTCCCAGATTTCCCTATGTACCTGAAGCGCATGGGATAAACGTGGATACCAGCTTATTGGAACGCTGACTACTCTTCCATCGGATAGAGAAACCGTGAGCGTTTCGTCCGTCACCTTAACATCCACAGCCGTCGGATTAATCGTGATCGTTGAAGAAGTCATTCCATGCCTCCAATAATTTTGTTTCGTTTTCCTCCGTCAATTTCTCGATCTGTCGCAACTCCGCGCTTTGAAAACCTCGATTCCAGGATAGTCTCACGGGAGACAGCCAAAACTTCGCCTCGGCGTTGTCCCTCTTTACATGAGAATGCGCCGGTTCACCTCGGTCGCCGGCATAAAAATAGAATCGATACGGTCCAATGCGCAGGCAAGTCGGCATTTTCAGATATTGCCACATCCGCGCCCTGGAAACAAGTTAAACCTGGAAGTCGCTATCTCGGTGAGTTAGAAGAGCGAAGCCTGACCTTTCGTTCGTGCTCGGTGAAGAAGGAAAGACTCGGTTCACGATAAGGGTCTACGGATTCTACATGTACAGTTTCGAGCGTCTGAACAGCGGGAAGTCTTCGGAGGTGACGAGCCATTTCGCGTTCGACAATCGCAGCATAAGGTATCACTTCGGACTCCGGGCGGGACTGGTGTATTGAAGACGTGCCGGGCACTTTCAAAGTGCCTGGCACGTCCGAGGTGGGACTTGTGTTTTGACATAAACCGGAAATTGTAGCACGAGAACCTCGGCTGTGGTGAAATGTCAGGTAGCGCGAACATCTCGTTCGTGAATAAAGCGCGCGAACAAGATTCCCGTTCATCGCCACCAACCAGGGAGATCAGTATGACAGTTCATTTCCAGCCGAAGGGTTATCATTCGATCACGCCTTATCTATCGGTGAATGACGGCAAGAAGTTCCTGGAGTTCACGAAAGCGGTTTTCGACGCGAGCGTGATAGAACTGTTCGAGAACGACAGCGGCGGCGTTCAGCACGGCGAGGTGCGCATTGGCGATTCCGTTGTGATGTTCAGCGACGCGAACGAATTCAATCCGTACACGCCGACGTGTCTGTACCTTTACATTCCCGACGTCGACGCGACCTACAAAAAAGCGCTCGAAAACGGCGCAACGTCGATTCGCGTGCCCGCGGATCAGTTCTACGGAGATCGCTCGGGCGGCGTAAAGGACCCCTCCGGCATCAACTGGTGGCTCGGAACTCACATCGAAGACGTGACTCCGGAGGAACTCGCCCGCCGCGCGTCGGAACTAAAAGAGTAGGTCTGACGGACGACGGCGCGCTTAGAACGCGTAGGCTCGCGGAGATACCGACACTTTTCGTGAACGTTCGGTGAACCCCGTGGCAAGGCCGTCTCGTCGAGAAGGTGCGCAACATTGTAACGAGCGCTTGAAAGTCGAAGGGAGTCGAGATTTCGC
>JANLHZ010000281.1 GCA_024653775.1 Planctomycetota bacterium | reverse complement strand
ATGTACTCCGGAGTCGGACCGCTCGGATCCGGAACATCGATGTAGTTGGTGTGGTTGTAACCCTCGGTGGCGGAATCGACTTCCGCCATCGAATTCGAGTCCCAAACGGTGGTTTTGACGGACTTGCGGTTGTTGACCTCGTCATAGTCGAAGGTTTTTTTGATGCCGTAGTCGGAGGTCGGGAAGGTGGCGCTTTGAGTTGCCGGGGTGTAGTAATTTTCGGGATCGAGGACGTCGCTCGCGACTCCTGTGAGACGATAGGCCGCGTCATACTGGTATACGAAGCCGCGGGGACTATTTTCCGCGAAGTCGAAATCGTGGGTCTGCGCCTCGAACATGACCTGATCTTCCTTGTTGTAGCCGTACTCGAAGCCGGTGACGAGCTGCGGGTTAGTGGGGTTTACGCCGGTGTCGATGGCGGCGAGATCTTCGGTGATGATGCTTGTGACGCGCCCGGAGGTGTAGCAGCCACAGCCGGATTTTTCGTAGGTCCTTATCTCTCGCAGTCCGCCGAAGAGGTCGCGCTGGGAGAGGCGTTTCTGCGTTCCCGCGAACTGATTCGTGCTCAGGACCTGCGGGCCGCTGCCGTCGTCGCCTTCGACCTTGTATGCGCGGTAGAGGTTGTCGTAACTATAGTTCGTCTGATAGCCCGTCGGGTAGAGCGAGCCGGTCATATTGCCGATGGTGTCGTAGTATTCGTAGACGTCCTTGGTCGAGACGCCGAAGACGGTTTGGGTTTCGTGGTCGTTTATGCTGAAAGTATTGTAACGCCTCTGCACGAAGGTCTGATCGTCCGCGAGCGTGGTTTTGCGGTAGAGACCGTCGTAGGTATAGTCGAGGTGGGTTGTGGTGGATTCGACGTTATAGCTATAGGCGCCAGAGCCGTTCGTGAGATCGACGTTCTGGGCGGGGGCGATATCGACTCTGCGAAGAGCGTCGGCGCGTGTGAAATAAGTGTTCGTGAAGATGGAGCCGTTCTGATCGACGAATTGTGCGGGGTTGTCGTTCTCGTCGAACAGCGAAATGCCGCTGACGGTGTTATCGGAGTGGAGAGTGATCGGCGCGCGGTCCTTGTGGTCGTAGGTATTTACGAAGTCTGTGTCGTCGCCAATGCCGGACGCTGCGGTCGTGGTGCCGTACCTGGTGTCGAAACCGTTATCGGTTGTGTAGACGAGGAGGTTCGAGTTGAGGTCGTATTTGTAGGTTTGAGTGATCCAATCGTCGTTTTTGGTGTCCGCGATCGGATCAGGAGGATCGTTCGGACCGACGCCGAGGAGTCCCGGGACGACAGACTTGTGGGTGCGGGTGGTGCGATTTAAATGGTCGAACTCGGCGAGGGATACATTTTCCTCGCGGTCTATGAAGTAGCGGACGTTACTCCGCGAGTCGTAGTGCGGGTAGCTGTGATTTTCGAGGGTGTCTTCGAGGTCGGTTGCGCGACCGAGGGCGTCGAAGGTACTTGCGGAGAAGAATTTCTCGTAGCTCTGCGTGCGCTGGTTGTGGTCGACGGTCCAGTTTTTGACGGTCTGACCGGCGGCGTTGCGCTCGAAGTATCTGTAGCTGCGACCGGCAAAGGCAGGGTCCCATCCCGGAAGGAACGCGGGGCTTCCGACGAAATAGTCCGCGCCGCTGGCATTTTCGAAGATGGTGTGCGTGAGACGGTTCGCGCTGTCGTAGCGGAACTGTGTCTCGTTCGTGAAGTCGTCGACGGTCTTATCCACCTGCGAGTTCTCGCGGAAAAACGCGGTCGAGGTGTTTAGTCCGTCATACGCCTGCGCGCCGTTCGAAAGAACTCCGCCAGTGGAATCGAGCGCAAGCATAGCGCTCTGGAACGGTCGTTCGAGTTCGTCGTATTCGCGGGAAGACTGAGTGAAGATGTTGTCATTGCCGCCGGTGAGGGCGTCAATGTCGAGGTAGCCCGCCGATCCTGAGAATATGACGCTGGAGTTTTCGTTGTAAACAAAGCGGGAGTAGTTTCCGTAGGTGGGGATTCCGAGAGCGTCGTACTGCGGATCGTCACCCGTCACGCCGATGGAATCGGAGGAAGTGACAAGTCTGTCGAAGCCGTCGTAGAATGAGAAACCGCTGTTTCCGCGGGCGTCGGTGCTTTTGACGAGTGAGCCGTTATCGTTATAGGTAAAGCTATATTCGGAAGCAATTGATGGATCGCTCGCGCCGTTGACTACTTTGTAAAGCATGTTGCGCTCGTCGAAAATGCGCTCCGAGAAGTTTCCTTCCGGACGGACGGAGCGAACTACGTTATCGTTATGGTCGCGATATATTCTGCTTTCACTGCGAACGCTCAGAAGCGGTCCGGGAACGAATTCGACGTCGCGATGGGCGCGGGTAACGAGATTCAGGTTGTCGTACTCGAAATTCGACCTTATCCAGTCGCTCATCGGATACGCGGAATCTATCTGATTGAAATCGAGCGGGTTGGTAATAGTTGCTGCGAATGGTTCTCCAGGATGCGCCGCGGTAAGGTAATCTACCGGCTGTGGCTCCGACGACGCATTATAGTCGATGTTTTCATACACTGAGGCAGCCACGTTTCCGTTTCGATCGAAGAAAGTTATCGAATCGTATTTGACTGTCAAGCCGCTATGATCGACCGTGGGCGCCTGCGTGTGGAAAAGTTGATCGCGGTCGTTGAAGAAGAATAGCGATCTGAATGCGTCGGGATCGGCAGTGACTCCGCCCGTAAGCGGTTCTGCGTCATCGTTTCCGCGAGGGGAAACAACGCTCGTAATGTTGCCGCGTTCGTCGCGGGTGTACGACGTTGTGATATTCAGCGCAAGTGGATCGCGGTGAGTGGCTATTAAATATCCGTTTTCGGGGAAGCCGTGGCCGTAGTCGATGAATTCATAGTCGAATGTGGATTCCACGCCGACGGGGTCGATTGTTTTCGATAGCAATCCTTCAGATGTATACTGGAATTTCGACGTGACGGTGTACGAAACAGGTGAACTGATAACATTATCCCCGACCGCGGGACTCTCCGATCGGACGAGATTTCCATTACTATTATTTGTCACGCTGTCGTCGTTGAGGTCGCCGTAGGTCGCTTCGTCGAAATCATAGTAATTGGCGCTGACCCATTCGCTGACTCTGTTAGGCGCGAGAGAATTCGCCGCGCTATAGCTTAGCGGATCGTTCGCAATCGCACGCGGCGACTGCGACGAACGGAGTCTGTTGAACGGCTGAGTGTAGGTCATTCTCGATTCGAGGATTTCCTGTGCGCCGCTTACGGTACCGAACCTGCGAACGCGGATGAGGTTGCCCTGCGTCCGCGGGTCGGAGTCCGCGACGAATCCGAGCAATGCGTTGTCTTCATCCGAATATGTGAACTCGACGCTATTGTCCTCGACATCACCTGCGTGCTGACGGGGGAACACTATTCTGGTGGTTTCGAGATTGCTACTATATTCGAACGTGGTCTTCCATAGCGCGGGGTCGTCCGGGTTGATGCAGCGGTTTGCGAGGCGCTTTAACGTGTTAACCGTGCCATCCGGGTTAAGGAGCATTTCCGTCCGGTTTCCGTTTCGGTCAATCTCCGTGACTTCTCCGGCTCCGTATTCGAT
>JANLHZ010000262.1 GCA_024653775.1 Planctomycetota bacterium | reverse complement strand
ATTCTGATCTGGCGCGAGCGCGAGTCCTACCGAACGATTGATCTCGCAATACAAATTTTAGCTAAATTAGGACGTAGATCGGAAGCCGCCCTGCCTCATATTCGATCATTGGTAACGTTTCACGGTAACGACGCAACGTACGCTTCAATCCGAAATGCCGCGCGGGAAGCGATCGCGAAGATCGAGGCGGACTTGAGAAATGACTGAAGACGTCAATCTTTTCTGCCAATAGATATTCCAGTCATAAAAATCTGAAAAAATTCGCCTGTCACTATCTTAGGCTATTTTTTAGGAGAGTTTTATGAACACGGAAAACCAGGAAGCGGTTTTAGCTGAAACCATTCAAAAACCCGAAAACAGCGATGGCGCGAAGTCATCGCCCGAATCCTTTTCTCAGATTTACCTTGACGAACTTCGCGCGGAAAACGCGAAACACAAGGCCGCCGAAAGCGAACTTCGGGCAAAAGTAACGACGTTCGAGAAAACGATAACGTCTATCGCAAGAAACGTCCGCAGCGCGCTTTTCCTCGACGATACGCCTGCCCTCGAAACTCTCGCCGCTCGCGTGGACGAGGTTATAACGGATTTCAGAGGACGGGAGGAGAAAGTGAAGTCCATTCTAATAAAAAGAGCTTTCGATTACCTTGCGAAAGACGCGGGGATAGTTCACGTCGAGGACGCGTACAAACTCGCCGATTTCAGCGGGGTCAGCGTCGACATCGATGGCGGGAAGATCATCGGTCTCGAGAAGGTCGTGCGGGACATCGTGGAGCGTAAGAAGTTCCTGATGATGAAAGAAATTCCAATAAAAACTCCGGACGACAAGACCGAGAAGGAGCTTTACGACATCGCAAGGCCGACTGGAAATGCCGCAGACATACAGAAGTTCATGGAGTTCAAGCGCACGCGCATGAAGTGAGCATAGATACATAGGCTTCGCATTTTTCCGAAATCGGGCAATTTCGTCGCCTGCAAAAACGGATACCGGAAGCAGGCTGCGACTATTCGCGGTACGCGGAGATCGAAAGCGTTCCCGTTCCGAAGTTCGGTTTCAGCACCAGCGGTCCCTTAAGCGGATGCTCGACGACCTGTCTGCACTGATCGATCTGGATGTCGTTCCCCGGAAACAGGTTCTGCCTGATGATGATGCGGTTCCCGATTCGGGAATTGAAGTCCTTGATGACCTCGTTTCGTCTTTCGATCCAGGTATCGAGTTCCTGCTCCATCTTCTCGGACTGCTCGATGAGCTGCATCACGATTGCTTTCTTCTTCTCGTCGAGGGCGCCGAGTTTTGCGGGGTCCGCGATCAGCGGTCCGACGCGCATATTGATCTGCTCGAGCTTCTCCTGCAACCGCGCGACTCCTGAGTTCAGTTCTCGCATCTCCTCGTTGCGGAACTTTTCGGCGGTGATGAGCAGCCTCGTCCGCGTCCCCTGATTCGAGCCGGCGGAGTAAAGGTCGAATCCTCCGAGAGCCATCGATTCGCCGCCGATGATCGGGCCGTTCTTCACGCTGATGATTCCGAAGGCGGTGACGTTCGAGTTCGTTATCTGCGTGTCCGCGGTGAGATCGCCGCCGGAGTCGACGGTAGCGTTCAGGATGTACTTCGCCTCGATGTTCCCGGCCTTGGTTTTGATCAGATGCGCGGTCCCTCCACCCGTGATTCCGCCGTGGACCTTTATGTTCATCCCCGCTTCGAGGACGCACTTCTCTGCGAACCCCTTGACTTCTAGACTGTCCCTGGCGTTGACTCTGAAACCCTCGAGGACGTTTCCGTCCACGAGAATGCTCCCGGCGAAGTCGACGTTTCCGACGCTGTAATCCACGTCACCCTTGATGTGCAGGAACGGCTCGATGCTGAGGTTCCTTCCGTCCCACTTGACGCAGCCGTCGTGCTCCGCGCGGCAGCGCATCACGCCCTTTTCGCTTTCGTCCTTCACGATTCCCTTGCCGATGCGGACTGCGGCTGGCTCGCCGCTGCGGGCGGGAATCGGATTTCCGTAGATGTCCGCGCCGGGCTGGCCCTTTGTTGGAGCGTAGACGTCCGCTACGTGATCTTCCGCGGAAATGCTTATGACCTGGCGCCTCTCCCGGTGGTCGATTTTAACCGTAGACGCCTTGCTCGCGCCGAGCTTCTGGAACGATTCGCCCGGAAGGTCTATATGGAATTCCGCGTAACCGTCGTTTCCGTGCGCGGGCGCGATTCCCTCCGCGATCAGGAACGGCTCGAGTCGGCTGGCGTCCGAATCGATTTCCTGGGGATAGTCGTCCCGACTGTTGATGTAATCGAAAAGGCTTTCGCGGGCGTCATCCGTGACCGAAATCTTTGCCTGCGAGAGAATGTCTTCGAAAAGTCTTTTCTCCTTCGAGAAGATGTCCTGAGTCATCTGGACGGTTATGTACGCCCGGAGCTTACTGGAATCCACCCAGAGTTTCGCAATCAGCCCTGCCTCGGTTTTTGAAGCGATCTGGGCGCACTCTTTCAATACTGTCGATTCGTGAATTCTGTCGCTGGTGTGGTCAGATGTCATGTTTCGCAGGATACCAGATAATTGTTACAGTGTATCAAGGTCAATTAGTAAAACTGGAACAGAATTGAATTTTTTGTTGTCCGAATCCGAAGAGAACATTGCCACGCTTGCCGCAGTTGTCATAGCTTTGATTTTCGACGACAAATTTGTATACTTCGTATGACGCTTGAGTCTCCTTTAGATCATCCTCATTTTCGGAGGTCTCCGAGAACAAACCAATGAGTATGAGCGCTCCACTTGAAAAGAAACCCGTAAAGGGCTTTGATAGAGCTTATCGCCTCAAAGTTCCGACGCGGTACGACATGTTCTCGGATATCGAGGTGGAGCTGGATGACATCGACGGTCTTCGCAGGCGTATCGACGATTCTCACCTCACTCACGACGTTAAAAGCGGGCTTCACGTGCTTATGTACAGCGAAGCGAAGAATATCGTCGGCGTGCTCGAGGCGTTCTATGAGGAGGCGCTGAAAAGGTACTATCCGAATTCTGAAATTGTCGTCTACACCGCCAGCACCGCGCCGATCGGGTACACCCCGCGGATAATGCAGAAGCAGAGCCTTAAAGTCATAGAGCAGAAAAAGCTCTTCGACGTACACGAATTCTTCCCGAAAGCCGAAATGGTCAAGCTCGGGACTTCGCATCTTCTTTTCCCGATTCGAAGCGCTGAATCGTGCTACGGAATGATTCATTGCGTAGTAAAGGATCAGACGGAATTCCAGTCGCCGAAGCTGAAAGCGCTTGAAATCGTGGCGGAGTCGGTGAACAGCTACATAAAAAGCTCCGGACTGTACGAAGCGCTCCTGAACAGGTCCAGAGTCGTCGCGAGTTTCGACGGCTGCCGGGTTTACGACATCTCCGACAAGGGCGTTTGCGTGGAAGTGGACAAGACATTGCAACACTCGGACGTTCTGAACCTCGGCAAGACGGTCCAGATCGACGTCTACCCGCCAAGGGTCGAAACCGCGCCCAAGACGATCATCAGTTCACAGGCGACGATCCGCTGGCGCAGGAAGCTAAGCGCAAGATTCTTCCGCATAGGCGTCCAGCTCAAGCCGGAGCAGGACCACGATGGTATTATGGCCGGGGATATCGCGCTTCGGATGAAAGAGATGTTCCAGTGGTTCCAGCGCGCCATCGCGAAAGAACGCGCGAATCGCAAGTAGAGCGTCGAATTTAGCGATTTCCGTGAGCGTTCAGTAAACCATGTAGCCATGCGGCTCGGGCATCTTTGCGCATCCGCGGTGAATCGAAGAAACGCCTTACGGCGCCACTACGAACGCGAACTACCCCGTGAACAGTTACAATAAATTTAGACTTAGTCTTAGTCGTAATCTTTTAATCTATATTATTACATCTTTTAGTCTATTAATTTATTTCTTAATATTGTTATTTTACTTATAAAGTAGGATAGCCGCTGTGTCTATACCGTTGTGTCGAACCATAGCGCTTCTCCTGGAACTTTTCAGTCCTCCCAGGCGGACCACAGTGAGGGGAAGTGAATGCCGGTGACGTGCTTCACCGACTTTTGGTTACCCACAAGTTCTCCCGATATTGTAGCCAATTTCGATATCCATCAGTTTGCGGAGTTCGCGCCAGATCACTTTGATTCCAGGTTGGCTTTGTTGCATAAACCGAGGGGCTTCAATTCTCCTCTCTCGGAGAGGGTGTCGAAAAAGTGCCGGGGACTTAATTCGGCGAACACTTATTCGACACCCTCACGGATGGAGAAGGATTTCACCATCACGCACTTGTGCAACAATGCCTCCATGGTGCGTAAACTTTCAAAAAAATGAATTTCAGTATTCAGATCGATGTGATCGAAATTCACACCGAATTTCGATAATAATAGCTAATTTACTCTACTATTAAATGTTATTTCATTAATTAAGTAAATAAATCTGCGCTTTGCTGTGGCTTTGTTGCATAAACCGAGGGGCTATAATTCTCCTCTCGCGGAGAGGCTGTCGAAAAAGTGCCGGGGACTTCAATCGTCTAACATTGGGAAGCCCGGAAATGACTTCTCGCGCAACTTTAGATCGAGAAAGTCCCCGGCACTTGTAGTTTCCGGACCTTTTTCGACACCCTCACGGAGGGAGAAGGATTTCACCATCACGCACTTGTGCAACAACGCCCATACGTTGCTGAAAACGTTATGAATGAAGGGAAAATTTGTGGGTAGCCAAAAGCTTCACCGAACCGATACGGACTTCTTTACCCGTAGCAAATAATCGATAATCCGGAATTGAAAATTAATTGCGAATAAAGTGAATTCGTGTAACATTTGTACACCGATGAACGTACATACGAGGTACACACCCGATAACACCCAAGGATCGAAAATGACGGGCCCTTAAAATGGAAGTCACTCTTATACTGTCGGATGTCGAGCATGCTATAGACCATGACTATCCGCATTTTGGCGTAATGGCGCTCAGCGCGTCGCTGAAAAGAGCCGGGCACTCGGTCGATTTCCACAATTACCGTTTCATGCCGGAGAAGGCGGAATTCCAAAGCAGAATTCGGGAACGCGGAAACGCACTTATTGCATTCTCATCGGTTACGAACCAGTGGGACTACATTACAATTCTTGCGGAGTGGGCGAAGGAAGTCAGCACCGCCCGGACGGTTGTGGGCGGTTACCATCCGACTCTTTGCCCCGAGGACTGCATCCGCGTCGAAGCGTTCGATATGATCTGCGTCGGCGAAGGCGATCTAGTGTTGCCAGAAATCGCGGACGCCATCGACTCCGAAGGCGACCTCTCGAAAATTGCAAACGTCTGGATCAGGACGGAAGCGGGGGTTATCCGGAATCCTCTTCGCCGGCTGATCGACAATCTCGACGAGTTGCCTTCGCTCGACTACGACATTTACGACATGGCGGATTACCTTCCGACGAACGGCGGGATGCTTCCGTACATGACCGGCCGCGGCTGTCCGTACAAGTGCACGTATTGCAGCAACCCCGCGATCAACGACGTCTACCGTGGAAACGGCAGGATCGTCCGCAGAAGGAGTCCGGAGCGGGTAGTTGCGGACATTCGCGACGCCATCGATAAATACGGAAGCAGGATGACGAGCGTCACTATGGCCGATGAAACGTTCACCATCAACAAGCCGTTCCTGAAGGCGCTTTATCCGCTCTGGCAACGGGAGTTGAATTCGTTTCCGTTCGAGTTCATGACGAGTGCGCGGGACGTCAGTTTCGACCTTCTTAAAATGGGATTCGACGCAGGGAACTTCCTTATCCGCTACGGCGTCGAGTCTGGAAACGACTGGCTGCGGAATTCAGTGCTTATGCGCGACATGACCGACGACGAGATCGTACAGGCCTTTGGGTGGTGCGACGAAATCGGCATCCGGACCGCGACCTTCGCGATGATCGGCCTTCCGTACGAAACTCCCGAGATGGCGCGGCAGACCATCGACTTCCACAGGAAGATAAAGCCGGACGAATACTGGCTGACCATTTTCTATCCTTTCAAAGGCACCGGGCTGTACGACCTCTGTGCGAAGGAGGGCTGGATTGCCCGCGCGCCGGTCGGAAATTATTTCCAGGAGAGCATTCTCGATATGCCGGGCTTTCCGATGGAGAAGATCGCGGAATACAAGGACGAACTCGTGCGTGTCTGCACCGAGACGGCGGCGATGAAAAGACCTCGTGGCTACTTCGACTTCATCGAAAGGAAGAACGACGCGAAGTACGATGGCGACTGGATGAACCGGATTTTCTGCCACACGCTGTTCGCTTCGTACCGTGGAAGATACTGGCTGATTCTTCCGCCGGATTCGTCGCTGACGTACGATGTGGAGGTGAACGAAGGCTCCGTACTCGTTACCGCGTTCGGAGTGGACCAGCGGGAGTTCGACGACGACTTCCACGGCGCGACCTTCGAAATCCTGATTGACGGCGAGGTCGTTGCTACGAAGTTCCTCGATCCGGGGATTAACGAAAATGACCGCGTTTTCACGGACGTCGAAGTCGATCTCAGCGAATACATCGATAAGGCTATCGGCACTGCGAGACTCGCGATCACGCTTCGCGTTACCGGAGTGCGCAAAGAGAAGCGCGTCCGACTCTGCGGCTTCGGACGTCCGCACATCCGCGTGAAGAAGGGTTCGAAACGCGATACAAACCAAAATGTGCGGCGCGCAATAGTCCGCGGGAAGGAGTAGATTCGAACCTCGATCTTGAAGTCCCCAGCTTCGACACTTCGATACTGTGTTATACTGATGTGTGAACCGAACGAACCTGTAAAGATTCTTTGGTCCGATTACATAAAGTACCGCGCGAGTTTGCGCGGATTCGGACTCGGCGAGATTGAAGAGACCGTCAGATATTCGTTGGAACGATACTACGATTCCAATTCTGGACGCATGGTTGCGGTCGGTAAGTGCGGTCAAGACTTGGTGGCGATACCTTACGACGAGGACAAGGACTCAATCAGTCCTGTGACAATTCATGCGACAACCCGGAAGCAAATCAACTTCAGAATTAAGATCAAGAGGTATATTAATGGATAAAATTCGAATGAACTATTTCGATAAAGAAGACATTCTTCACTTGATCGTCGCGGACGGGGAAGAAAAAGATAGTGTCGAAATCAGTCCAAATATTACCGTCGAACTTGGAGAAAACGGCGAACTGATCGGGATCGAGATTTTAGACGCGAGTCGGTATATACGCGATTCGATTCTCGAAACTGCGCAAGCGAGGCTTTTGAACCTTGGTAAATCCTGAGATCTTCGTTTCAATGTTCACTCATCGACGATCCCTTCAAGCCGTTCTCGGATTTCGTCTTTGGCGTCGGCCGCGAGTTTTTCTCCGGATGCGTTCGTGACGTAGAACGTGTCGAACACGGTTTGTCCGCGGGTCATCACTTTGGCGAATCGGATATTGCAGCCCGCGTCCGCGATAACGAGGACCAGCCGCGCGAGAAGCGCGAACGCGTCCCGGCAAATCACCTCGATCAGCGTGCAGTCATCGGATACGTCGTCCCTGATCCGAACGCCCGGCGTTTCGCTGAGCGGAAGTTCTTTCGCGAGGTTGTAGCGCGGTCTGTATCTATCGATCAGATCGCGAAGTTCCTCTCCGCCTTCGAGCAGAAGCGCGAAGTGTTTCCGGTACCGCGATACGAACGCGGCTTCGCCTATGGCGGAGTAGCTTTTCTTCTCGACGCGGATGACGTCGAAGACCGTTCCGTCGGTTCCGGTGTAGAAAGTCGCGCTGACGATGTTTCCGCCCGCGAGGGAGCACGCTCCCGTGATGAACGCGACCAGACGCGGACGATCCCGCGCGCAGGTCCAGAGCCCAAGAAGCGAGCCTTCGTCCATCGCCAGGACAGCGAACTCTTCCGCCGATAATTCGGTGCGCATTTTCGCGTGCGCCTTCATCGCGTCGGTATTGGTCTCGTAAAGATAGCCCGCGGGGAGTTTCGACGCGTGGCTGCGCGTTTCGTCATCTATGTCCGCGGGGAGTTCCGCAGGATCCTCTGAACCCGTGATCGTCGCGAGCGCGCGTCTGTAGAGCGATTCGAGCAGATCCATCTGCCAGCCAGTGAGGGTCCCCGGCCCGACGGCTTCCACGTCGCAGATCGTGATCAGCAGCAGCAGCGCGAGCCTCCGCTCCGTCCGGACCATCCCCGCGAATGAGCGAAGCAGCGCGGGATCGCCTATGTCCCTCGTTCTCACCGCCGCGGACATTTCGAGATGGTGTCGGGCAAGGAACAGAACCTCGCGGGCGTCGTCTTCGGAAACTTCGAGCCGCGCGAGTATTTCCGGAATCAGGAACATCCCGGCTTCGTCGTGGGTGCTCATCAGCTTGCCCCTGCCGATGTCGTGCAGCAGCAGCGCGAGACGTAGCGAAAGGCATCCCTCGAACTCCCGCGCCAGCGCGCCGCGAAGGGAGTCTTGCTCCAAGGCGAATCGATCTATATTTTCGAGCGCGCGCAGCGAGTGCTCGTCGACGGTGTAGCTGTGGTATGGATCGAGCTTCGGCAGCATCGTGACGTCGAGAAACTCCGGGATCAGCCTGGAGAGGAAGCCCGCCTCGTGCATTCTTCGCACGACGAAGTCGATCGGACCTTTGTGCGACAGAATCCGCTTGAACGCATCCCTTGCCGCGGGTTCGCTGCAAGCGTGAGTTTTCGAAGCGCTCTGCCTTGCGCGAATCCAACCGAGGAGTCGTGGGTCGACGTCGACTCGATTTTCGAGCGCGACAACGAAAATTGCGCAGACGTACGAGGCGCTTTCGAGGTCGCGCTTCCGTATGCCCTTGGCGACGATGGCGCCGGCTGGTTTTCCGGGGCTGAAAAGCGCAGGCGGCCATTGGATGACGAATCCCCCCGCGCGGCTGCTCGTAACGGAATCCTTCATCGTCGCGCTCCGGAGCAGACGAAAGCTGTCAAAGATTTCGCTCGCGGCTCTGTACACCCGCTGGAGGAGGATCTCGAGATCGCCGCGCCTTTCCGGCTTCAGCCCGAAGAGCGAAGCGAGCGCGTGCAGCGAATGGATATCGAGCGTGTCCTCCTTTCGCGCGGAAACGAGGTGAAGCGCGGTCCGCATCAGCATCAGGAACTCGCACGCACTTTTGGCGCGTTTTTGCGACTGCACGAGGTCGGCTTTCCCTTCTACTCTGCGCGGCCTTCCAGAATCGGCGAAAATCCCATCGACCCGAAGGGTTGAATTGTTATCTGTCCCGCCGACATCTGGGAAGAGATATTCGAACAGGATTTCGTTCACCCGGAAATCCCGGAGTCCGCCCGGGCCGTCCTTCAGGTTCGGCTCCTTTACGAGCACCGTGTCCTTGTCGCGGGCGTGGCGCTTTTCGCGTTCGAGAATCTTGTCGCGAACGAATCCGTCGCATCGTTTTCGGAGCGACTCCGCGATGATTTTCCGGAGTGCGGTTTCGTGCTCCTTCGACCCGGCGATAAGTCTTGCACTGAGTGTCGTTTCGAGGGTGATCGAATCCGTTGCTACGGTACTTTCGAGGGATCCCCCCGTATGCGCGAGCGCGCCGACGTGGAATCCGAGGTCCCAGAGGTCGCGCACCACGTCTCCCGCGAATTCCGGCACTTCATCCAGTTCCGTCGCCAAGAAGAGAATGTCGAGGTCCGAATACGGGCAGAGTTCGCGCCTGCCGTAGCCGCCGACCGCGAAAACCGAACACTTGCCGTTTCCGGATTCCGCACGCGCTTCGAACAGCACTCTGACGATCCCGTCTACGATTTCCGCGTGAGTTTCGAGCGCATGCCGGAGAATTCGATGCTTGCGTTCGATTGCCGTTTTCAGCGGCGAATGCACCGCGAGCGCTTCGAAACACGAAGCGCGGCGCGACTCGTATTCATCCCTGAGACTTTGCAAACGTTCGATGTCCATTTTCCGGATTTCCGCTGAGCGCCGCGAGACAATATACCACCTCGGCGACCAATAGTCTTCGGCACGATTGGCACTGAACACTATTGGGTCTTCCCAGAAAACCCGGCGACGGGTTTCACTGGACGCTCACGTCAAAATTGGAACGCCATCACTTATCACCACGAAACGATATGTACTTTATATTAGTTACTATAAATACAATTCATAATTAATTGTATTTATAGTAACTAATTAATATTTCACTTCTATATATAATCTGATTTATATTCCAATACCATCATCGGCTACAGAGTAACAAGAATATAGTCCGAACGCAAACATCTTTTCATCAACTTTTTCTCGTACTGGTCACTGTGAACTTCATACATGTCAGGAGTCATTGTCTTCAGGACATGATGACACTTCGATGTCATCAATGTAAGAACTGGCCGGCAATCACGAACAAAACGCAGGCGACAAAATTCATAGCATGAGGCGTGCCGAACACTATTCGCTCCGCGACTGACTTCCGATATTTCTGACAAGCCGCGGTGTCAGCGGGATTCTGGCGAACTGAAAAAAAATCCCTCCTCCGGGCAAGGAGGAAGGATTTCGAAGTTTGAAACCAACTGGATGTCAGTTGTCGGAGTGAACGCTACTTGTCGCGGTTACGAACGCGCTCGCGAGTCTGCTCGAAACGCTCGCGGGCGTCACCGTTTGCGCGATCCGTCTGACGATCCGCGGGACGAGCGCGGTCAGTCGGACGATCAGCGGGACGATCGGAAGGACGAGCGCGGTCGGTCGGACGATCGGCGGGACGCTGCGGCTGGGGACGCTGTCCGTGGAGCGCTCCTGCGATTCTGTTGAACTGCTGGTGGTGACGCTCGATTTCCTCCTTGGTCGCTCCGGACTCGCTTAGATGCGCGGCGTGCTGTTCCCAGAGAGCGCGAACCGCTTCCCGCGGATTGTCGCTGTTTACCGCGGCGCTGAGTTGACGGAAGAGTCTACGGTGATTCGCGATCTCCTCGTCTGACGCTCCGGATTCGCGGAGGTGCGCTTCGAGGCGCTCCCAGGTGATTCCCGGCGCGTCAGCCTGCGGATGATCCGCGCCTGCGCCCTCCTCGCGGAACCGACGGCGCGCTTGCGCGATCTGCTCCTCGGTGGCGCCGTTCTCGCGGAGGTGACGCTCGATTCGATTCCACGCTTCCGCTGCGGGCCTGACCTGATCCGTCTCCTGCGGACGACGGTCAGTTACTGGACGATCTGTTACGGGACGATCGCTCTGACCCCGTGCCGGCTGCTGCCCCTGAGCAGCCTGCGCGCGACGGCGGAACTCCTGCGCCTGCTCGCGAATCTCGTCGTCGCTCGCTCCGCGGGCGCGAAGCCTTGCTTCCGCGTCCTGCCACGCTCTGCGAAGTCTTTCCGCGCGCTGATCCTGCGCCGGACGCTGGTCCTGCTGGTTCCCCGCGGCGAGCCTCCTGCGTGCGTTTTCGAGGAACTGCAGGCGCGCCTGCTCGATTTCTTCCTTCGTCGCTCCGTTTTCGCGAAGCTGCGCTTCCCGCTCGGCCCAGGCCTGGCGAATACGCTCGCGGACGTTATCCTGTCCTTCCGCTCTTTCCGGTCGAGCGTCCTGTGCGAGCGAAATCTGAGGCAGCGCGAAAGTCGCAAGCGCTGCGATAGTCAGTACAAAAAGTCTCTTCATGAATTTCTCCGTTTTAAAATTTAGGGCTGGTCACAAAATATGAAACACCCAGGGAGGCTGAAAGTTTCGACGATCCGGGCATTTCTATTTTAGACAAATCACCAGCGTCAAAACTTGCACAATCCTGAAACAAATTTTGTAAGTGTTCACAAGGTAGATCGCGTTCGTAGTAGCGCCGTAAGGCGTTTCTTTGATCCACCACGCTGCGAAAATATGCTCTCACGAGCACACTACTACAGAATCCCGCTATAGACTGCGATCTACCCCGTGAACTGTCACCAGATTTTGGGAAGAGAAATCGCCGGGAATACGGTTTCGCGAAGGCGCAGGTTCCGCGGCCTAATCTTCGGAATCGCCGTTGAGACGTTTTTCGAGCGTCGGCGCTTTTAGAATCCATTCGTCCAGAATGTGCCGGAGCGCGAGCCAGGGGTGCCGCACAATCATCCGCGGACCCGAGTAGCGCATCACTTCCTTCATTTCGTGCCGCGGTTCCGGACCGTAGCAGTGGACGTAGCATTTCGTACATACCGGCTTTCGATCGTGGAACGGACATTTCGAAAGTCTCAGCCGCGCGTACTCGAAAAGTTCCTCGCATTTCCGGCAGAGTTCGCCGCGGCGTCCATGCAGATCCTTGCAGTAAATCTCGATCATCACCCGAACGGTCTTCAGTTCGCGGCGCATTCTTCCCGTAAGGAGTTTCTCGTCGTCCTTCACTTTCATCGCGGAAGTTTAGCCGCGAACGAGATCCCTTTCGACCCTTTCGTTATGAAGATCGAGAATCATACTTTCCGGATTGATAATTCCGAATCCGAACTCGACGTCCTTGCCGGACTTGCCCTTGTCGGTCGAAGTCTTGCGCAGATGCTCGCGCATTTCCTTCACGTTCCTGCAAGGGCTCTCGCCGCCGGCCTTGCGGTGTTTCGCGAGACAGAGCGCAGCGACTCCCGTGACGAACGGAGTCGCCATGCTGGTTCCGCTAAGGACCGCGTATCCCTGCGGCGGGAAGGTCGAATAAATCTCTTCTCCGGGAGCCATCACGTCGACGCGATCGCCTACGCTCGAAAACTCGCTGCGGTCCATGTCGCGGTTGATGCTGCCGACGCTGATCACCTCCGGATACTTCGCGGGGTAGCCGACCGTGTCGTCAGAGAACCACCCGCGCCCCTCGTTCCCGGCGGCGCAGACGACGATTATATCCCTCGACGCGGCGCGCTTGATCACTGCGTGGAGTTCCTCGCTCGCCTCGGAGCCGCCGAGGGACATCGAAATGACATCGACGTTGTGAAGGATCGCCCACTCGATGCCGCGGATGATCGCTTCGTAGCTGCCGTAGCCGTTGTCGTCGAGGACCTTGCCGATGTAGAGTTTCGCGTTCGGCGCGACTCCGACGACACCCATCTTGTTCGCAAGCGCCGCGACGACTCCCGCGCAGTGGGTTCCGTGACCGTTCTTGTCCTCGATGCCAGGCGCGGTGGTGAAGTTCTTCATTTCGATGACGTTGGGCGCGAGGTCCGGATGCAGGGTGTCGACTCCGGTGTCGAGGATGCAGACCTTCACGCCTTCGCCTTTCGTCTGTTTCCAAAGCTCCGGAATCCCGAGGGCCTTGAGTCCCCAGTCGACGGTTTCCGCGAGCGCGTGCGTTACAAGTTCAACCGTGAAAGGCGGCAGGATGACGTCCGGCGTTTTCACCGGTGGCGGCGGCAGCATGACCCCCGTGCGGATGCTGTTCTTGCGCCAGTCTGTGAATTCCTGCCGGTATCTCTCGGTTAGCGGATGCCGTTTGCCGGTATCGACGATTTCGTGTCCGGTGTGGAGCTGCTTTCTCGTGGTGTAATCGTCCGCCCTTCCGAGAGGAAGCCGCGCGACCTGGGTGCGATCGCCGTAGACGACTTCGCTGATGTCTTCGGGCTTGAGTCCCTGCCACTTGAAGCTTTCGATGCGTTCGTGGGAGAGATACTTCGCGGCCCACTCGCGGTCGGTCGCAAGCTGCCTTGCCCGCGCGTTTCGCTCGAACTGCTTCATGAAAAGCGACACGGGGATGTCGTCGTCCTGATAATCTTCGGGCGAGTGGCGGTTAAGCTCCTTGCGCATTTTCGCGACGGTGGTGTCGATCAGTCGATCGCGCTGGATGTCCTCGTCGATATCGAGCTTCGCGCGGAGCAGGGAGGTGATTTCACGGAGAGTCTTGTCCGTCGCGCTGAGGCACGCGCGGAAGAAAAGGTCCTTCAACTTTTCGATGTTGGTTTCTTCCTCGGTGAGGAAATCGTCGAGCACGAGCACGAACTCCTTGTAGAGGTCCATTCGCTCGCGGAAGATTTCGCTCCGCTGCTGGCGTTCGATAAGCTGCTGGCTTTCGACCGCAAGATCTTCCCGACGGAGCTGCGCCTCGCGATACGTCCTTATCCACCAGTAAAGGAGCGGAAGGATGCCGAGGGCGACCAGGAACTCGAGAAACGTCTTTACGCCTTCGAGAGTGACTGCTGATAAAAACATGCTGACTCCGCGGTATGCCGGGGATCGAATAACAGGCGAGACTAAGGGGACGCGGAAATCCTAAGGCAGCTTCAAATATATGTCAATAGCGAGGGAATAGTAGAATAGGGGCGAGGGGCGAGAAAATGCAGAAGTCAGATTTCAGATTGCAGATTGAACTTCTGCATTCTACCGACTACTGACTACTGACTACTGATTTGTAATCCCTCCGGAATGTTGATATACTTCTGGCGTTCTATAATCCATCCGTACAAGAAAACCGGGGTGATAAGTGTCCGAGAAAGCGTCGCAGAAGGGACCAGGCAAAGGAAGCTTCAAGCCGAGGCCCGCGGCGAATCCCGACCAGCAGAGGCTGCTCGCGAAACTCCAGTCGATCCAGAAGCAGACACGCGAACGTCTTATCGAGGAACTCGTGATCGCGGAGGATATGATCGACGCGGGACTCTTCGACGCGCAAAGCTACAGCCACCTCTACGAGGAGTACAAGTACAAGTACATCGAGCGGCTCGACACGCTCCGCAGGCTGATCCACGAACTGAACGTGGTCGACAAGACGCAGCGCATTTTCAGGACTCAACTTGTAGTCGCGGATAGTCTGTTCAAGCTCCGCGCCAAGATCGACGCGGTGCTTCGGACCTTCGGCGCGACGTCGAGCCTGCACGAGTTGAAGATCGAATGCGTCGAGGAGGAGATCATCGTCGAAGGCGCCAAGGATCCCGCGCAGGGTCCGCAGAGCAAGGGCAATGTCATTCACGCGGGAAGGAAGGTCGCTGACGCTTCGCCTGGACGGGATACGGAACCCGCGGAAACCATCGACGCTTCCGAACTCGACGAAGAAGTCATCGACGCGCTGATCGAGGAGCTTGCCCAGAAGCAACCTGGCCCGCAGGACGTGGTTAAGGAACCTCCGTCGGAAGAACCGGCGCCCGAGGTGAAGAAAGTGAAAAACTGGTACGCACTGCTCGTTACAAGCCACTGGACCGCACCGGCGAATTGATATGCCGCGCGTGTGGCACGGATGTCTCGTCCGCGAAAGGTAGTGGCGTACTGCGGGCGCACGAATGCGCAGACGATGACCGAAGCACTCCCAGGCGTAGCACGTCCATCCCGGTTGCTGCGGACGCTAACGGGACTGTAGGCGTCTCGCCTGCACCCCCAGAAACATCCATTGAATAAGTATTGATGTTCTCTGCGGTACTCCGCGCTCTCCGCGTCTCGGCGCTGAAGAACTGCGAGGAAGCGGGTTTTGCAATTGCCGCGAATGTGGGTTACCGACTTTTGGTTACCCACAAGTTCTCCCGATATTGTAGCCAATTTCGATACCCATCGATTTATGCAACAAAGCCTCCATGGAGCGTAAACTTTCAAAA
>JANLHZ010000255.1 GCA_024653775.1 Planctomycetota bacterium | reverse complement strand
AATCCATGCATTCCCCGCGTCGAAAAGTGATATAATTTGGAATGATGACTACAGCAGCGGGAAATTAAATTTCAGTTCCTACGGTGAATAACACGGGTTAGAGAAAAGCCGGATGAATGACCGCTGCAATAAGTTTGTAGTAATAGCCATCGTACGGGTCGCCAAGGCTTACACAGAGAGCAGCATTGACTATATCATACCGCCCATCCGCTTGGCTTAAAAATCTCCTCTCGATTATCGGATCGGTGACGTCCAACCCGTACTTTACTTTGCGGTACAAGAATTCACCACGCACCGCACGTTTCGAATCGGGGTATTTCGGAGCTTTCTGGCCTACAATCAAACTTAATTGCTTCACGAAAACAAGATAAAGTGAAATTCCGCATTCTGATCCAACTTTAACGCGGTTATTTAAGCCTGAATAACTACTTTCGCCTGTTGACCAAAGAGAATTGGGAGTATCGAACCAATTTTTCAAGTCGCTAAATCCCAGCCGACCATGTCGTGTCCAATAGAAACTTTTGTCGAAAACGTGATTCTCTTTCTGATGCTTAATCGGAGAATGCTTGATTAACGCGATGCTTACTTTATCGAGAAGCCGTGGATCTGTACCGTCTTCATATCGTCTTTCTTCTTCGGACACCTCGTGGGAAGGTCGCTGGCTTACCGGACGAATCCAGTTTCCGGGTTGTCCGTTTATTAGCTCCTTTCCGGCGATGCATCTCCCAGATGTTTTTCTTGAATTCGCCAGACAAATTATGGTCTTCGTATAGGGCATTCAAACAATCTGATCGGCGTGACTTTAAGAGAACCTTTGCGAATTCAATTCTCATTCACGTCGCCGCGGGCGAAGATGCTCGCGACGAAGTTCAGCACGTCCGTCGCGGAGGCTTCGTTGTAGCCGTAATTGTTGATGAGGCGCGTTTTGACGATCTCGATCTTCTCCTGCGTCTCCTTATCGACCACGCTCGAAATCAGCGTCGTCAGCTTGATCGAGTCCTTCTGGTCCTCGAAGAGCTTCAGTTCGAGCGCCTTCTGCAAGCGTTCGTTGGTCTTATAATTGAACGACTTCCCTTCAAGAGCCAGAGCGCCTATGTAGTTCATTATCTCCCGTCGGAAGTCGTCCTTCCGACTCTCCGGGATATCGATCTTGTCTTCGACGCTCCTCATCAGCCTTTCGTCCGGAGCCTCTTCCTGCCCGGTGTACTTGTTCTTGACCTTCTCGCGCTGGGTGTACGCCTTCACGTTGTCGACGTAGTTCGAGCACAGCCTGCCGATCGCCTCCTCGTCCGCGGCGATGGCGCGCTGGACCTCGTTCTTCACGATGTCCTCATACTCGCCTTTCACCATCACGAGGCATTCCTTGTACTTGCGCTTCTGATCCTCCGACACGATCAGCGAGTGGTGGTCGAGGCCACTTTCAAGCTCGTTCATAACCATGAACGGATTTATGTAATCGAGATCGTGCTGAACGAGCGCGTTCGAAATCTTGTCCTGAACGTAGCGCGGGCTGATGCCGTCCATACCCTCGCGGGGGGACGCGAGCTTCAGTTCGCGGATGTTGTCTTCGGTGTAGCCAGGGAGCGTCTTTCCGTTATAGAGTTTCAGCTTCTGCAGCAGCGAGAGATTCGCCTTCTTCGGAGCGTCGAGCCGCGTGAGGATCGCCCACATCGCGGCAACCTCGACGCTGTGCGGCGCGATGTGCTTCCCCCGGACCCTCCTTGGATTGAAGCTCTTGCGGTAAATCCGCACCTCGTCATTCAGCTTCGTGTTGTATGGAATGTCGATCTTCACGGTACGATCGCGGAACGCTTCCATCAGTTCGTTGTTCTGGAGCTTTTTATACTCGGGTTCGTTCGTGTGACCGATGATGACCTCGTCGATGTCCGTCTGGCTGAACTTCTTCGGCTTGATCGAGTGTTCCTGCGTGGCGCCGAGGAGGTCGTAGAGGAACGCGACGTCGAGCTTCAGTATCTCGATGAACTCCAGAAGGCCGCGGTTTGCTATGTTGAACTCGCCGTCGAAGTTGAACGCGCGCGGGTCGGAGTCGGAGCCGTATTCCGCGATCTTGCGGTAGTTCAGATCACCTGTAAGTTCCGTCGAGTCCTGGTTCTTCTCGTCCTTCGGCTGGAACGTCCCGATGCCGATGCGGTCCGCCTCGGACAGCAGCACGCGGCGCACGCGGATGTGGTCCAGAACCTGTCTCCAGTCGCCTCCGTGCTTCTCGAGGAAAAGGTTGAACATATAACGGCAGAACGGGTTGAGCTGGCCTTCGATGCGGACCTCGTAGTCGTCCGTACCGCCTCTTGCGTTGACCTGCTTGCAGAGTTCCTCGCGGGTTTCGCGCGGGAAGAGTTTCAGCGGGTCTTCGTTCATAGGCGAGGGCACGAATTTCTTTTCGCCGTGTTCCTCGACGATCCAATCGTAGGTGTAGAGCGCGCCTTCGTCGATTCGGGAGTAGCGCTCGAGTCCGCGCTTCAGAAGTCGGACGATCGTCGATTTCGACGAACCCACTGGGCCGTGGAGCAGCAGGATGCGTCTTTCGGTGCCGTAGTGGAACGCGCCGCTTTTGATAAAGCCTACGAGGTTCGCGAGGGACTTTTCGAGTCCGAAGATCGCATCGTTTCCAGCGGTCACCGCGTCTTCGAAGAACCTGTAGATAACGACAGGCTCTTTGTTCATTATGCGCGTCTCGTAGCCGTAGCTGAGGATCATGTCGTAAAGTCGCTGGAACGAGTTTCGACAGACCTTCGGGTTCTTTTCCACAAGCGCAAGGTAATCGAAGAACGATCCGTGCCAGTGGAGGTTCTTGTAAGTGCTTGTATCGACGTTCTTGTCGATGAGTTTTTTGAAAATACCAGTGTATTCCGGCATGTTTTCTCCCGAGTGTGTTGTCGTCGTCCCCCTCGTCCGATTCTATGATAAGGAAATGTATTAGTAGGTGGAAGACAATAAGTTTTTCAAAATCGCGCTCAGATTTGCGTCTCTGCGCGGAGATTGCCTGGGACCGCGGACGTCCCCGTCCGCAAAATGATTCAGACGTCTCGCCTGAATCATCGGCAAAGCTCGCGATCTGTAATCCAAAGAAACGCTTGCGCGGTTTAATCAAAAATTCTTCACTGCCGTACTTCGCGGCTTACCGGCAAACACGCCGGCGGAGTTTAACCACCTCCATCATCAAAATCAGTTATTTAAAATTTTTAATAAAAATTTATGAGAGAGCATAACGACTGAATTTCGACAACCGAGGCGACACCAGCATAGTCGATTCAATTCTTCGCGGCTTGGCGTCTTTGCGCGAAACTCTTCACGGCAGACACCTTGAGATTTGGGAGCGACGAGTATCTGTTCACGAATTCACACGAATCTGCACGAATATTTAATTCGTGAAAATTAGGAGACTGTTCACTGTACGTTCGCGATAAATCGCAAACGTACAGTGAACAGTCTCGAAGATGTGATGGAGAAACGGTAGTTTATTTTGTTACGAGGCCTAAAACCGGAGGCGTAGCGAAACGCAATAGACCGAGTTCCGGCCTGGCTGGTACAAAAGATTGATTGACAAAACCAGAAGACTTCGCGAAAACGGAGAACCATATCTTTCGAGGATACTATGTTCACTGGCCCGAGAATCCTGCTTTTCATAATCGCGTTCACCGGGATAACGGGATTCTTCGCGGAGAGGTACATCGATGTCCAAGGTCGGCAAGACGCGGCGCTCGAAGTCTTTCGCGAGCAGGAGAAAGTCGTTTCACAGCTCCGTGCGGCTCGGACCGAGCGCGCTGGAAATGCAAGTCGAACAGCCTTCTACGACAAGTGGACGGAGACCTTTAACGAGTTACAGCAGGATCCGGAATGGAACTCGATGATAGAGGCGATCTACACCGCCGCTGAAAAACAGTACGAGGACACTTCCGCGATCAGGCCGTATCTTGGAAAAATAGATAAGTTCATTCAGGCCCTCGAACTCGACGAGTTTTTCTCCGCTTACGAAAATGGAAGTCCTGTTGGCGGCATGGACGATTATTACAATTATTGGGCTTGTGCAAACATGCTTAAGATCGCGGAATATCTCTCGTTCGAAAGAATGTTCGATCCCGCGATCAGACTTTCCAGAGCGGCATTCATTTGCGGCCGCGATATGAATTTCGGCCTGAGCCAGAGCGGCGTATACGGAATGAGCCTTATGGCGGACGCGTCAGTCAATCTCATCCGGATGACGTCCTCGTGCGTCAACTGGGGTTACTCCACGAATATGGCTGCAAGGACGGACGTAGAAGAGACGGTTTCGAATCTACCTATGTATCGCGAGTTGATTGCGAACGCGATCGATTCCACGCGGATAAATCTTCATGAAGGCCTCGACAGATTGATCAATGCGGATGAAGCTCGCTTCGACCCGCGGCTGCTCGCAGCAGGGACCAAATGGTTCGATCTGATCCCGAACATCGAGTCGATGTCCCCGAAGCGGAAACTGGATTACATCGGTGAGTGCAGGCGCAATCTTGCGGGAGCCTTTAGAGAATTAGATCAGGAAACGCTTCAGTTCTATTCGACTTCCAGTATGGTGGCGGAGTGCATGAGCCTGGGGGCGAAGCTGAACGCGCTTAGAATCGTCTGGAGACTCGTGAACCTGGATTCGCAAGGTGAAAAGTTCCCGGCGACAATCGAAGATCTCGGGCTTGACGGAGAGTCCACCGTCGATCCGTTCACCGACGCTCCACTGATATACACCTCCGACGGACGCAGTTGCAGGGTCGAATCGGGCGGGTGGGACGCGGTTTACGGCTACAATTCGGATGGTCCGACGCTGCTGATCGATATATCGCGATGACACATTTAATTCGTGCCGTCTACGAATTATTTGTAACACCGCCTTTCTCGCCAGCCGGCGTAGAGTCGCTTTTCGAACATAGGCTTCTCCGGTGAATAGATTCGATCACGATCGGTGCGACGGCTCGCGTCCATCACACTCGCACTCCTTCGTCTCGTAATGTCTCTTCTACGAGTTCGGGCGCAGTCAACTGCCTTGGGGTCGTTCCGATTGCATCTATCGCCTGTATCTCTTTTTTGCCTTTTAGTCCGAGCTCTTCGAGATTCTTTGCAGCCTTGAGAAGGTTCCTCTCCATGGAACCGACGGCTTTATCGTAGGCATTGTTTGCACCTATAAGGCCCTTGCGAATCTCCGCAAAATGCCCCGCGAAGATCGCGATTTTGTCTAAAATGTCCTTGCCCGCATCGCGTATCTCCTCGATGTTTTTCACAATCTGCTCCTGGCGCCAACCATACGCGAGGGCTTTCAAAAGCGCGAAAAGTGTCGTCGGCGTGGCAAGCAGTACGCGTTTTCGAAACCCATACTCGACAAGTCCCGGCTCTGTTGAAACCGCCGCATGGAAGCTCGCTTCGACCGAGATGAACATCACCACGAAATCAGGCGTCTTTTCGAACAGATCCCAATATTCTTTTTTCCCCAGATTATCGATGTGCGCCCGAAGGTGTTTGACATGACGGCCCATCGCGCTCCTGCGCTTTTCATCGCTATCAGCTTCGACAACCTCGTCTAGAAGCGCTTCGATTGCCACTTTCGAGTCGATGACGATCTCACGATCCGCTGGCAGACTGATTACGAGGTCCGGTCGCGCATCGCGCGATACCCCATCCTTGTCCTCGAATTTCGCCGTAACCTGCCTCCGAATGCAATGTTCGGACATCCCCGAAAGTTCTAGAAGCGTATCTAGCGTAACCTCGCCCCACTTGCCGCGAACTTCCGGGCGACGGAGCGCGGTTACGAGATTCGCGGTTTCCTTCTGAAGCTGCTGGTGCCCCGCGCCAAGGTGCTTTAGTTGCTCCGTCAGTCCCGTGTACGCCTCCAGCCTGTCCTTTTCTATCGCGCGGACGCGTTCGTCGTACTTCGACAGCGAATCCGCAAGAGGTTTGACAAGTCCCTGGATCGCTTCCGCAAGAGGTTTGACAAGTCCCTGGATCGCTTCCTGTCGCTTGCCGAGATCGCCTTTCGCGTCTATCAAAGTCTTATCGAAAGTTTCCTTCGCGAGCTGCAGGAACTCCTTCGTGCTGCTGCTGAGCGTATCGCCCGCAAGCGCCTTGAACGTGTCCGTGAGCTGCGCCTTAGCGTCCGCAAGAAGCTTCTTCTCCTCCTCGAACCGTTGCATCGATTCAGCGAGCCTCGTTTCAGCCGTAACCTTCGCGCTGGTTTCCGCTCTCAGCTTTTCGCGCAGTTCCGATACATCTTCCGTCGACTTCGCCGCCTGCCCGCGAAGCTCGGCAAGAGTCGCGTCGAATGTGGAACTTCTTCCTTCCGCGAGGTTCGCCCTTCGCTCGGAATCCTCGATTTTTGTAGTCAGAGATCTGGTGATGCGAACGGAAGCAATGAGCCACGCCGCGAGGCTCCCGATCACAAGACCTGCGAGTACACAAAGTGCATAATCCATCTTATCGAATCCCCACTGAAACCGAAGTCAGTCGGAGCGGCTGCGGTTTAGGCCTCGGAACAAAATAAACTACCGTTTCTGCATCACATCTTCACACCATATTCATTCCGCGCTCGGTCGCCAAATCCTCATCGGAACTATGGCTAC
>JANLHZ010000248.1 GCA_024653775.1 Planctomycetota bacterium | reverse complement strand
TAAATAAATCTTACATCTCACATCTCACCTTCACGCCATCTTCGTTTTGCGCTCGGTCTCGAAATCCTCAACGGAACTATAGCTACGCCTCCGGTTTCGCTCCCTCGCGCAAAGCGAATCTGACATAAATCTGAGCGCGATTTTGTAAGATTTATTTTAGCCTCCTAACAGTTACCTTTGGATTTATACAATGGTAAAATTGTTCACAGTTATTGCGTAAATTTCGTTTCAGAATCGTTATTTACGTATATGGGTATAACTATATTATTTTCGATATAATATAAATTTTTATAATCTTTATTTAGATTTCTAAAGTAATATCTTTTACATAGATGTGCCGTTTCGACATTGACCTGAATTTTTAAATTCAGGGTTTTGTATATTTATATACCTTATTATGATGATTATGATAGTAAATCGGCAAATGAAAGATATTTGACTTTTAATTTAGTATGAAGTAAACTTTCCCTGAATCTGTTAGAAATTCCAAGAGACGTAGCGAGTTCATTTAGAAATTCGAATGGATTGATCCATTTTAGGAGTTGAGAATCCGATGCTCATGGAAAATCATCACGCATTGACCCGAATCGGTAAAAATTACTACCAAGCGCCTATATAATCTAAATATCGCCGGTCATGCAGGTCGGAAGGTCGTTTTATGAAACTACGAACCCAACTGTTTCTCGCATTCCTGATTGTGTTCTTCCTGATGCTAGGCATCGCGGGCGTTACGTATCAGAGCATAAGCGCGATGATCAAGACCCAGGCCGACGTGGACGTGAGCAACGACATCGAGGTCAAGGCGCGCAAACTCAAGCGACTTCTCAGCGAGATGTCCAGCGCGGAGCGTGGGTACGCTTTTACTGGAAACAACGAGTTCCTGGACCCTTACGCCGAATCGAAAATGTTCTTCGAAACGACAATGAACGAACTGAAGGAGCTTTCAAAGGAAGACCGTGTGCAGACGGAAATGATCGGCGAGATCGAAGCTATAGCGTCGAGGTGGCAAAACGAAACCGCCACGATTGCGATCGATATGAGAAACGACCTGAAAAACGGAGTCGAAGGGATGACGGAGGAAAAGATCGAGGCTTTTCTCTCGGATCAGATCGCAAAAGGAATACGGGATCAGTTCGCAAGGTCGGTCGACGATTTCATCGCTTTCGAGACGGCGCAGCTCGCGAAGCAGAAGAACGACGCCATCGACGCGGCGTCGAACAGCATTTGGTTCGTTCTAGGCGGGACGGCACTTGCGATCGGGATCGGTCTCGTATCCATGTTTATCGTTACTCGTTCGATTCTCGGATCGGTGGGCGGCGAGCCGGGGCAGATCGCTTCGGTGACTGAGGAAATCTCGAAGGGGAATCTGGACGAGAAGTTCGAGTCGCTATCTAGCGCTTCCACCGGGATAGCGGGGAGCGTACGAACGATGCTCGAATCCCTCCGCGCGAGCCGGGACGTGACCGATAGAAACGACTGGCTGAAAACCGGCCTTGCGCGCATAGCGAACGTCACTAGCGGCGATCCGGAGCTTGACGAGCTTTCGTCGAACGTGATCTCGGAGATGGCGACGTATCTGGGCGCGGAGGTGGCGGCGATGTACTTCGCGTCGGACGACGAGAAGATGATTCTCACGCTCAGCGCGAGTTACGCGTACACGAAGCGGAAGAACCTTTCGAACGTCTTCGCGGCTGGGGAGGGGCTTGTCGGGCAGGCGGCGCTCGAGCGAAAACAGATTCTTCTGAAGAACGTTCCGGAAGATTACATAAAGGTGACGTCTGGCCTCGGAGAGCGCACGCCGAGCTTTATTTGCGTCACGCCTTTCGCGATCGAGAATCGGGTGAAGGGCGTGATCGAGATAGGGACGCTAGGCGAAATGACGGACGCACAGCTCGATTACCTTGGTCAGGCGATGAGCGCGGTCGCGATAGCGGTGGAAAGCGCGCACTCACGATCGCGGGTCGCGAAACTGCTGAAAGAGACGCAGGACCTTGCGGCGGAACTGACGCAGCAGCAGGAGGAACTGAAATCCGCGAACGAGAAGCTGCAAGTCCAGCAGGAGGAGCTTCAGACCTCGAACGAGGAGCTTGAGGAGCAGGCGAAGCGTCTCGAGGAGTCGGAGCAGCAGCTACGCGCCCAGCAGGAGGAACTATCCGTCACGAACGAGGAGCTGAACGAGAAGAACCGTCTTCTCGAAAGGCAGAAGCGCGAAGTCGAGACCGCCCGCGAGGCGGTGGAGGAGCAGGCGCGGGAACTCGCGATCGCGAGCAAGTACAAAAGCGAATTCCTCGCGAATATGTCCCACGAATTGCGCACGCCGCTGAACAGTCTGCTACTGCTCGCGCAGTCGCTGTCGGAGAACCGCGACGGCAACCTCCGCGAAGATCAGATCGAGTCCGCGCGAATCATCTACTCTAGCGGTAACGACCTCCTGAATCTGATCAACGAGATTCTGGACCTCAGCAAGATCGAGGCGGGAAAGATGGACCTGCATCCGGAGCAGGTGAACCTGAGTTCCCTCGCGGACAGTCTGAAATCGACGTTCTCGCACATGGCCGCGCAAAAGGAACTCGAGCTGCGCATGAACGTCGCGCCAGGCTCACCCACGTCGATAATCAGCGACCGGAAGCGCGTGGAGCAGATCATCCGGAACCTGATGTCGAACGCCCTCAAGTTCACGGAGCAAGGGTTCGTCGCTGTAACCATCGGCAGAACTTCGGAGGAAGCCGCGCTCCAGAGAAAAGCGCTGAGAACCGTAAAATCGGTCTTTATCGAGGTCCACGACACAGGCATAGGCATAAGCGAGGAGCAGCAGAAGATCGTGTTCGAGGCGTTCCACCAGGGCGACGGCGGAACCTCCCGCAAGTACGGCGGCACCGGTCTAGGCCTCAGCATTTCGAGGGAACTCGCCAGGCTCCTGGGCGGCGAGATTCACCTCGAAAGCGAACTGGGCAAGGGTTCGAAGTTCACGCTGTTCCTTCCGGAGGAGTTCGTCGCTCCCGCGGACGTGGGAGTGCAGATCAGGGAATCCGCGAGGAGCGAAAAGCCCAGGACCGCGCTTTCCCCGAAGACGACCAAGGCGCTTGCGAGCGAATCGCAGATCGATGACGACCGGGACGACATCAAGAAAGGCGATCGAGTAATCCTCATAATCGAAGACGATCCGCACTTCGCGAAGGTCGTCTCTTCCCACTGCCACGGCAAAGGGTTCAAGTGTATCGCGTCTCCAACCGGAGAAACTGGAATAGAACTCGCGCTCGAATTCCAGCCCCACGCGATCATTCTCGACATCCGCCTTCCGGGAATGGACGGCTGGGCGGTTCTGAGCATTCTGAAGGACGACATTCGCACGAGGCACATTCCCGTGCATTTCGTTTCCGTCGATAACGGCACTCGCGAATCCTTCCTCCGCGGCGCGGTCGGTCACGCGACGAAGCCGCTCGATCTTGGCGAACTCGAGAACATATTCAAAAGGCTCGAACTTCAGTCTTCGGGGAGGCGTAAGAGGATTCTCATCGTCGAGGACGACGACGCGACGCGAAACCGCGTGGTGGAACTAATCGGAAACGGCGATGTCGACGTGGACGAATCGGCGACTGGGTCGGACGCGCTCCAGGCAATTCGTTCGACCGAATACGACTGCATCATCCTCGATCTGAAGCTTCCGGATATGGATGCTCGGGAACTCCTCGGCATTCTCGACGTGGAAGAGGCGCAGCTCCCGCCCGTGATCGTGCACACCGCGGGCGACCTCAGTCCCGAGGACGAGGCGAACTTGCAGAAGTACGCGGAATCGATAATCGTGAAGGACGTCCGGAGCGAGGAAAGGCTTCTGGACGAGGTGTCGCTGTTCCTCCACCGCGTCGTTAAACAGATGCCGGAGAAGCAGCGCAAGATCATCCGCGACCTCCACGATTCGGATTCGTTGCTTCGGGACAAGCGGGTGCTGATCGTCGACGACGACATGCGCACGACGTTCGCACTGTCCAGGCTTCTGACAGATCGCGGAATGGTCACGCTGAAAGCCGAGAACGGCGAGAAGGCGATCGGCGTTCTCGAAAGGGAGGTCCGCGTCGACATCGTGCTGATGGACATTATGATGCCCGTGATGGACGGCTACGAAGCGATGCGCAAGATTCGTTCGAAAGACAGGTTCAGCAAGCTCCCGATAATCGCCCTCACCGCCAAGGCGATGCTTGGCGATCACGACAAGTGTATCGCCGCGGGGGCGAGCGATTACCTTCCGAAGCCCGTGGATCCGGGAAGACTCGTTTCGATGATGAGGGTTTGGCTCTATCGATGAATAATTAACAATTAAGAATTAATAATTGGAAATGCACTGACTACCGACAACCGCGAACAATGCAAAAAATCGACACAGAACGAATCGAGGTCGACCTGCTGCTGGAAGCGATGTACCAGCGCTACGGCTGGGATTTTCGTTCGTACGCGCGGGCGTCGGTCGAACGCCGGGCGGAGCACGCGCGGATTTCGCTTCGCTACGAAAGCATATCGTCGATGATCCCGAAGCTGCTTCACGACGAACTATTTTTTCAGGACCTTCTGCGCTTCTTCTCGATTCCCGTGACCGAGATGTTCCGCGATCCTTTCGTGTATCAGAGCGTCAGGGAAAACGTGCTTCCGGTGTTGCGGACGTGGCCGCATTTCAAGATCTGGCACGCGGGCTGCGCGACGGGCGAGGAGGCGTACTCGATGTCGATAATCCTGCACGAAGAGGGACTCAAGGACCGCGCGACGATCTACGCGACGGACTTCAGCGACTTCGCGCTCGAAAAGGCGCGGGAGGGAATCTACGGCATCGAGAAGCAGAAGGAAGCCACGGTGAACTACAAACTCGCCGGGGGTAAACGAAGTTTCAGCGAATACTACCACGCGTCCTACGACGCGATAACTCTCCGGAGCGACCTCAAAAACAGGATCGCATTCGCGAATCACAACCTCGCCCTCGACCGCAGCTTCGGCGAAATGCACCTCATTTTTTGCAGGAACGTCCTTATCTACTTCGGATGGGAGCTTCAGAACCGCGTGCTGAAGCTGTTTTCCGAGAGTCTTGCCCGTGGCGGGTTCCTCTGCCTTGGAACGAAGGAGGATCTTTCTTTCACGGAGGTCGCGGACGAGTTCGAACAAATCGACGAAAAAGCCCGGATTTATAAAAAGAGATTAGTGTGAGATGCCGGAACAACTGAATATTTCTAATCCCGTATCGAGAGCTTTTCGCGCCATCGCGATAGGAGCCTCCGCTGGAGGGTTCGAGGCGCTGAGCGCGATTCTCGGCGGGCTTTCGCGAAAATTCACCCTCCCGATTTTCGTGGCGATCCACCTGCACGTTACCGACGAAGGAAGGTTAGCGGAGCAGCTTGGGAGTGTTTGCGCAATGCGCGTTCGGACTCCCGTGGACAAGGAGCGCTCCCGCCCAGGCACGGTGTACGTCGCGCCCGCGGATTACCACATGCTGATCGAGTCGGACGGCACCGTCGCGCTTTCGATCGACGAAAGGGTCAACTGGTCGAGGCCTTCGATAGACGTGCTTTTCGAGAGCGCGGCGAGAGCGTTTCGAAACACCCTTGCGGCGGTGATTTTGACGGGAGCGAACAGCGACGGAACCGCGGGTCTCATGTACGTCCGTGAGGCGGGCGGATTCGCGATCGCGCAGAATCCGGAGTCCGCGGAACACCCGGAGATGCCCCGCTCTGCGATCGAATCGGGAGTCATCGACGAAATTCTCGAACCGTTCGACATTGGACTTCGACTTCGGAAATTCGGAGGAGGGAACTGAGATGAACAGACAGAAAGTGCTTATCGTCGACGACCTGAGAGAGAATCTCGTGGCGATGGAAAAGGTCTTCGAAAAGATCGATTGCGACGTCACCCTCGTTCAGAGCGGGAACGATGCGCTGACCGAAACTCTGAACAACGATTTCGCCGTCGCGATTCTCGACGTGATGATGCCGGAGATGACGGGGTTCGAGCTTGCGGAACATCTTCGCAGCGATCCGAGGACGAAAACCGTCCCGATAATCTTCGTCACCGCGAGGAGCGCGGACGAGGAACATCTCTTCGAGGGTTACAGCGCGGGCGCGGTGGATTACATCGTGAAGCCGTTCAATCCGCACACCCTGATCTCGAAGGTCAAGGTGTTCCTCGAACTCGACGCGGTGCGCGAAGATCTGAGGCAGCATCGCAATGAACTCGAGCGAATCGTGGATCTGCGCACCGCGGAACTGAGACAGAAAAACGAAAAGCTCCGGGAATACAGCCGGAACCTGCTCGAGCTTCTGAAGGAAATGCGCTGCATCACCGCGGTATCGGACATCGTTTCGCGGCCGTCGACTCCGCTTGGCGAGGCGCTTCATCTCGTCGCGGAGGCGGTGCCGAAGGGCTGCGAGTATCCCGGCGCGACGTCCGCCAGAATCACCTACGACCACGAAAAGTACGAGTCCCGCGACTTCAGCGGCGGCGTGAAGAAGCACCACCACTATCTCGTTGTCGAAGGCGTCAAGCGGGGTAGTCTTGAAGTCTTCGTCCGCGCGAACTCGGTCGAGCACTCCGCGACGATCTTCACGAACGAAGAAAAAAGCATGCTCGACGAGATCGTGCGGAAGGTGGCCGAGAGGATCGAGCGCGACCTGATGACGAAGGCTCTCGTCGAAAGCGAGGCGCGATACAAGGTTCTCTTTGGCGATTCGCCTGCGGGAATCGTCACCTTCGACGCGCTGACGAAGGTCATAAAGTTCGCGAACCCGACGATCCACGAAATTCTCGGGTTCGGTTCGGATGACATAGAGGGGATGAACATCGTCGATATTCCCTACGTCGAGTCCGAACAGACGGATTTCACGCAGGCGCAGGAAAGTCTCTGGAACGGAACCAGCAAATCGCCGATGATCGTTCCTTGTCGTCGTCTTGACGGGAGCGTCAGATACGCTATGGTTCAGACCTCGAAAATCCGTTTCGGCGCGGAAGAGTCGGTCGTCGCGTTCTTCACCGATATCACGGAGAGAATGACCCTGGAGGATGCGCTCAGACAGTCGCAGAAGCTCGAAGCGATCGGACAGCTCGCCGGGGGAATCGCGCACGACTTCAACAACATAATACAGGCTCAGCTCGGGTACTGCGAAATGATGCTCGAGAACGAGAGTCTCGACGATCAGCTTTCCGCGGACCTGCACGAACTCCACGGCACGGCGGAACGGGCCGCGAGGCTGACGAGGCAGCTTCTCGCGTTCAGCAGAAAGCAGACCCTGAAGCTCCAGGTTTTGAACGTGAACGACGTCGTCGAAAACATTCAGCGAATGCTCCAGCGTCTGATAGGCGAAGACATCGAGCTGCGCGTGGAAATAGAAGATCGCCTCGGACTCGTGATGGCGGACGTCGGGCAGATCGAGCAGGCGATACTGAACCTCGCGGTAAACGCCAGGGACGCGATGCCGGACGGAGGCATTCTCACAATCGAAACCTCGTGTCGCGATGTCGAGCCAGGGTGCCCGGAAGTCTTCTTAGGCATCGAAAAAGGAAGGTTCGTCACGCTTAAGATCAGCGACACTGGCAGCGGGATGAGCCAGGAGACGAAGCGCAGGATATTCGAACCGTTCTTTACGACGAAGGGCGAAAACCGCGGAACCGGACTCGGACTCTCGACGGTCTACGGCATAGTCAAGCAGCTCGGCGGGTCGATCTCGGTCGAAAGCGAACTCGGTTCGGGCACGTCCATCTCGATCAGCCTTCCGGAAACAACGTCGAAAGAGGAACCCGTAAAGATAAGCAAGCGTCCAGCGACGAGCGACGCGACCCCGGCGACCTCGAAACAGGTGATCGTGGTCGAGGACGAACCGGCGCTCAGAGAGGTACTTTCGAGAATCGTCGAGTGGATGAATATGAAAGTCCTACTCGCGTCCAACGGGGACGAAGCCCTGATGCTTCTCGAAAATTGCAAGCCCGACCTCGTCATCACCGACGTCGTAATGCCGGGGATGAGCGGATTCACTCTCGCGGATAGAGTCCACGAAAAGTACCCGAACGTCCCCGTGCTGTTCATGTCCGGCTACACCGACCGAAGTTTCAAAAAGTCGGAGCGGGTCGAGCACGATTTCCAGTTCATCCAGAAGCCGTTCAACATTCACGATATAAAGGAAAAGATCGAGAGTCTTGTCGAGGTGTGAGGCAGTCGGGAATTACGAATTACGAAATAACATCTCACTGACTACTGACTACTGACTTCCCGCGGGAAACGTGGTATAGATTGTTTATGGATTCACGCTCAGCGAGAGGTCCGATAACGGTCGACGTCAGCATCACCGAGGTTTGTAACGCGCGGTGCGTGTTCTGCCACTGCTGGCAGTCGGAAGGCGGCGGCGAGTTCACGATCGAAACCTGGAAACGGTTCTGCTCGGAACTCTCGAAAGAATTCGTGGTGAAGTACGTCTGCTTCGGCGGAGGCGAGCCGTATCGTCGCGACGGGTTCCTCGAATTCGTCCGCGCGGTCCACGAAAACGAAATGGCGAGCATCATCGTCACCAACGGCATCGCGATGACGGAAAGGCGAGCCGCGGAGACGCGGGACTCCGGAAACTTCATCCTGAACTTCAGCCTCGACGGCTTCGAAGAGACACACGACGAGATGCGCGGCTTCAAAGGATGCTTCGAGCAGGTTCTTCGCGGAATCGACAACGTGCGCAAAGTCAGTCCCGACCATCACATCGCTCTCTCGACGATGATAAACGAAAGGAACGCTCCCGAAATAGCCGCGTTTACGAGGTGGGCGCTGGACAAGCTCGCGATCGACTGCATCAACTTCCAGGCGTATCAGCAGGTGACGCGGTACGAGGGAATCAAGTGGTACGAGAACGATCCGCTGTGGCCAAAGATGAACGAGACGCTGGACCGCGCGCTTTCTGAGCTTGCGGAGATCGCGGACGCGGACAAACGCATCTTCAACCCTCCGCGGCAGTTCGCGGATTTCCGGAGGTATTTCGCGGAGCCGCTGTCGGACCTGGAACTCGTCTGCAAGGCGGGGCACACTGGATTCGCGCTGAACTCGAAAGGCGACGTTTTCATGTGCGCGGTGGAAGCTCCGGTGGGGAACATCCAGCGCGCGGGCGTATCCGAAATCTTCTACGGCGAAGGCGCTGGCGCGCACCGCGTTAAAAGCGTCGACTGCTCAGAGAACTGCCACTTCCTGATCAACTGCTACTACGACAAGGAGTCCGGCCGGCACGCAAGCTACGAGGACCGCTTCCGCGAGTTGATGCAAAGCAGAACCGTGAAGCTATCCGGATAATCCGTCGAACGCTCTCTGGCCCTGCGCCCCAAGTTCCGCGCGGACTTCCGGATTCGATTCGAGGAAGCGCAGCGCCTCCTCGAACTCCTCGCGGAAGCCGAAGGTCAGTCCCGCGCCGGAGTTTCGAACGAACGCGCTCGCGAGTTCCGCGCGGCTCGAGCACAGCACGGGCTTTTTCATTCGCAGCGCCGCGAGGACGGTCTGGAACCTGTACGACGAGTCCGCGAGTTCGATATACGTTTCGCACATCGAAAGCAGCGTCAGGATTTTGCGGTACTCCGCGCGCTCGACGCTCACGATGCCCGCGCCAAGGTCGGAGTCGAAAATCGACTTGCCCACGACGACGAGTTTCAGCCGGGAGTCGAATTCGTTTCTGAACGTGCGGAAGAAGCTGACGAAATCGTGGCTCTTCGCGCGGTCGATGAACGGCGCGACCGCAAACGCGAACGGCCTGTGAATCTGGAACGTCTCCGCGAACCTTCCGCTGTCCTTCGTAAGCGCGGTGGAATTTTCACCCGGTATGTCGCTCTCGCGGAGCAGAAACCTCGCGCCGCATTTATCGCGGGAAACGTCCAGCATCTTTGCGAGCAGATCGATTTCATCCGGAAGCGAAAAATGCAGCCGATTCGCCTTCGCTGCGATCTCCTTTTCTACTTCGAGTACTCCGTCATCGTAGCGGGATCTGAAAGGAACGACCTCGAACGGAATCGTGAGGTCCCGCGCGATCAGATACGTCAGCGGGCAGAGCGAACCAAAGAACCAGGCGCGATCGAATTCCCGCTGTTCCTTCAGAAACTGCGCGGTGAGTTCGTCGCATATCGGGCCTTTGGCGCGCAGCCAGCGGAGTTCGTCGTCCTTCGTTCGCGACTTCGAGAAAGCTTCCGACTCGAGCCTGCGCACCTCTTCGATGCGCCTCGCGTACGCCGGGAACCTCCGGACCGAGATTTTCCCCGGCAGCACCGTCCGTCCCTCCGAGTAGACGCTTTCGTATGTCACGTCATCGACGGCGGTGGTCGTGAACACTTCCACGGAATTCCGCTCCGCAAGCACGTTCGCGACCGAAAGAGCGAAAAGCTCCCGTGGCAGCGCTGGCTGCTCGCTGAAAATGTTCGTGATGAATGCGATCCGATTCAAGTTAGGAGTTAAGAATTAAGAATTAAGAATTAAGAGTGGCGTTGTCGCACAAATGCGTGATGGTGAAATCCTTTTCACTCCGGGAGATTGCCTCGTGTGACAGGTGGCGCGAAGCACCGGATGAGGGAGCATTTTTTAGTCATTTGTTGCAACATTTCGCCATCACCCCTAACCTCTCTCCCGCCGGGTAATGCCAATTATTTAAACCCTCGCTATCATACGTTATTGAAAACACTTTCATTGCACCCAAGCTGTTCTAAAACTGATTATAAATTTAGACTTAGCCTTAGTCATAATCTTTTAAGGCAATAAAATAATATATTTTATATTTATTGCATAATTAATAGCTTACCAGTTATCGTTTTTTACTCGAAAATAAACTGATGGAGAAAATGAACATCGTGGTCTGTAAACCCGAAAAGAGCTATCATATGATATACTTACTATTTGACATAAACATGTGGTATTACCCGCCGGGAGAGGGGAATTGAAGCCCTCGGTTTATGCAACAAAGCC
This sequence comes from Planctomycetota bacterium, assembly GCA_024653775.1. GTDB lineage: Bacteria > Planctomycetota > UBA8742 > JACQVU01 > JANLHZ01 > JANLHZ01. The sequence continues at coordinate 20,513 of JANLHZ010000248.1, read as the reverse complement.
GTTAAGAATTAAGAGTTAGAATTCAGCACTGCGTGTCACAGCGTACGCAACATTATTTCTACCTCTTACCTCTTACCTCTTACCTCTTACCTCTTAACTCTTACCTCTTACCTCTTAACTCTTACCTCTTAACTCTTAACTCTTAACTCTATTCATCCGAGGTTCGCCGGGATGTTCGGGTGCGCGCGGACGTAATCGACCATCGTGCGGACGTATTCTTCCGCCCGCGGGCAGCGGATGTTCGATCCCGCGAGAATCTTTTCGAGGTTCGTATTGTCGAACCGAAGATCGTGATCGAGATAGTCGAGCGCCTGCGTCGGAACCTGGAACGCCTTCGACACTCCAGGAATCAGGAACGCGAGGCGGAAACTCCAGACGGGAAGACGCCACCAGGGAGTCTCCAGATGGAAGATATTGAAGAGCTGCTGCAAGAGTCCCTGAACGGTGACCGGGTTCCGTTCGACGAGTGCGAACGCCTTGCCTGCGCCTTCCGGGGAAAAACTTATATGTTCCGTCGCGTCGATGATGAAATCCACGGGCACGATGTAGATTGGGACGTCTTTCCCGCGAACGGCGAACATCCTCGCGCGACCGATTTTCCCGTGGCGCTCCATCGCGACCATCGAGCGGATGGTGTAGTAGGGGCCGTCGTATTTGTTGATCTCTCCCGTCTTCGAGTCTCCCGCGACGATGCCGGGGCGGATGATGCTCGTCTGAACGTCGTGCCATCGTTCGCGCACGATTTCCTCCGCGAGGCATTTCGTCTCCTCGTAGAAGTTTTTGAAGGTCTGGCCTACGTCGCATTCGTCCTCGGTGGCGATTCCGGTGCGCCTTCCCGCGACGTAGCAGGTGCTGAAATAGATCAGCCGCCGGAACCTCGCGCAGCCGCCCGCGAAATCGAGGACGTTGCGCGTTCCGTCGACGTTGATCTTCATCGAGACTTCCTTCTTCGCGGCGAGGTTATACAGCGCGGCGAGATGGTAAATGTCGGTGATCTCTCCCTGCAAGATAACGCGGGTACGCGTGTCCATGCCGAGGGTGTCGAAACAGATGTCGCCGACGACGATTTCGATTCTGCTGCGCGCCTCCTCCGAAAGATGCGAGACGTAGCTTTCCGCCGCCTGCGCCATCGGCTGGATAGAGAGCAGGTAGAAGAAATGGTCTTCCTTCTTCAGAAGTCGCTTCAGCAGATGCCCGGCGATGAATCCCGGAAAGCCGGTGATAAGCGCGACGTGCGAGAAATCCGAAGGTTTTTTCTTCTCGATTGTCATCGATGGTATTTATCCACAGATTTCCGGGAGTGCAGACGTCCCGTCTGCGCAGTATTTTTAGGCTGTAGACGAGACACTTGCAGTCCCACAGACTATCCCACGTATCCCCGCTGAATTACACAGATAAATAATTTCGACCTTCAAATTTTGGTTCCATTCTCCGGGCTGATCGAATCCAGGATTTCGAAACCGTCGTCTTTCTTTGATTTTGATTCCCGATTTTCATTCTACAGACTACAAAGACTGTGTCGCGCCTCTGCGCTCATTCCTAACTTCTAATTCATAATTTCTAATTTTCGAGTGTCCCGCAAGCGCAAAGATTTGAACTTCAGACTCATGGCCGTCGATACGTCGGGCGCGCGAAGGAGCAGCTTCGAGACAGCCCACGGGAAGGTCGAGTGTCCGGCGTTCATGCCGGTCGGGACGCGCGCGTCGGTCAAGGCCTGCACACCCGCGCAAGTCGCTGAAACCGGCGCGGAGGTCGTGCTCGCGAACACGTACCACCTCGCGTTCGAAGGACGCAGGGAGCTTGTAAGACGCGCCGGCGGACTGCACAGGATGATGGCGTGGGATAAAACTATCCTCACGGATTCCGGAGGCTTCCAGGTCTTCTCGCTCCCCGGCAAGGAGGTCACTAAGGACGGCGTGTGGCTTCCCGTGCTCTATGACGAAGAAGACGGCAAAAAGAAAAAAGGCGAACGAATGTTTCTTTCTCCCGAAGAGTCGATGGCGATCCAGCGCGACCTCGGCGCGGACATCGTGATGGCATTCGACCAGTGCGTCGAATACCCGGCGTCCAGAAGGGACCTCGAACTGGGCGTCGATCGCACCACCGACTGGGCCGCGAAGTGCCTCGGATCGAAACTCGATCAGCACCAGTTCCTGTTCGGGATCGTGCAGGGCGGGACCGAAAACGACCTACGCACGAAAAGCGCGACCGAAGTCACGTCGATGGACTTCCCCGGCTACGCCATCGGCGGCGTCAGCGTGGGAGAAGGCCTTGACCTGCTGAAGAAAATCGTCGCCCACACCGCGCCGCTGCTTCCGGAGGACGCGCCGCGGTATCTGATGGGAGTCGGACTCCCGGAGGACATCGTCGAGAGCGTCGAGCGCGGCATCGACATGTTCGACTGCGTGATTCCGACGCGCTACGCGAGGTTTGGGACTCTGTTCACACGCAAAGGCAAAATCAGGATTTCAGACAAAAAGTACCGCAAAGACAAGTACCCCGTGGATACGGCTTGCGCGTGCTACACCTGTCGGAACTTCAGTCGGATGTATCTCAGACACCTGCATTACGCGAAGGAGCCTCTGTTCGAGACCCTCGCGACGATACACAACCTTCATTTTTATCAGGATTTGATGCGCGGGATTCGAGAATCGATAGAAAAGGGAAGGTTCGCGGAGTTCAAAGCGTCCGTCAAAACTTTTTAAAAAGGATGGTGAAAACAAAAATACTCCACAGTATGTTTTTTTGGCTTAGGAGTGCAAAAATCCGCTCCGGCATTGCCCTGCGCAATCTAAATGATATGCTGAGTCGGTTCCTGGCGACAGGCGACTCACTTCAAATCCCATAGCATCCAGCTTCCAGTTCGACAATCAAGGTCACTTTCCCATAGCAGGGATTCTCTCCCGCAAACGAAGGGTAACTGTTATAAATGATGCCGATAAGACTAAGAAGAACCGTAGTTTCGTCAATCGGTGGTCTTTTGACGATCATGCTCTTGCTTCCGACAGTTTTGCGCGCGCAGGACGACGTCAGGGAGCAGATACTGGAGGAAGAGAGAAGACGCGAACTCGAAAGAACTCAGGGCGTCGACTCTGAAACCGGAGGTTTGTACGTCGAAAGGGACGAGGAGAACATTCTCCCGGAACCGGACGTCGTCGCGCCGGGCTATTACGACTATGGCGGATGGCATCGAAGCTCCGTCACGTCGTTCGACGACATCGGCAGGGACAGGACGTACCGCGACAACGACATGCGCCTCTGGGCAAAAGCCGGGATCGGATCGTATTTCGACTTTTACTACCGCGCGCAGATCGACTGGCAGAATTACAACACAGGCGACGGCTATACCAGCGACAAGGTCCGCACCGGGCCTAAAACCGACCAGACGTACGTGAAATTCGACTTCGGCAAACTTGCGGGTTCTACGGATTTCGAAACGGACCTCAGCGTCGGAAGACAGTTCATGAGGGTCGGAAACGGCGTGACGTACAACGCCGTTCACGACGGCGCCCGTCTTCGCGGAAAAATCAGATTCAGCACCGACTACACGATGAACTTCAAGTTCCTCGTCGCAAAGACCCCGTTCGGAAACAGCGACATCGATGGAACCAAACCAGACGCCTCGCACTCGCGAAGATACTTCTGGGCGGTACAGCTCGGTCTCGAACGCTTCAACTGGGGCATCTTCTACAACTTCAAGCCGCATATTTATCTGCTCAGCGAACGCGACCCGGGCAGGGAAATGTGGAAAGCCGGTACCGAAGACGTCAACCGCGACTTCCAGTACGACACCCACTACGTGGGCTTCGGAGGTCTCACGGAACTTGACTGGGAGGCGTTCGAAAGCTTCTTCGGCGACTGGGCGAACTGGTCCGTGCTGAAGAATCTCAGCTTCAACGGAGAAATCGTCGCTCAGTTCGGCGAGTCCCACGGAACGGTTTCGGGAACGGGGCCGGACAAGATCAGGGCCTACGCGTTCACCGCTGAGACCGAATACTTCTTCCGCGACGCAACCGGGACGCCTCGAATGACACTCGCGTATCTGTTCGCGTCGGGAGACAAGGACCGCGGAAGCGTCACCGGAACCACGGGCGGCAACACCTCGGGCACGAGGGACCGCGCGTTCAGAGGCTTTGGATACGTGCTGACCGGAACCGTGCTCGCGCCGAGGTTTTCGAACCTGCACGTAGCGCGCGCGGGCGCTTCGTTCATTCCGATCAGCAGCAGGGAGTGGTTCGAACACTTCGAAATCGGCGCGCAGTTCTACGCCTTCGCCAAGGTGGCGAAAAAGGGCGCAGTCAGCGATCCGTTCGCGTTCAAGGACGAGAGCTTCATCGGACACGAGTTCGACGTGTACCTCAACTGGTCGCTGCTCTCCGACCTGACGGCCTCCTTCACCTTCGGCGACTTCAGCCCCGGCCCGGCGTACTCGAACAGGGAAGACCGGCTCTATATGTCCGCCGCGGTCACGTTATCGTTTTGACGGAACATTCTGGCCAAATTATTCAGATTCGAGTTTGAAAAGAAATACGGAGATGTAAATGTCGATCCTGAAATTCGAGTTCTTCGCGGTGACGATGCTGATCTCTGGAATGCTTCTGCTCGGCTCCGCGCGGGTTTTGCGCGCGGAAGAAGCCGTCGCGGAAGAATCGGCGGAGTCTTCCGAAGCGAGTGCGGATGAGACCGTCGCCGAGGAGAACGACGAGGAGTTCCTCGACGAGGAGGATATGGGCGAAGATCCGAACGAGTTTTTCCGTTCGGTAGCCGGAACGCCCAACGCAACGGTTTATCAGGGCATGCGGGTCGCATACATTCTTATGACTGGAAATCAGCTAAGCGTCGAGTTCGAACGCGTGCGCGCGTATCTTCTCGTCCATAGAGTGATCAACCGCGGCTGGCTCGACTACGAAGCAGACGACTACATAACTTTTGGTGAAATTTCATACCTTGTGGCAGGAGCTGTGGAACTTTCGGGCGGAGTCATGTACACTTTAACCGACTGGCTGGGGATGAGAAATCAGAGATATGCCCATCGCGAGTTGATTTTCAGGGGGATCGTCCCCGCTTCCAATACCACGGATTTCGTGCGCGGAGTCGAACTTTTGACCATCATGCAGGGCGCATCCGAGTACATCACCGCCAGGAGAATCGATCAGGAACTTTCAGGAGTCGTCGAAGAGATAGAAAGCGGAAATTCGGAAGAAAATGAGGCAGAATCGGCTGAAGAAAGTTCCGAAGAGAGTTCGGAAGAGAATTCCGAGGAAAACGCTGAAGAATCTGAGTAGAATTAAATTATCGACAAAGACATTGAGGTTAGGACTTAGAGGTTAGCCATGAGCAGATACGCCCTTTACCTTGTTCCGGTGTTTGCGATCCTGATGATCAATCCGCTGCTTTCGCAGGAAGGCGCCGAGGTTTCAGACGAAGACGCAGCGGTGGCTGCCGAGGCGGAAGCGTCCGCGGAAGAAACGCCGGCGGAGGAAACGGCTCCCGCGGAGGACGTTCCGCTTGTCCTCTTCGTCAAGGAGGCGGAAGGCACCGTCACGTACCAGACTCCCGACTCCACTCGCTGGAGGCGCGCGCGGGTCGATACGGAACTTCACCAGGATTATCGCGTACAGACCGGGCTTGACAGCCGCGCAATCCTGAAGAGCGACGAAATCGGCATTGAAATTTTCGTCAGCGCGACGAGTCAGATCACCATCACTCGCTGCCTCATTCCAAAGGACGATCCGGACGCGCCCTCCACGCACGTCGACATTCGCTTCGGCGGAATCACGGTAAACGTCACGCGGGACGTCCGCAGGACGGATATGCGCGTCGCGACTCCGAACATCACCGCGTCCGTCACCGGCTCGGCCGGCTCCTTCGAAAGCCGCGCTGGATTCCCGGATACCGTCGATTTCTCGTCCGGAATGTGCACGGTTATGAGCGTTTCGACCGGCGAAACCCAGAGCGTCGGCGCGGGCGAAGCCACGACGTCCGACCTCACAAGCGCGCTCGCGACAGCGAGGAACGAGCGCATGGGCAACCTCCAGCCGATCGGGACGACCGAGTTCGAGGTCGAGGTCGCAACGCTGATCCCGGAATCGGGAGCGCTCCTGCCGGGCGAGGTGAACAGTGAAATCGGCAACCCGGCGTTCCAGAGAATTCTGAACCAGAGTTCGAGTAACATCGACGCCGCGAGGTTCGGGACTCTCGAAACGTTCAACGAGTTCAACACCAATGTTCCGCCGCCGCTTAGAGTCGCGGACGACAGCCGAAACCACAGGTAGTGCCTGGGAGTGCAGACGTCCTCGTCTGCACAATTTCTATTTCACTACTGGTGTTTGCGGTTACACTAGGCCTTGTTTATCTATCAAGCGGGGACGCTTGATGGATTTAGCGGACGGGACGTCCGCGTTCCCACCCCGTGAACAATTCCACTAAAATCCGTCGGACACTCAGGACACTCAAGTTCAGCGCGGGTCGTGCCGAATAATGTTTCGCGTCCCTACCGCGGCGTGCCATCCTCCCGTAATTTCCTCAATCATCCTCAGTCGTCCCAGCGAGAAAATAATGACGAGAAATCAAAGAATAACGATACTGATCCTTGCCGCACTGTGCATCGCGGTCGGAATTTTCTGGGAAAAGATGCTGAGAGTCCCGGGGGATCTCATCGCGGAAGGAAGCCTAGACGAGGCGTCGCTGACGGGCAGGCCGCTTCCTTCGAACAGCGTGAACGCCGGAGGCGAAACCGTCCGCGGCGGCTCCTTCGACGAACCTTCGCTCCAGTCGAATCAGGGCGCCGAGGTCGCGTACACTGAAACATCGCGAGAGCCGCAGGGCGCACCGACGACCTACAAGATCAAGTCGGGCGACAGCTACGAAAAAATTTCGAGGCAGATTTTCGGGACCGCGTCGTACGCGCAGCGGATCGCGGACGCGAATCCGGGCGTCCTCGCGAACCGACTCCAGATCGGTCAGGAGATCAACATCCCCGTCATCCCGCAGACTCCTCCGAGGCAGACGACAGTGCAGGCGAACGCGCCGCGCACGTCGAACGCGGGCGACGTCGTGTACGAAGTCAGACGCGGTGACACTCTCTCCGGCATCGCGGGCAGGTTCTACGGTTCGCAAGCGGAGTGGCGCAGGATCGCGGAGGCGAACCCCGGAGTCAATCCGAACGCGCTCCCCGTAGGCCACGAAATCGTCATCCCCGCGAAGAAATAATTCTCCGTTTCCGCGCACCCGCGACCATAATTCTTCTTCGTTCAGTCTACCCGCGGCTCGCTATCGATCTAAAATAGACGGATGCCGCGATGGAAGAAAAACAAAAGCGTTCGGGCGCAGCAGAAAGAACAGGCGAGACTTCGCGAGGAGCTTGAACTCGAAGCCCGCAAGGAGTTTCAGCACATAGACGAACTTGCGTCCCTCGTGATCGCGCGGGATCGCGGGTCGGAACCTTTCCACAGGTTGTTTCCGTATCGCCAGGGGTTTTCGCCGGAGCTGGTGCGCGTGTTCCTGAACCAGGCGCAGCCCGCGTCCGGAACGATACTCGATCCTTTCTCCGGAGGCGGCACGACTGCGATCGAGTGCGCGCGCGAGGGCGCTCCTGCACTAGGATTCGACGTCGTGCCAGCGCTGCTTTTCATCGCGTCGAGTCTTTTCGAGGACGAAATCCCCGCGCTTCCGGATGATCTTGCGGACACGAGTTTCCGTAATCTCTGCCTCCGGCTAAAGCACCCAGCGCACGTTGCGATGGCGCTCTGCTGCGCCGCGCGGACCGTCACTGGCGAAGGCAGGGAGAAGCAGGCGGATTCGTCTCCGCTCGAGATGCTGCGGGCACAGATGGCGATGCTTTTCGAAGACAGGTCGCGGGAGCGGCTTCGAGGCGGCTTTTTCGTACAGGCCGACGCGCGGGAACTACCGCTCGCGGACGGCTGCGTCGGCGGGATTCTGACTTCGCCGCCTTACATCGCGAAGTACGACTACGAGGTTGTAACGAAGAAGATCTCGGCGCTGTACGCGGATCTTGGCGGCGGGCGCTCCGGATTCCAGATCGCGGGCGGTAAGCGACTGAAAGCTCCTCCACCCAGGAGGAAGTGCCACGAAGCGGCGGAGGAGGCAATCGCGGAGCTTGCGGGCAAGAGCGGCGCGAAGGGTTCCGGTATGATCCGCGCCTACTTCCTCGACGTCGAGCGGATGATCGCGGAGTGTGCGCGGGTGCTCGCGGACGAAGCGCCTATGTGGATGGTCATCGCGGGCGCGGACGTTTGCGGCGTGTATATTCCATCGGACCTCATAGCGAAAGACATCGCAATAACGCGCGGCCTTCACCTCGAAGCGCTCTGCCACGTAAGGCATCTCCGTCACTCCGGAAAAATCCTCGGCAGTATCGAAAACGCGGCGCCGCGGGAGAGTTTGATCTGCCTGCGGAAATGAGTTCGAAAGTCATCGTGCGGGCAGTCTCGTGGTCACAGCCAAAAAATAAGTTGACATGTCGTAATGGCTACCTATAATTCACGATACCTCGGTTTGGTTTCACAATCTTGGAGATCGACATGAAAAACGCATTGCATTGCCCCCCCCCCACATTTCGTAATGTAATTGGTGCGAAACATTAGTTATCGGACTTGCAACCGTTGCTTTCTCGTTGCTTGGCAGTTCTCCCGCGCGATCTCAAACCGAAGAAGAAAACAAACTCACAGGCGAATGGATTTTCACCATGAACCTGATTTCTGGCGAATCGACATACGGCAAATGGGTTGAGATCGCTCAACAGGGCGTCAGTCCACTAATTCACGTAGATCAACTCCTTGATGGCACGCTGGACTTTGACTCCCCGGATCCATCCATTTCACTTACAGGAATGGTGTCTGGAGATCACGTCATGATCGACTTTCATCAGATTTTAGAAGATGAGGAAACAGGGAATGTCTTCGAAGGCGAGGCCAGTTTCGCAAGTACAATCACAAAGAGACCTCGTTCCGACAGCGGCGGAGTAATCGCGACGATTGAAGGGACTTACGAAGGCTCCGGGTGGCTGAAATTTTATGTGGAACAGATCGAGTTTATCGACTTCGGAACTTGGGTTGGAGAGTTCAAGGTCGATGTTTATTTGCTTACCGACGATCCGAGAATAAGATTGATCCGAAATCTGAACGATAAACTACAAGAATTGTTGGATGTTCAGGATACGGCGGAAATTGAAATGAGGCAGGCCATTGAAGATTTCTACAATTCTCTTTCCGGTGAAATGACTCCCGGCGAAATCGAGAGGAAATACAAAGAATTCGTCGGGAAACTACAAAAAATAAGGGAAAATACATTGCGCGAAATTCTCCGAATTATTGAGGAGGCGAGAGCTATTTGGAGAAGACCCAACATCACAGATAGCGATGCAGCGAATATTTGGAGAGATTTCATCACGAAGGCAAACGCTATTAAAGGTAGTCTCAGCGAACTTTACAATTATAACAGAGGGCTGATTCGTGACGCGGCAATATACTATAAGAATGCGAACAGAAGAGAAGCGCTCTGCGAATCGCTTATAGAAGAATGGCAATCGCTTTGTCCGCAGTTCCAAAGTTCAAGGCAAGAAATCGCAGCATTGCAGCGGGAATTGAGCGATGCGCAGAATCAACTATCCGCTAAGGAAGGGGAATTTGCTCAATTTCTTCAGGCTAATACAGCCACAATTCAAGAAAATGAAAATACATTGATTTCAAAAAGAAGTTCACTTGATGAGGCTAACCTAAAGCTTGCCGACTTGCGTATCGAAAGAAACTCGCTCGAAATCGACATACGGGATCTGGAAAAGAGAAAGCAAGACCTTGAAAGAGAATTGCAACAGGCAGGAGGTAGCGATCCGGTAATAGAACAATCGATTGCAGAGGTAACTAATGAGCTTGGGACTAAACAAAGTGAATATGGAACTTTGCAAGGCCAGATCGACGCCGAGGAATCTAAAGTTAATACATTGAATGGAGAGATCAGGGTTATCGAAGCAAGTAACCTCGAAATCGCGGCAAATATACTGCGTGAGAAAAATGAAGTGATACAAGCTTACGTGGATTTCAATAATTTAAATGGGGATCTATTGGCGACGCAGAGCGAGTTTTCATCCATCGAGCACCGAATCCGCGCACTCGAGAGATCCATTTCCTTTCTCTGTCAGACGCAACTCCAATGCAATTAGCGATAGCAATGCAATGAAAAAAAGAATCGTCCAGACCGCGGTATTTTCGCTTTTTATATTCGGGATCATTCTGCTGAGCCTCGATCTTGGTTCCGACCTCCTGTTTGGCGAAAAGATATCGCAAGGTGAAAATCTGGATTCGCTTAATATAACGGAAACCCAAGTCGACAGTGAACCGTCCGATGGTTTTACTGAAATCCGACCGCCATTACCGGGCGGGGAATACGATGAAACGGCTTTCGATGGCGACGTTGAACATTCCCATAGCGGCGCGACAGTTTCGGGTAGTCGGAATGGGGCGCAGGCTCCGCGGGAGCAGGATGAAAACCGAGTTATTCCATGGCATGGAACGCAGTTCGAAAGAGTTTCGAGGGAGCCAGTTCCATCTTCCGCAGGCGCGAATGCGTTCAGAAACTTCCGCAGGGATAGTTTCAATTCCGCGCATTCCATTTATGATTCTCCCCTGAATGGGGACGAACTCAGGGAATACTTCAAACCCGGCAAATCATTTGGCGACTCCGATACGGAAACCGAAACCGATAAATACCCCATGTCGGAATCGATCAGAAAGACAATCTTCGAACTACTCGATGGCTGGTATGCCACCTGGGACGATCCGAGAAGAAGTATCCATTTCATGTTCAGCAGTCCAATTCGCGATTACGACCGATGGTCATCTATTCCGCTAATGGAGTACATATCCGAAAAAACATCCAATCACGGACTGTCTCGTTACTTCGATATAGATTCGCCACTGTTCGAACTTGCGAGACTGGGAGATGAAAGAACGCGAAATTATTTTTCCGCTTTGTCGATAGCGAATCCATACATTAGCGGAATTCCGAATACTGTATACGAGCTTTCGTACCCAGCCAGGAACTTAAATGAAATATCCCTGTTTGCGCTGCTACTAAATGGCGGCGATCCGGATGTCAGTCGGTTTCCTCTTTTAGACATCAGAATTGGCTCCATGATTTCCAACTATTTTCTTGTGGGAATTCGAGAAGACCCCGCTTTTGCGCCAATACTCATCGAAAGGCTCGATAAATTAAAAAAGATGCGTCCTCCGTATTCTGCCGATGGCGTTTTTAGCCAGGAGTACATGTCATTTACCGAGTTTCAGGTGAGCTTGAGCCTCGTTCGTTCGCTCGGTTTTTCGTTCGGTTCCTTGAAGGAGAATCTGAACGTCGAAAACTGGGAAAAACTTTTCAGCGACATCAAGGCAGGCAATGACCACGCGCCGAATATGATTCAGCAACATTTCGAGCAGGTCGAACGAGAGTTAACGAACGGGAACCCGTTCTATAATGAGTTAATGGAAATTTACCCGGAGTATCCTGAAATAATAGCTTCATTTGGTCAATTCGAGCCATTTCTAAATGCGTTTGGCCCGTGGGACCTGAGTTATATAGACTTCGATAAGATAGCTCCCGCGCTGACTCTCTCGCAATTCGGATCGTCATACATGCCGAAGATTATCGAAAGTCTTCGAACGTGCCATTACGATCATTCTTCACAAAGAAGATATTTTTACCTGCTTGCGCTACAATATCTGGAACACGAGGAAGCGAGCGCATATCTTTCGGAAATGATCGAAAATGGAAGCGGTGGAGAAACGCTTTCTTCGGTTGTCGCTTCACGCGCATTAAATACGGATATTAGGGGACTGGAGTTGGCGGTCGATAACTACTATCTCGCGTGCCTTATTGTCGCAAGGGTTACACGGAACCCCGCGCTACTGGAATCGATTCGGAAGAGGCTCATTTTAGAAACCGACACCCTCTACAAGGTTCTGCTGATTCTTGTCCATGGGTTTATCGAACCCGATGAGATATTCATTCCGGAGCTTATAGAAATGCTCGAAATCGTCGAGGATGAACAGAGAGAAAAACCCCTCCTTAGCCCCTTGCCGCCGTATGACGAAGAGTTTGCGCTTCGACAACTTATCGTTCGGTCGCTTGTATTGCATTCAGGGCATACGTTTGGCCGTATGGGGGAAGATACTAGACTCTCATCCTGGAAAGACTGGTGGAATACGCCAGCAGATCAGCGCACGCGATGAAAAAATAATTCGTAGACGGCACGAATATAATGTTCAGATCAGTTCGCCGTAGTGGGAGGAGATGGAATTCTCGTCCGGTTTGTAGCTGAGCGGCGCGGGATTTCCCTGGCTCGATACCCACTCTTTCTGCCAGTTACCGGGACTGGACGGCTTCTTCGCAGCCATACGCGACGAAGGCCACTCTCGCCTTCCAGACAGCGGCACAGCGAACTTCGACGTCGGCCACGATCTTCTGCCCGAAAGCACCTGGGAACTCGGAGCGCGCCTTCTGCGGACGCCGCTTTGAACCGCGATTCTCGAGTTTGCAAAGTCGATCACCGAATCCCACAGGATTTCAGGAATCTCTTCCCACTCGAAGCCGCCGTACCAGCCCTTCACCGGAGTGACCCATTCCTCGTAGAAGACTTCGCCGTCCGATCCAAGCGAGCGCCAGCCGGACCAGGTTTCCTCTTCGGAAGCGCTTTCGTCGTACTCGTACCACACGAATGAAGGCGTCTGATGGAACGGCTCGAACACCCACCTTCCCCGCGTCGCGCCGGGCGGGATCGTGGTCGGCATTTCGAGTTCCTCGGGAACGATCGCGTCCGGATGATCTTCGCGACGCGGGTGCCCGGCGGGGAAGCCTCCACCGATGGATTCCGGCCCGCGCGGCTCGTCTTCAAGCTGCTGATGCTCGTCAATGTGCGCGTCCTCGAAATCCCAGGGCAGACCGAAAAGCTCCTCCGGAGGTTCGGACGTTTCGAAGAACGTCTGCCCGACCTGTCGACGGATTTCCTGGACCCTCTCCGGCTCCTGAATCCGTTCTCTTCGGTCGAATTTCGCGAGGCGGTTCGTTGGAGTTTCCACCGGCTGACTTTCCGCTACGATAACCGTCTCGCCCGAGACGAAACGGAACGCGAGTTTCGCGACGTAGACGGTCCCCGGCTTGCAGCGGTAGTAGCCGTCGCTCTGGAAACCTGCGAGCGGGATCTGCTCGATCGCGCCGGTATCGACGTTGACGAGAAGCATTTCCCACATTCCCTTTGCCCAGAGGTCGCTTCCGTGCTTTTCAAGCAGGGCGCGCGTGGTTTCGCCTGTCTTGTCCCAGTAGACGTAAAGCTGGAACGGATCGATCGGCATAATCTCGATGGAGTCGCTTCCGTACGCGGCGGGGAGGTCCGGACCCCAGTCGATGTAGACTCCGCCTTCGATCGTCTCGCGCTTCGCTGTTTTATGAAGGAAAGTCGACGATTCGCTGACGGTCTGCGCCTTCCGCGCGTCCTCCTGGCTCGCCATCGAAGTTTTCGGCGCTTCCGGATAACTCGCAGGCGTCCACTTCGAGACCTTTTCCACGCCCACGAAGTCGCCCTTCTCGGTTTCGACGAGTTCAATGTTGGCGGGAACGTTCAGGTCGCGACTGGCGTTCTTTGCGCGGATCAGCGGGTCGACGAATGGTTCCCGCTCCGGCGCTTCCTGATAGTCCGCGGTTTCCCCCGCGGTCTGCACCGTCGGCGCCTCCTCCTCGATCTGCGAATGCACGGGCGCTGGATGACCTTCGAACGTCGGCCCCGGCTCCGGAACTTCGAGCTTCCTGTGTCCGGCGAGTTCGCCTTCCGCGTCAGTCGGAGTTTCGTGCCTTTCCTTCGGCACCGCGGAGTACCACGGCGAAAACTCGTCCGCCGCCCCCGGCTCCTCGGATTTTTCCTTTTTGCCGGTGATTCTGCCGAAGACGTTTTTCAGCCAGTCGAAACCCGACTTTGTGAATTTTTCGAACCACATATTCACGTCCAATCTAGTAACACGATACTCCCATAGCCGAGCGCTGCCTGAACCAAATTCTTCAGCGCAGAGACGCAGAGGACGCGGAGACTCGCAGAGAATTTCGGAGTGCGACTGCGAGCGAAGCGAGCTGCCATTTTTTTTATCCACAGATCAACACCGATGAACACAGATTTTCAATGTGGCATCGAAGTCCCGCCGATGTTACACGGGCAGGATGCCCGTGCCACGATTCATCAGATTTTTTCACAATCGCAGCATCGATAAAATTAACCCCGTCAGGGGTGAAATGTTTGTAGCTTCTTCGCAGGAAACAAAGAAGTTGCGTATTAGTAATATAGAGGCGAATGGAATGCAACTCCGAGCGTTTGTTTTCGATGGAAATCAAGAAAAGTTCACAGGGGGGTCGTTTAGCCCGACATGATACCTTGACATAGTCATATACAGGCTTTAGACTTCATTCCATCATTAGTTTCCCCCACCTTAAAAGCTATATAAACCCTGAAATCAACCTTGTGATCAAAAGGGCTGCGGTTTCAGGAAAACAGTCAGCCGAATCGAGCAAGAGGAGTAAAGCATGGCTTCTTCAGCATGGGGCATAGACATCGGAGGGTCCTCGATAAAGTTTGCCAAGATCGTGATCGGCAAAGCGGGTCCCGAAGTTTGTGTCCTCGAATCCGTTCCGCTGGAATTCGACGCGGACACGCCCGCGGAGGATCGCACGCAGAAGACCGTGGAACTTCTTTCGAGCATCCGCGAAAAACACAAGATAAAAAAGAGCGATATCGTCTACATTGCGATCCCTGGGCACACGGTGTTCCACAAAAACATTCCGGTGTTCTCGCCGGACGAGGAGAGCATTCCGGAACTCGTCGAAATCGAGGCGCAGCAGCAGATTCCATTCCCGATTACCGAAATCCTCTGGGACTACCAGCGGATGACGAAGGACTTCGTCGAGGGCGAAGACGTGCAGATCGCGCTGTACGCCGTAAGGAAGGACGTCAGCAACAAGGTGCTCGGCGCGCTCGCGGAGGCGAAGATCACCGTCGATGGAATCCAGGTCGCGCCGCTTTCGATCTACAACTACGCCGCGTACGACTGGGGCGCGGACCGCGGGACGATCGTCGTCGACATCGGGAGCGACAACACCGACCTCGTCATCTGCGACGGCGCCAAAACCTGGACGCGCAACATCAATATCGCCGGCAACTCGTTCACCGCGACTCTCGCCAAGCACTTCAACATCGCCGCCGATCAGGCGGAGACGCTTAAAATCAAGGCCGCGAAGGCGAAGGACGCAGACCGCATCTATCAACTCCTGAAACCGACGCTGCAGGATCTGATCGACAAGATCAACCAGAGCATAGGCTACTTCAAGAGCCAGAGCGACCTGCAGAAGTTCCAAAAGCTCGTGCTGCTCGGCTCCGGCGCGAAGCTGCTCGGCATCAAGCACATGTTCAGCCAGAAGTTCCCGTACAAGATCGAGAAGATCGAAACCCTCGGGAAGCTGAAGCTGCACAAGGACCTCGACGTCGCTGAGGCGAAGAAGAACGTTTCGAGCTTCTCCACCGCGATCGGACTCGCGGTGCAGGGAATCGGTCTCGGGGAGATCAACGTCAACCTTCTGCCGAAGGAAGCGACCGCGGGCAAACGCCTCGCGAGGCTCGTTCCGATCCTCGGAGCGTCGTACGGACTCATCATCGTCGCGATGCTCGTCTGGGGCTTCGTCCTGGGCCTTCAGACCAAAAACGCCCAGACCGCCGCGATTTCGCTAAACAAGCTCGAATGGGCCATCTACGAAAAGGAGTTCGAGCAGCAGAACGCCAATTCCTTCGACGCGATCCACGACGAAATCGAGCGGGTCGCGGAACTCGCGGAACAGGACAGAGTCGTCGCGGAGGTTCAATCGAGGCTCATCGACACCCTCGACAATTACCGGAACTACGTCGATCACACAGCGGTACAGGGGATCGACGGACTATACGTGCAGGACGTCGACGTCGTCTACTACCCGCTGAACCTCGAAGTCGTGCTGACGAAATTCGATAATCCCACCCACGCGAGAGACCTCGCTGCGAGACTGAGCCAGCCAAACCAGAGCGGAGATTTCAGCGTGTTCGATACAGCTCTGGGCGGAGCCGCAGGATCTATCAAGATGGCCGAACTCGTCCGCAGAACCTGGGAACCTCTCTCTGGAGACGAAGTCGGCCCCGGACGTCCTCTATGGAGCATCAAGGCTGACACCGTAACTGACGATACCGGTCTCGCCACGGAAGTGCTGCGCGTGTGGTTCCCGACGAGCCTAAGGCTCGCCGATCCGGACTATTTCAGCAAGAGCCGGGAGCTGCGTTACAAACTCCTCGATCTGATCCAGGAGCAGATGAACGTTCTGACCGGCTCCGGCATGAACAAAGTTCCACAGGACGAGTTCATAAAACGACACGAGATCGTCGTCGGTGAAGAATCGAACCGCGAGTGGACGATCAATATGAAGCTCGCCGCGAACCTCGGCGCGAACCGCGCGGGACTGCTTTCCCAGGACGCGCTGAACCACGTCCGCAAGGAGTTCTGGATACCGTTCACTGGAGGTTTCGCGCTGAATGGAGAGTTCGTCGCTTTCGGCGCCGCGAGCGCGTACCAGGCGTCGCCTTACTCGAGTCCGCGAATTCTGGCGAATCCGACCGAGGTCGAGCAGGGCGTCCGCGGAGGCGCGGCAAGGGGTGGAATCGAAGAAGAAAAGCCTTATCTCATCCTGCCGTTCTCGTGTTCGCTTCGAAAAGTAACGGGCGAAGTCCCCGTCGAGACGCGCTACTACCCGCAGGGCAGTCAGGTCGAAATTTCCGACAACCTCCCCGCCGGATGGAAGAAGGTGCCGGGCGAATTCGCGCTCGTCGTCGAGAACAGCGGGACCACGAACCGGCTCTACATCTGGATCAATGGCAAAAGCGAGGATCACGTCGCCCCGGAGGCGAGCAGACGCTACGAAGTCGGACTCGGAACCCGAACCATCGATCGAAGCTGGGACCCGAATCTTTCGAACAGCGCGCCGATTCGCGACAGAATCTATTTCCAGCAGGGATACACCTATTACTACTCGGTAAGGAATCCGTAATCGCCATCAAGGTTTTGCACTCCCATTTTCAAGGTGACATACGTGGATAAATTAAGATCTCAATCAGTCTGGATTCTCACCGCGCTTTTCGTCGTCATCACAGGAGCGCTCTATTACTTCTACGTGCTCAGCCAGTCCTCGGCGCTTGGCGAAGTCCTCTCCCGGATAGAGCAGCAGAAGACGAACATCGAAACGAAGAGAAGCCAGCAAATGCTTCCGAATCCCGTCGGCACCGAGGAGATGGTAAAGCGCAAGGCCGAACTAACCGGGATTCTGCGCTCGAAGATCGAGCAGATCGTCGAAGGCGACAAGGCCGCGCTGGACTCGTTCTTCGACGGAAACAGCGCCCTCCGCACGAACGTCGGCGAGTGGAACGCAGCAAAGACCGCGAGGTACAATACTCTGGGCGAACTCGCCGGGCCGATCGTCAAGCAGCCCGACCCTCAGGGAAACCGCCCAGGGCAGCGCGAGGATCCGATCGCGAGGCTCGAAAACGTCACGCCGGGGACCATCGTCGCGGAGGACCAGAAAAAGATCGAGTTGCAACAGAAGGTGTTCTGGATTCAGAACGAGATCCTCATAACCCTTCTCGAAACCGCGAACCAGGCCTACAAGGACGGCTACCAGCGCGCGGAAGGCGTGTTCCCGGTGGAGCTGAAGAGGCTCGGCCTGCCCGCGTCGAAACCGTTCCTCGACACGAACGGCTACTACAGACACATCATCGCGCCCGTGGAATTCAACGTCTGGTCCGAGTACCTCGGGTACTTCCTCACAAGGATGCTCGATCCGTCCAGCGAGGCCGCGGAAGTAGGTCCGCAGGGCGCGAACATCAGACACCGCGAACTCGTCAGGCACCGTCCGATCCGGTTCGGAATTTCGAGCATCCAGCTTAAGCACAACCACTACTCGGAGGACGGCGATCTCGGCGCGCTCACCGTCGAACAGATCGCAACGATACTCGGAGGCAGCACGCCCACGCTCGATTCGATGGGGAACCCGATTCTCGATTTCTCGCAGCGGGAGACGATCCTAAGGAGTTTGCTGAAGGACGGAACAAGCGGCGCGCACCCGTCGGTCAACGTCAGAATCGATTTCGACGTGCGCGACATTCTTTCCATCGACGAAATCGCGCAGACGAGATTCTTCTTCTGCTCGATTCCCGGAAGCTTCGGCGTTCCAGCGGGAACTCCGGAAGACAACTACTCCGAGTGGATTTCGGCAGGCACGAATTCGTATCTGTACAAGATTGCCGCGAACGTGAACGGTAACGGCGCGGTTCCGGGCAACTTCCGCGCGGTAAGCCCTTACAGCGGCTATCAGGTCAGCGCTCCGGACCAGGGAAGTCTGACCACGGTTCTGTCCCTCGACGAAGCTCCCGCGCCGCTCGTTCCGGCAATTGCGAACCGCGTTCCGCTTGCGATAAGGTGCCCGCTCACCGGATACGAGTACACTTTGATGGAAGTGCATCAGCCGTCGAAGATCAAGCCGCAGGTTCCGGGGAATTTCATGCTCGCGACGCTCAGCTCGCCCCCGACGATCCCTGCGCTCGATCAATACAACCTGCTTCCCCCCGGCGCGGGGGACCTCGTCAAAAGCGGGAGGGAACTAGACGAGTATCCGAAGAGTCAATAGAGGTAGTAGGAAGTGGTAAGAAAATGCAGAAGTCAGAATGCAGAAGTCAGAATGCAGAAGTCAGAAGTTCAAACTGAATCCGAAATCTCGATAACTTTGGCGCCTTGACGGGCGCGTGGCTGAAATCTATAAATCCTCCCCGGATTTATGAAAGGCGCGAAAAATGGGAAAACTCAAGGACATTGGAAAATGGCTAACGCCGGGAAGAATCTTCATCCTGTCTGCCGCTCTTGCGATCGTCATTTCGGGCTACGCGGTTTCCGGCTGGATGCTCGGAATGGATCACGCATCCGACGCGGGCAGGATCGAACGCGGCGTGAGCAGCGATATGAACGCGGGACACCTTCCCGATCTGCCAAAATCGCCTTCGTTCGCCACAGCAGGACCAGCAGTGGTCGTTCCCGCGATACCTGTGTTCGCGACGGTCGATCCGCCGAAGGTAAGCTTCACGCCGAGAGCTAGGCCTGAGGCGATCCAGAATAGTCAGACGACGCAAAACACGAATCCGGAGACCGGCACTCAACAAGGTCCTCCGGACAACGGGACCACCATCGTTCCGCCAATAAGCTCCGTGCCCGAAGTGCAGGTGATTCGCCCGCAGATTCTTCCTCCGCGAAACGCAAGGGCGGAGATTCGCGCGAACGGGAGCATCAGGGTTTCTTGGGAGCGCGATCCGATCTACAATACTCAGGTGCTCGATTTTACGTACGAAGTCGTTCGCATCGTCGATGGTCAGGAGACGAATCAATGGGCGCTCCGTCCCCCGGGAACCGTCGGGTACGACATCGATTCCGCCGCATCGAGTTTTGTCGACGAGTCGCCGCTCGAACCCGGAAGGTCGTACACCTGGCTGGTCCGCATCGTCATTGTCGAGAACCCGCCGCCGAATTCGAGATACGAATTCAACCTCAGCCAGGTCACCGCGCGGGGAATCAATCCGAAGCGAGTCGCGTCCCAGTTCGCGAGGACGAACGAGATCTACATCGACGCCGAGCCGGAGATCGTTTTCCAGATGCCTTGGGTTTCGGCGATAAACGCTCGCGGCATGCCTAAGAAACGCGCGCAACTCGTCCTGGTGAAAAAGTTCATCTTCAAGGACGAGGAAGGTAACGAGTTCCGGATAGTTATACAGCACGTCTTTACCGCGCAGCAGGACGAACCGATCGGCGAGGTTATAAACACTAGCGCGCTGCCGCTGATGAACATCACACGGACGCAGAGGGACAGACTCGCCCTGCTCAGCCCAACGCTGGACTTTTCGTCGAGCTGGATTCTGACGGACGTCGTCGACGAACCTAAGCCGCAGGGGCAGATGGGCAACAACACGTACATCAAGATCGCGAATCGAACCACCAACGAGGAAAGGCAGATCGACAAATATGAAAAGCGGAACATGGTTGTCAGCGAGGGCAACGGAATGGTGATTTCGATCCGCAATGAGTATCTCATCCATCAGTACGTATTCATCGATGGCTCGCAGAATTACCAGTATCAGATCGAGGAAGGCGGCTACACCAGCTTTCCGATCAATACGCCCGGCATGCACACGCTGCGCTTCTGCGACGGTCCGAACGTCGAGGATTTCCCTTCCGCGCAGATGCAGATAAACGTCGAGGAAAACCATCAGTACGAGATCGTGATAACCAAACTCCGGGATTTCTGATCTCCGATGGTGAACGTTCGGTGAACCACGCCTTATTGAAGCGTCTACCTGGATTTCTGGGTGTGGCACGGGCATCTTGCCCGTGGAAACACGGACGAGACGTCCG
>JANLHZ010000234.1 GCA_024653775.1 Planctomycetota bacterium | reverse complement strand
TCTCTCCAGAAAAACTTCGATAAAAGAAGCAGGCGCCTCCTGTATATTTCAAAACCTCCCCCAAGTATTACTAAAAAGTAAGGCCTGTCCCGAATTATCATGGTTTCCACTGGGAGGAAAATTAGTGAACGAGAATGAAATATCTAAGCACAACGACGTGAACATCGGCTACTACGTTGTCAGCTTCATGGATGTTCTTGGACAACATGACAAATTGAAAGGATGGACTCATCTGCCCACTGACGATGAGGAAAGATCGAAATTCATTAGTGCCTTGAAGAAAACGATCGGAACGGTAATTCAATATCGAGAGATGTTCGAAGATGTGTATAATAGTTATGAATCCGAAACTCTTTCTGAAGAGCAGCTAAGCCAGTTATCGGAATCACAAAGAGAAAAATATTATCGTGCTTTGGAAGCTCCGATTGGTTTCCAACAATTTGGCGACACTTTTATCCACTATGCTCCTCTTCGAAATAGCCATGGTGACGTAACAGTCGTTCCACTACTGAAAATGTTGATGGCGGCATCGGCGTTGATGCTTACAAGTCTTGCTGGAAAAGCGCCATTACGTGGAGCAATCGTTGTGGGACTTGGAATGGAGATAGAACCTGGCAAGTTTTACGGTCCCGCGCTTGCGGAGGCGCATCATATTGAGAGCAAAATATCAGAATACCCGCGCGTTGTGCTTTCTGATGAGGCGGTCAATTTCGTTAAGTGCAGTGGTGGTTACAGTTCGGACACCGACATAGAGAGAATCTATTCCGGTACGAGTGAAATGTGTAAAGGATTGTTATGTGAAGATTCTGATGATCGCGTGATAGTAGATTTCCTGGGTACTCAAGTAAGGACGCTCGACGAACTACCACTGGAGGACGTTTCACAGGCTGTAAAAATGGCTCACGAGTTTGTCTCGGCAAGCACGAGAAGTTTAAAAAGACGGATAATGAAAAACTGTCTTCTCGATACGAGCGGCTGCAAAAGTACATGGATGCTCGCGTAGCTGATTGGGGCATTGGTGTTGGGAGAACGGCATAATGTCAGATGTTTCGGATGTTTCGAGACAGGCCTGTGTTTTATGTAATGTTTTGCAGGATTCGCCGCTGTGAAGTATACTCTTGATGTTAGTGTGACGGACGACTTCGCAACCGTTAGGTGACGAACTCGCTCATAGCGGAGACGGACGAGGAATACGTGGAAACCCTCGAATGAAGAATGGGTGTAAGCGTTCACGGGGATTTCCCTCTCCCCACGGGTAATGCCACTTATTTAAACCGAAAACGGTGAATGTCTTTGCGTCTTTGCCCCTTTGCTTCTTTGCGCGAAAGACCGCTTTGTTTCCAGACCTTTCGAAAAAGCGACTCTTGCTTCCATCCCCGACACGGCCTCGAAATGCAAGGCAAGGTTCTCGGCATCGCGGACGTAAAGAAGAATTGCCGCCATCTTGCAGGAAGTCAGGGATCGGAATATTTCTCGCAAAGACGCAAAGGAGCAAAGATTTCAAGGCGTTCTGAAGCTGCGGACTCTCGATTTCAGCCGCTGACCGCTATCGATTTTTAATCTTCCGGTCGGAAGGAATGGCTCGACAATTTGATATAAACATGTGACATTACCCGGCGGGAGAGGGAGGAATAAACCGTCCCGTCCGCGCGGTTTCCTTCTCCCACCGGGAGCACACCTCGTGTGACAGGTGCCGAAGGCGGATGAGGGCTGCGTGATTTCAGATTTTAGATTGAACTTCTGCATTCTGACTTCTGACTACTATTCCGCATTACTTTTTGCCCTCACCCCGGCCCGTCACACGAGGCAATCTGTGTGGGGAGAGGGAGGAATTCTTCACCCCGTGAACGGCTACGGCGAAAGTTTCCCGCACAGAGAACTTTTTTCCTTCCGG
Source organism: Planctomycetota bacterium (assembly GCA_024653775.1). Classification (GTDB taxonomy): domain Bacteria; phylum Planctomycetota; class UBA8742; order JACQVU01; family JANLHZ01; genus JANLHZ01. The sequence goes on along the minus strand of JANLHZ010000234.1, from coordinate 4,599 downwards.
CGAATCGTTAATATATTGTAAAGACAGCGGTCCTGCCGCTTTCCTGAAAATCGTCGGGCAAATTTCATTGGAATCTTTTTTGCGGTGCAGAAGTCGCACCATTTTCCACACCGGGAGCCTTTAATGGATATCCGCCTCAGAATTTTCATAGCTATCGCGCTTATCGTTGCAATGTTCGGCGCGACACTTTTGACCGTCCACCTTACTTCAAGCCCGAGCGTCGAAGGAGTCGATCCGAACGCTGGAATTACGGAGAATGGGGGAACCCAGAACGAAGGCGGGAACCAGGTCACTCCGCCGCCCGCAATGAACGAAACCCAGAATCCTCCGATGAACGGGGGGACCGATGGAAACGTTCAGCCTCCCGCGAACGGCTCCGCGGCGGGCGGCATGAACGCGGCGGCTCCGCCCGCAAACCTCGGCGGGGCGCCTTCTCCGCAGCCCACGCCGGCTCCAGCGACGACTGTCGATCCGATCCCTGCGGCGGCTGAGGCGGGCTACGAAGAACTGAACCGCCCTGGATACTCATGGCAAGGCGGAAGACCTTCCCCCACTGCTCCAGGAGATCTTGTTCCCATGACTCCGTCTCCGAACTTTCCGCAGAATACCGTGCCGCGGATGCCGAATGCGTTCGAGGATCAGTCGGCGATCCTGCGTTACCGCGAAAACGGGCCGCCCGAGGAAAGTGGACGACTTTCGGAGACTTTCGAGGAGCGTGCGGCGTGGCTGAAACAGTTCCTGCGCTCGCCTGGAGTTTTCCAGATGGGGAACGTCACGTCCTCTGAACGCGCCGCGGCCCTTACAAGTTGGCTGGACGCCTTCACGTATTACAACCGACTCTACGATCCTTCGATATTCATGCCGAGCGTCAACGAGAACGCCCGTCAGGGAGAGAACGCCTGGCGAGGCGGATTCACCGACATCTTCATGCAGCTAAATCAGGTGCTCGCGCTAGATATGAACGTCGGCACCGGAGAGTTCTCGGATCTCAGATCGCAGATGTCGCTTCTATGCGATCGGTTCTTCCGGGGAGCGGAGGACGCGGAACGCACCCGCTGGTTCAGCTTCTGGGTCGACAATTCCGACGTCCGGATGTCGAACATCGGCTCGTACTACCTCGGATGGATATTCAACCCCCTGAACAAACGTTCGTCGAACCAGTATGCGGTGACGGAGGTGCTTCTCGCGGCGCTCGAAAGTTTCGGACTGAACGCGCGGCCCGTGGCGCTGCCGGATCGTCTGCTCGTCCGCGTCGACCGCGGCGGCGAGAAGGTCTTCATCGACGTAGCGAAGGGAAGCGTCGGGTTCGCGACCGAGGACGAATACAAGAAATTCCTCGGGCTTTCAGACAGCGAGGCGGCTTACATCTTCCGTCCGCTGAACGAGGCGGAGTACGTTAGCCTTCTCGAAACACGGATCGCGGACATAATTTTCAAGCAGGGTTCGCTTTCAGATGCGAGGAATCGTTATCGTCTCGCGCTCGTGCTCGATCCGTACAACCGCGAAGCCCTCGTTGGCGAGGCGGAGTGCCTCCTCAGGCAGGAGCTTTCGAACCAGGATCATCCGACGCCGCACTCTCGGCCGCTGTCGATCGAGGAGTTAAGGCTCGTCGGGCGCTCGCAGTCGGGCGCAAATCCGAGGGTCAGAAGCGAGGCGGTCGATCTCCTCGAAAGAGCCGCGGGAGTGAAGACGGTTTCGACGCCCAGATTCATGGTCTACCACCAAAGCGAGCCGCGGCCGACCCTGAGCAAGGATTACACCAGAGCATCGACGCTGCTCGCGAAGATGTACCTTTCGAGCGGAAGCCTCGAGCAGGTAATGATGGTCGAGGAAGCGCTCGATTCCATCGCGCAGAATTCCCCGCTGGCGGTCGATCCGGAGGTGTTCTACCTTCGCGCGCTTGCCGCGTCCGATCCGCGCAGAGGACAATATTCGAAGGCGCTCGAGGACATCGCGACGTATACCGCCGGACTCGGAAGGATGCGGCGGGAGCTGATGCTCCGAGAACCGGACCCGAACACGATGGCCGTCCTTCATTCCGCGTGGCAGGAAAACGTCGCGGAGATCGCGGGCAACCTCGATAAAGCCGAGTCGCTGAAAACTTCGGTGGAGATTCGCAGCTTCGTGCACGCGCTTAAACAAGAGTCGATGATGGCGAGCGAAAAACTCGGAGTCATCGATGCGATCGTGCATAGAATTGGCTCGATCGACCGACGAAAACTCGCACCCGACGAAATCGACGCGCTGCAGGCGGTCATCGACGAACTCGGTTCCTCGAACCAGGCATACGTCTGGCAGGTGTCGCGCAAACTCTCGCAAGTCTTCGGCGTAGATCGCGGCACCGATAAAACCGCGTGGCAGGATGAACTTCGTCGAAAGACGATGTAATCCTCCCGGGCGGAATTCGAATCCACTCCGCGTGACTCTGGTGATAACGAGACGGAAATCTGATAAGATTCCATGATGATGACGGAGAAACGAGTTCTTCTCGATACACCGCCCGAGCAGTGGGGCGAACTCCCCGCGCTTGCGGGTCTTGAGGGATACCGCGTCAAGCAGCTTCGCGACTGGATTTTCAAGAAGCGCGCCTCGGATTTCAGCAAGATGACCACGCTGTCGAAATCGCTTCGCGACGACCTTCTGGCAAGCTGCCTCGTTCACGGCATCGAGATCGCGAGGTCGGCGCGTAGCCGGGACAAGACAGTGAAGCGCCTTCTCCGACTCCGCGATAATGAACTTGTCGAGTGCGTCGATATGCAAACGCCGAAATCGCGCACGCTGTGCCTTTCGACCCAGGTCGGATGCGCGATGGGATGCACGTTCTGCGTTTCCGGACTGATGGGGTTCACGCGGAATCTGTCGGCCTCGGAAATCCTCGGGCAGTTTCTCGCGTGCGCGTCGGAACTGCCAGAGCCGCGGATCGACCACATCGTGTTTATGGGAATGGGCGAGCCTCTGCTGAATCTCACGAACGTTCTCGAGGCGATCCGCGTGCTCGTCGGCGAAGACTACTTCAATTTCGCCTCTCGCGGCATCACCGTCAGCACGATCGGAATACCGAAGATGATAGTGCAGCTTGCGAAATCCGGGTTCAAGGGGAACCTCGCGATCAGCCTGCATACGCCGTTCGAGGACGAACGCCGGGAACTTGTCAAGAGCGCGGAGCGGATCGGCATCGAATCTATTCTCACTGCGGCGCGGGAGTATTTCGATCTCACCCACCGCGACGTAACGATCGAGTACGTGCTGCTGCGGGACGTAAACGACGGAGAAGGGCATGCCCGCGCGCTTGCGAACCTGCTGGAGCGAATGCGAGTCCACGTCAATCTGATTATGTACAACGAGACCGAGCTGCGTTACAAACGCTGCGATGACTCCGCTGCGACAAGTTTCCAGGAAATCCTCGCGCGGAAAGGCGTACACTCCACGATCCGAAGATCGAAGGGAACCGACGTCTCCGCCGGCTGCGGGCAGCTTCGGAGATACGAGACTCCCGCGACTCATTAATAAACTATCGTAGGCACCTGGGACCGCGGTCGTCTATGTCCGCAAAAGCCGTCAAACGTCTCGTTTGACGGCTTCGAATTATCGATGTCGCTTGCGTGAGATAGTTTCTAAGAGTTGCGCGAATTGTTATAAGGGACGCGTTCTATACGAGTATCAGTGTGAAACGCAGATAAATGATTATATATAATATTAATAGATTATTAGTATGATTCATTCTGCTGTCGGCGAATTCGAAGCCGATTCAGTCTGTCGTCCAGTTCTTGATGTCGTCGACTGCGCCGCCATCATTTTCCGCGTCGCCGCCGAAGCTCCAGATCTGGAAAGTCCTGCGGTTCGGGAATGAACCTGTTTTTTCGTCCGAAGCTGCCGAGACTTCCCGCTCCTGGTCTTCCGAAGTTATGTAAACGAAATCGTAATCGTAGTCCGAGTTGTGAATGTAGACTATCGGATTGCCCCAGGCGTCCGAGACTTCGAAGAGTTCGCCGGAGTTGATGTAACTGTCGGTCGGATTATCGCGGACGGAATCGCCGTCGGTGTTTATCAGCCAGCCCGGATCGGGCGACCAGTAAGGCGAGTACTGCTGGCTGGTCAGGCAGATGACAAGCGCTTCGATCCCTTCGTTCTCCTCGTTCGGCGCGAACCTGTCCCCACCAATGTCGTCGAGCGCGCTCGGCGGGTACTCACTGAAAGGCAACTTGTACGCTTCGAGAGCCTGCTCGATCTGAGCGATCCTGCCCTGGGTATCCGAATCCTTCGACATTTCGAGCGCGGTAAGCGCAACCAGCGATCCGAGTCCGAGAAGAATTGCGACGATCGCGAGTACGATCATCAGTTCGACCAAAGTAAAACCTTGTCTGTTCATTTCGTCCCCTCAAAAACGTTCAGTCCATTTTTTACCACGACCGCAGGCGGGATACACGAACATTTTCGCGGCGAACACCCGCAGACATTTACGTGCCCCGATGATTCCGGCAAAACTTCCCGATCTGTTCGTCGGAGGTTAGTGTCCAGAGTCTTGCGCAAATTCATTCTGTCCTCGACCTGCTTTGACACCATTCCCCATGGGGAATGGTGTCAAAAATGAATCGATTT
>JANLHZ010000230.1 GCA_024653775.1 Planctomycetota bacterium | reverse complement strand
TCAAGGTAATGGTAATCATGGTGCCGGGAACGATGACACGGACGACGGAAACCGCGGTCACGGGAACGACGACGATCACAATGACGAAGATAATCCCGGACGCGGTAATGGGCATGATGACCGTGACAACGACCAGCGCGATGGCGACCGGGACCGGAACGACAATAATGATCGCCGCGACGTTCCCGGATGGCGCGACGAACCCGATAACAACGACAACGACCGAGGTCACGGAAACGATGACGACCACCATGATGACGACAATCCCGGTCGCGGACAAGGCGGAAATGATCGAAGATGATTATCGATAATAAGAAAACATTTTCCGCGATCGACGAAGCTTATCCTTTTCCGAAGCATAAGTCAGTGGTGTCACATTAACTCGGCGACTATGATCGTTCTATGTCATCGTCAGGCGTCAGCACATTCGATCCGGAGGTCGCAGGCCCGCGCCAGGTAGAGCTTCACGTCATGAGCGGCTGCGACAACACCTGCATCGCGTGCTGGAACCACGCGCCGCAGATTCCAGTTCGCCCGAGGAATCCCGAGGAACGCCGCGGGCCGATGCCGCTCGATGCTATCGAAAGGCTTTGCGACGACCTCGAAACGCTCGGGACGAAAACCATTATGCTTAGCGGCGCTGGCGAACCGTTCCTGCATCCGAAAATCTGGGACGTCATCAAAGCGATCAAATCCCGCGGTTTCGAACTCCAGATCGTCACTTACGCGCTGCCCGCGAAAACGCGGTATCGCGAACTCACCGACCTCGGAGTAAATAAGCTCATCGTCAGCCTCTGGGCCGGGACTCCGGAAGGTTACGCGCGCACTCATCCAGGCAAATCGCCCGAGACGTTCCTCGAAATCGTCTCGATGCTGAAGGACGTCGCAAGGTACAAGAAAGCGCGCGCGTCGGAGTTCCCGAAGGTCGACGTCTTCCAGCTCGTTTGCCGTCAGAACGCGAACGAACTCCGCGAACTCGCGCAGGTCGGCTTCGACGTCGACGCGAACGCGGTCATCTTCGACGTCGCGGACATCATCGAAGGCGTGAACGACGACGCGAGCCTTCGCGCAGAGGATTATTTCAGGCTGCGCGCGGACTTTCCGCGTCTTCCGCTCGAACCCATCGCGGCGTTCAGCGAGAACGCGTTTTTCGAACCAAAAGCCGAGCGGTACTTCCACCATGTGCCGCGGGGATTTCCGGACGAAGGGTCGAGGCCTTCGAGGGAGATACTCTGCGCAGCGGGAATGCCGGGGAGTCTCCGGAAGAAGGAGGAGTTCTTCTACGAGTTCGACAAGGCGTTCTGCGCCGACTGCGGACGAAAGAGCGTCTGCCCGGTCGATCAGCGCCACGGGATGCTGCTGCTCGCGAAGACCCAGGTCTTCGGCCTCGACCGTTTGAAGCTCAAGATCGCTGGCCAGGAGGATTCGACCGACTTCGCTATCAAACCGCTTGTCGACGCGATCCCCTGCGCCATCGGCTACACGTTTTCTCGCGTCAACATCGACGGCAGCGTCAAACTCTGCTGCAAGTCGTATGGCATCGTTCTCGGCAACATTTTCGAGCAGGGGTTCCGTGAAATCTGGACTTCGCACGAGTACAAACGAATGCGCGAGCACGCACTGAATAGCAAAAAGAGCGCGCCGCCGTTCGTGAAAGTCGGGTGCTACAGGTCGTGCGACAACCTCGAAATGAACAAGGCTTTCGCGCGTCCCCAAACCCGTTAGAAACTATCGTAGGCACCTGGGACCGCGGACGTCCTCGTCCGCAAAAGCGTTCGGACGTCTCGTCCGAGCGCTACGAAGCAACGAAAACCTCTGCTTGAGATAGTTTCTTATTCATTCATCCGCACTGTTTGCTACAAACATTTCACCCCCTGACGGGGTTCATAATAAGGAATTCCCGCTCGAAGCTACAAACATATCGCCCCTACGGGGTTCATTTTATCGAAGCTGCGATTGTGAAAAAAAATCTGTGTCAATCGGTGTTAATCTGTGGACAAAAAAATAAATCCGCGAGCCGGAGACGGCTGAGCGTAGCGAAGCCAATTCCGCGTAATCTGCGGATAGTTCGCTTTGGTTCCGGCGCGTCCGGTTTAAGGGAACACGCCGGCTTCCGGAAACAGCTTCAGCGCCGAGTCCCTGTGGCATAGCTCCTGAAAGAAGCAGCGCTTGCATTCGTTCTCGTCGGTAGTCTTCGGGAAGTGTTCCGCGGACTTCGGCTTGTTGACGACGCGATCCTCGATGTATGAAATCATATCGAGGATGCTTTTTCGCGCGTTCTCCTCCGCCGACTTGATCGATTCCGCGCTGATCGTTCCACCGACCTCAGCCAGCGGATCGAGGTACACGAGATAACCCTCGATCCTGCACGGCTCGAATCCGAGTTCCCGCGTGATGAAAAGTCCGTAGGTCGATAGCTGGTCCTGTCCATCGCCCCGCTGTTTGCCAGTCTTCCAGTCGATGATTATCTGAGCGTCATCCGCGGTTCGAAGCGCCATATCCGGCACTCCGAAAACCTCGACGCCGTCGATGCGGGTGGACGCGAGCCGTTCCGGAACGCGATAGCTCTCCGGGTTTGTATCGAGTACGAGCCTGAATTTCTCGCTGTCATACAGGTTCCGGAAACATCTGACGATCTGCTCGCGGACTTCGCCTCGCTGCTCGCGCGTGAACTCCCTGCCGACGCCGTGTTCAAACAAATTCGGCGATTTCGGTTTGAGCTTCCATTCCTTCGCGAGCGATCTTTCCCAGAAATCGCTGAGCCTTTTTCTCGCCTCGTACGCGAGCTGGAAATACTCTGGTATCGATCCGCTAGCCGAGTAGCCCTTGATCGCGTCTTCGATGACTTCATGGACGATCGAGCCGAGGAGCATCGGAAGCGTGGTCATATTCTTCAGTCTGTACGCGCGATACGCGACCGATGCCGGCGGAGCGTTCCAGCCGCCCCAGTACCCGTAGTACTGGAAATAGTATTGCCTCTTGCAGGTCTCGAATACTTTCTTTCGCGAAAGCGACCACGAGAACGATGGATAATCATTGAACGCCAACTTCGCCCCTTTCTATTTTCATCATAACACGCCGCTCTTGAGATTTCATTTACTTGCGGCGATAATCGGGTTTTGATCCATCTTTTCCGGGCGAACCAGATGCCAGAATCAAACAAAGCTCCGCAGGACTTTTCAGCCGCGCTGAGGGAGATCAAGGGAAACTTCGATATCCGCAGGCTGCTGTTCGTCATCACGAACCTGGTGCTTCCCGGCGTCGTAATCGCGCTCGGAGACCTCGTCAGCGGACCTGAGTATCCAGAGAGCGGAATGTGGTTCGCCCGGCACATTTTCGAGTTCGCCGGGCTTGTTGTGATTCTGCTCGGCTTCGTTGTCGGGAAGATTCTCGTTCGCTGCCATTACGGACTTGTCATCAACGGAGCCAAGCTGAACGTCTCGAAGGACGGCTCCGCGAAGCTGCTTTCGCTCAACTGGCTCGGAGTCACCGGGAGTTTCATAATTCTCTCAGCGCTCTCCGTCGGCGCGGCGACGTTCGTCGTCGCGAAGTGCTTCCTCGATTTCCGTCTGTCCGTAATCCTCGGCGTAATCGCGTTTCTGATCAATCCGCTGCTTCTGAATCTGAACCACTGGCGCGCGAATCGGGCGCTGAAAAAGCTGATTCCGTCGTGGTCGAAAGAGGACGTCTCGCAGGAAAACGAGGAGCATCATGCGATCCTGAGCCTCGAAGCGACGAACCAGGATATCGCGGTGATCGTCGCGATGGCCGCGGCGCTGTTCGTAGGATTCTTCAGCGCGATCGCGAATTTCGGATCGATGCAGGAGAGCGTCGATTACGATATTCCCGCGGCACTAGTGAAGCGGTACGCGATCTTTTTCGTCAGTTCGTACCTCGTCGTCACAATGGCGCTATCCGCGCTGATGGTCGTGCGGCTGCGGGTCTCGATCGCGGAATTCTCGGAGACCCTCGCGAGGCTGAGGAACGAACCCGACGACCCGTGGCGCTTCAAATTCAGCGAAAGGACGTTCTCGCTTTATATGTTCATCGTGATGCTCGGCTCGTTCAGCACGTACCTGCTTTTCCGCAGCCTCGAATGCTTCGACGGTTTCGAAGCTGCGAGCGGCGACCTCTGGGGAAGGTTCTCGTTTTTCATGGCCGGGACCGTCGCGATCATCGGAACCATCTGGTACGCGGGAAAGCTCGGTCTGACGAAATTCATCCGCAGCCGGAAAAAGTGAAAATCGAATTCGATCCGGACCTATGGAGGCTGGAATCATTCTGAAAACGGGAGGCGAGGTTTTGTGAAGAAACTCAAAGTTGCTGTTTGTGGTCTTGGAAGGCTCGGCGCGTTCCATCTCGAAAAGTACCTCCAGATCGAAGGCGTGGAGGTCGTGTGCGCGATCGAGCCGGATGAGGCTCGCGCGAAGGAAGTCCTCGGATTCCTGCCGGTTCCGAGGTTCGCGTCTGCGAGCGCGGCAATGGATGAAATCGGAGAAATCGACGCGGCAAGCATCTGCACGCCGACGGTGAACCATCTCGAATGCGCAAAGCCGTTCCTCGAACGCGGCGTGCACTGTCTTATCGAAAAGCCACTCGCGGACAGCGCGGAAGCCGCGCGGGAGATCGTCCGGCTCGCGAAGAATGCTGGCGTCGTGGCGCAGGTGGGGCACGTCGAGCGGTTCAATCCGGGATTCATCGCGCTGCGCAATCACGTCGATTCGCCGAGGTTCTGCGAGGTCCACAGGCTCGCGCCGTTTTCGTTCCGCTCGATGGACATTGGCGTGGTGCACGATCTGATGATCCACGATCTCGATATTCTCCTCGTTCTGATCGGATCGAAGATTCGAAGCATCCACGCGGTCGGCGTGAACATCGTCAGTCCGGAGAAGGAGGACATCGCCAACGTCCGGCTCGAATTCGAAAACGGCTGCGTCGCGAACCTCACCGCGTCGAGAGTGACGCTTTCGCCGATGCGAAAAATCAGGCTCTTCTGCCCGCACGCGTATCTGAGCCTCGATCTAGCGCAGAAGAAGGCGCTCATCTACAAGAAATCGCCCACGCTGTCGCTGAAACAGATGCAGGACGAACTCGGAGACCTTTCAAAACCCGTGAACTGGCAGGGTCTCAGTTTTGCGGACCTTCTCACGATAGAGGAAATCGACACGAGCGAAAACGACGCGCTCAAACTCGAAATCGAGTCGTTCCTCCGCGCAGTTCGCGGCGAGATCCGCTGCGAGGTTCCCGCGGAGGAGGGGCTTTCGGTCATCGAGGTCGCGGACGCGATCCTGACGGAGATTCGGAGGTCGAAGCGCGAACTTTTCGGAGCCGCCGAGACGTCGGACGAGGATTTCGATGTATCTTCGTTCATCGAGACGATTTGAGTTTATCATGCGATCGTCGAAAAAAAACGGGCCTACGTTTTTCTGTCTCGATACGGTGCTATAAAAGAAAAATGGCAAAAACGAGTAACGGCGCAAATTTGGGCTTCGAGAACCAGCTTTGGAAGGCCGCCGACGCCTTGCGCTCCAACATGGACGCGGCGGAGTACAAGCACATCGTCCTGGGGCTGATCTTCCTGAAATACATATCGGACACGTTCGAGGAGCAGCACGCGAAGCTCGAAGCCGAGAAATCATCCGGCGCCGACACCGAAGACCCGGACGAATACCGCGCCGTCCATACCTTCTGGGTCCCAAAGGAAGCGCGCTGGTCCAAGCTCAAGGCCGAAGCCAAGCAGCCCACCATCGGCAAGACCCTCGATGATGCCATGCTCGCCATCGAGCGCGATAATCCATCCCTCAAAGGGGTTCTCCCCAAGGAATACGCCCATCCGCGTCTGGATAAACAGCGACTCGGCCAGTTGATCGACCTGATCGGAAACATCGCCCTGGGCGACCAGCACAGCCGGTCGAAAGACATCCTGGGCCGAACGTTCGAGTATTTCCTTTCCCAGTTCGCCAGCGCCGAAGGCAAGAAAGGCGGACAGTTCTACACGCCTCGATCCGTGGTCCGCGTGCTGGTGGAAATGCTTGCCCCCTATAAGGGCCGGGTTTTCGACCCCTGCTGCGGTTCCGGGGGCATGTTCGTCCAGTCGCTGAAATTCATCGACGCCCACAAGACCGGCAACGGCAACGGCGGGCCCAAGGGGCTCTCCCGTGCCAAGGGGGATATCAGCGTTTACGGGCAGGAATCGAATCACACCACCTGGCGGCTGGCGAAGATGAACCTTGCCATTCGCGGGATCGAGAGCAATCTCGGCAAGGAACATGCCGACAGCTTCCACCGCGACCTGCACCCGGACCTCAAGGCCGATTACGTCCTTGCCAATCCCCCGTTCAACGATTCCGACTGGCGCGGGGACCTGCTCAAAGCCGACAAGCGCTGGGCCTACGGCGTTCCCCCCGTCGGCAACGCCAACTACGCGTGGGTGCAGCATTTTCTCCATCACCTTGCCCCCACCGGCATCGCCGGGTTCGTGCTGGCCAACGGGTCCATGTCCTCCAATCAGTCCGGCGAAGGCGAGATTCGCAAGAACATCATTGAGGCGGACCTGGTCGATTGCATGGTCGCGTTGCCCGGGCAATTGTTCTATTCCACGCAAATCCCCGTCTGCCTCTGGTTCCTGGCTCGCGATAAAAAGAACGGCCGCTTCCGCGACCGCCGCGGCCACACGCTCTTCATCGATGCGCGCAAGCTCGGCACGCTCATTGACCGCGTCCACCGCGAATTGTCGGATGAAGACATCGCCAAGATCGCCGACACCTACCACGCCTGGCGCGGGGACCGCATTTCCCCCTCGCCAGGTACTCCGGGAGAGGGCAGGGGTGAGGGTCCAACGAAGTACGAAGACGTGCCGGGTTTCTGCAAGTCCGCCACGCTGGATGACATTCGCCACCACGGCCATATCCTCACCCCCGGCCGCTACGTCGGCGCCGCTGAGGTCGAAGACGACCTGCCTGCGCCGCGCCCCGGGTGCTTCTTCGTCTATGCGATACGATGTGATGATGACAGTATCTACATTGGACAGACGGATAACTTGGCGCGGCGCTGGGCCGAGCACAAAAAAGGGCATGGCGCCGATTGGGTAAAGAAGCATAAGCCGGTTCGTATCGTCCACTATGAGGAATACGCAACAAGAGAAGAAGCGGTTGCTCGCGAGAAGGAACTGAAAACAACAAACGGCAGGCGTTGGTTGAAGGAAGAGATCGCCGCGGGGCGGGCGCGGCAGGCAGGCGGCGTTCCCTTCGAAGAAAAGATGGCCAAGCTTACCGCCGAATTCCGCGAGCAAACGCAGGCCGGCGAAAAGCTCGACAAGCTCATCTGGGCCAATCTTGATGACCTGGGCTTTGGAGAAAGTAAATAATCATGAGCAATACGGATGAAGTACGCTGGAGGCAGCGGTTCGATAATTTCCAAAAGGCCTTTCTCCTGCTGAAAGACGCGCTTGAAGAAAATCCCATCAACGAGTACTCCAAGCTGGAACAGGAGGGCATCATTCAGCGATTCGAGTATACGTTTGAGCTGGCGTGGAAAACCATCAAGGACAAGCTCTTTTATGAGGGCTACGATGAAAAAACTCCGCGCGCGGTAATTCGCAAGGCTTTTGAGGTCGGGTTCATTTCGGAAGACGATACTGAAATCTGGCTCGATTCGCTCGACAAGAGAAACATTCTAAGCCACACTTACGACGAGAAGAAAGCCCTCGAAGCGCTGGAGGCAATCCGGGACAACTATTACCCCGTGATAGAACAGGTATATCTAAACCTGAAAGCGGAGATCGATCGTAAATGACGGATGGCCTGAAAGACAAATTCCGCGTGGCGATTATCGACATCCTTTCCGCTAATCCGAGCGTTGAACGAATTGTCCTCTTCGGTTCCCGCGCCATGGAGACGTTCACGATTGCTTCCGACGTGGATATCGCTTTGTTCGGAGATGAATTGACGCCAACCGACCAGTCGAAACTGGCCGCCGCGGTTGATGAACTGTCCATGCCCCAACAGGTTGACCTCCTGCTCTACAATTCCATCACGAAAAAGGAACTGCTCCAGCATATAGAAGAACACGGCGTCGAATGGTTTGCCCGGAAACCGCCGAACTCCGCGAGCAGACCGCGCAATCCGAAAAGCTCGACAAGCTCATCTGGGCCAATCTGGAGGAGATTGGGTATGGCGGATGAATGGCGACAGAGCACGCTTGACCGACTAGGCCGAATCGTTACCGGCAAGACGCCACCGTCGAAGGATGGCGATTTCTTTGGCGGGACCATCCCCTTCGTGACGCCGACTGATTTTGATGGGCGCAGAATCATTGCTGAAACCGGCCGCTACCTCACGGAAGAAGGAGTTGCCTCAGTCTCTAACGCACGCATTCCAGCGTGCGCTGTCATGGTTACATGCATTGGGTCAGACATGGGAAAAGCAGCGATCGCTGGAAGAGACTGCCTCACAAACCAGCAGATCAATAGCATTGTCCTCAACTCCGAGAACGATTACCGCTACGTCTACTATCACCTCAGCCATCGCAAGGCGGAAATTCGATCCCGTGCAAGCGGATCGGCACAGCCAATTCTGAACAAGACAGGGTTTGGGGCGCTCGGAATCGACATCCCACCCCTCCGCGAGCAACAAGCCATCGCCTGCATCCTCGGATCGCTGGACGACAAGATCGAGTTGAACCGTCGGATGAATCGCACGCTGGAGGGGATGGCGCGGGCGATCTTCAAGAGCTGGTTCGTGGATTTCGAACCCGTCCGCGCCAAAGCGGCCGGCCAGCAACCCCCCGGCCTCAAACCCGACCTCGCCAACCTCGTCCCCGACCACTTCGAGGATTCGGAACTGGGGGAGATTCCGAAAGGGTGGAAGGCGCGTGCATTGCCGGAGATTATCCAGGTCAACCCGACGCGCTCGCTTCCGAAAGGGACGACCGCCCCATACCTCGATATGTCGAACATGCCAACGGACGGCCCGTCGCCGGATGCGTGGATCATGCGAGAGGCTGGGTCAGGCATGAAGTTCATCAACGGCGATACGCTCGTTGCGCGAATCACGCCCTGCCTGGAGAACGGCAAGACTGCATTCGTCAGCTTCCTTGACGATGGTCAGACCGGCTGGGGCTCGACCGAGTACATTGTCCTGCGACCGAAGGGCGATATTCCGCCGGTCTTCGCATACCTGCTCGCACGATGGGATGACTTTCGCACGTTCTCAATCCATCAGATGACCGGATCAAGCGGGCGACAACGCGTACCGGCCGACAGCCTGACAAAGTTCAAGCTCGCGACGCCCGACATCGACTCGCCGCTCTTCACCGAGTTGGGCAAGCTGATCGTGCCTCTGTTTGGCCGCATCGAAACGGCGATCGAAGAATCCCGCACGCTCGCCGCGCTCCGCGACGCGTTGCTGCCCAAACTGATCTCCGGCGAACTCCGCGTGCCGGATGCGGAGCGGATCGTGGGGAGGTGCTCGTGAGTTTCGGCGAATCCACTGTCGAAGAAGCCGCCCTTGCATGGCTGGAGGCGATGGGCTACGTCGTCACCCACGGTCCGGACATATCGCCTGTCGGTGATACCCTCACCCCGGCCCAAAGGGAGAGGGCGAAATATTCAGATGTGGCTCTCGAACGTCGGCTTCGTCAGGCATTGAAGCGGTTGAATCCGCAGGTGCCGACGGACGCATTGGAGGAGGCATTCCGTAAACTCACCCGCCCCGATTCGCCGTCTTTGATTCAGTCGAACCACTTCGTCCACAAGTATCTCGTCGAAGGCGTGCCGGTGGAGTATCAGCGGGCGGACGGGTCGATGAAAGGCGATCTTGTGCGTGTGATCGATTACGACAACCCGGAGAACAACGAGTTTCTGGCGGTCAATCAGTTCACGGTAATTGAGAACAACCATGAGCGGCGACCGGATATCGTGCTGTTCATCAACGGCCTGCCGATCGCGGTGATCGAATTGAAGAACGCGGCGGACGCGGATGCGGACATCTGGCGGGCGTTCAATCAGATACAGACGTATAAGCTCCAAATCCCATCGCTCTTTGCGTTCAATGAGATCAACGTGGTCTCGGATGGCAGGTATGCCCGCGTCGGCACGCTGACGGCGAACCAGGAATGGTTCAAGCCGTGGCGAACGATCGACGGGGAAGCGCTCGCCCCGGCATCGATACCGGAGCTTCAGGTGGTGCTGGAGGGAATCTTCGAGAAGCGCAGACTTCTGGATTTGATCCGGCATTTCATCGTTTTCGAGGAATCTGACGATGGGACGCTGGTCAAGAAGATGGCGGGGTATCACCAGTTCCATGCGGTGAACCTGGCGATCGGGTCGACGATTCGCGCGAGCAGACCCTCACCCCAACCCTCTCCCGGAGGGAGAGGGGGCGATGCGGGGGACAAGCGGGTAGGGGTTGTCTGGCATACGCAGGGGTCGGGCAAGAGCCTGACGATGGCGTTCTATGCTGGCAAGGTCGTCTTGAGCCCGGCGATGGAGAATCCAACCCTCGTCGTGCTCACCGACCGCACCGACCTGGACGACCAGCTTTTCGGGACGTTTGCCCGCTGCCACGAGCTATTGCGGCAAAAGCCCGTGCAGGCGAGCAACAGGGCGCACATGCGGGAACTGCTCCAGACGGCATCGGGCGGGGTAGTGTTTACGACGGTGCAGAAATTCTTTGCAAGCGATGATGAGAACAAGCACCCCCTGCTTTCGGATCGGCGGAACATCGTCGTGATCGCTGATGAAGCGCACCGGAGCCAGTACGACTTCATTGACGGATACGCCCGGCACATGCGCGAGGCGCTGCCGAATGCTTCGTTCATTGGCTTCACCGGGACGCCGATCGAACTGGCGGATGCGAACACGCGCTCGGTGTTCGGCGATTACGTGAGCATCTACGACATCGAGCGCGCGGTGAAGGATGGGGCGACGGTTCCGATCTATTACGAAAGCCGATTGGCCAAGCTCTCGCTCAAAGAGGAGGAGAAGCCCAGGCTCGATCCGGAATTCGAGGAAGCGACCGAGGGGGAGGAAGTCAGCCACAAGGAGAAGCTCAAGAGCAAGTGGGCGCAGCTTGAAGCGCTGGTAGGGACCGAAAAGCGGCTGAAGCTGATCGCGCAGGACCTGGTGAACCATTTCGAGCAGCGGCTGGAGGCGATGGACGGGAAGGCGATGATCGTCTGCATGAGCCGCCGGATTTGCGTGGACCTGTACGAGCAGATTCGGGCGATCCGACCGGACTGGCACGGCGAGGATGACATAGCCGGCGCGATGAAGATCGTGATGACCGGCGACGCGACGGACCCGGTGGAATGGCAGGGACATATCCGCAGCAAATCGCGGCGCGAGGAACTGGCCAAGCGATTCAAGAATCCGGCGGATGCGTTCAAGGTCGTGATCGTCCGGGACATGTGGCTGACGGGCTTTGATGTGCCGTGCCTGCACACGATGTACGTGGACAAGCCGATGCGTGGGCATGGATTGATGCAGGCGATCGCGCGGGTGAATCGGGTGTTCAAGGACAAGCCCGGCGGGCTAGTGGTGGATTACCTGGGGCTGGCGGATCAATTGAAGCTGGCGCTACGGAACTACACCGATAGCGGCGGCACGGGGAAAGGAACCATCGATCAGGACGAAGCGGTCGCGGTGATGATCGAGAAGTACGAAGTGTGCAAAGCGATCTTTCACAAGTTCGACTGGAGCAAGTGGAAGAGCGCTGTGCCACAGGAGCGGCTGTCCATCCTCCCCGCCGCGCAGGAGCATGTGTTGGCGCAGGAGGACTGGAAGAATCGAATCCCCAAGGCGGTGTCGGAGTTATCCAAGGCGTTCGCGCTGGCGGTTCCGCACGAGAAGGCGATGGAGATTCATGACGATGTGGGATTCTTCCAGGCGGTGCGGTCGGTGCTGACCAAGGGGACGGGTGATGGCCGCAGAAGACCGGACGAGATCGACCACGCCATCCGGCAGATCGTCTCCAAGGCGGTTGCGTCCGAGGGCGTAATTGACATTTTCGCGGCGGCGGGATTGAAGAAGCCGGATATCTCGATCCTCTCGGATGAGTTTCTCGCGGAGGTGAAGGCAATGCCGCACAGGAATCTGGCGGTCGAGATGTTGCGGAAGCTGCTGGAAGGCGAGATCAAGACGCGCGGGCGAAAGAACGTCGTGCAGGCTCGGTCGTTCACCGAGATGCTGGAAGCTGCGCTCAAGAAGTATCAGAACCGCGCGATCGAGACTGCGCAGGTGATCGAGGAATTGATCGCGCTGGCGAAGGAGATGCGCGAGGCCGCCAAGCGCGGCGAGCAGCTTGGGATGAGCGAGGATGAAGTGGCGTTCTACGACGCGCTGGAGGTGAATGACAGCGCCGTCAAGGTGCTGGGGGATGACACGCTGAAGCTGATCGCGCAGGAATTGGTGAAGTCGGTCAAGAACAGCGTCACCATCGACTGGACCGTGCGCGAGAATGTCCGGGCGCAGATGCGGGTGATCGTCAAGCGGATTCTGCGCAAGTACGGTTATCCGCCCGACAAACAGGAGAAGGCTACCGATACCGTGCTCCAGCAAGCGGAAGTCTTATGCGTGGACTGGGTTCACGAAGCTAAATGACGCAAGTACATTTTCTATTGACCTTCTCCGCAGAGAGAACCTGACAGACGACGATTTCGATGTATCCTCGTTCATCGAGACGATTTGATCGAACACCGGGAAACGGGCAAAATGATTTTGCAAAAGGAATGCGCTTTATGAAACCACAGCACACCATCAAAGCGGTCATCCGCTCCGGCGAACAATCCGGCTATGTCGCGGACTGTATGGAAATCGCGGTCGTCACTCAGGGAAAAACGCTCGATGAAGTGACGAAGAATCTTCGTGAGGCGGTTTCGCTGCATCTCGAAGGAGAAAATGTAGGTGAATGTTTCGTAATCGAGTACAATCTGGTTTGATAGAGTTGGTGAGTTTCAAAATGAAAAAACTATACAAATTACCGCTGCTTCTCAGTCCTCAGCCAGAGGGTGGATACACCGTAACCTGCCCGATTCTTCCGGAGTTTCTCACTGAGGGAGAATCCATGGAAGATATTATTGTGAACGTACAAGATGCTCTTGAGGCGACGCTGGAGATATACGAGGAATTCAAGATGCCGCTGCCAGAGTGTCTGACTCAGAGTCCTGATGATGAACCGATCTCGTTTGAATATCTCCTCGCGGAATGAATCCCGTTATGAATTGGGTTCATTCTGGAAGGAACGGTAAAATGCTCGTTGGAAAGGAAATCATTCAATGACACTACAGCACACCATCAAAGCCGTCATACGCTCCGGCGAACAATCCGGCTACGTCGCGGAGTGTATGGAAATTACCGTCGTCACTCAGGGAAAAACGCTCGACGAGGTGACGAAGAATCTTCGTGAGGCGGTTTCGCTGCATCTCGAAGGAGAAGATCTCGCAGAGTTTGGTTTATCGGAGAATCCAACGATCATTGTTACTCTGGAATTGGAACCCGAATATGCCTAAGTTGCGACGGCTTTCGGGTTCCGCGGTTATCCAAATTCTTGCAAAATTCGGATTTCAGAAATTGTCTCAGAGAGGTAGTCACGTCAAATTGAGAAGAGTTTTGAAATCTGGTGAAAAACAAACTCTTACAGTCCCCAAACACAAGTCTCTTGACACAGGAATGCTAAAAGCCTTAATCAAGCAAGCGTCGCGTTATATCGATTTCGAATATATCGAACCGCATTTTTATGAATGAGCGCGAAAGGCAGCAAAGGAGTTGAAATGTCATACGAAACAATTAAATACGAAATTGACGGATCGACCGCGGTGATTACGCTTTCAAGGCCGGAGGTGCTGAACGCGCTTAATTCGAAACTCCTCGGCGAGCTTGCCGAGGCGGTAGAGAAAGCCGCGGCGGACGAAAACGTGCGCGGCGTGATCCTTACCGGAGAGGGTAAAGCCTTTGCCGCGGGCGCGGACATCTCAGAAATGAAGGATCAGCCCGGACTCGCGATGATCGAGCGCGCCAAGCGGGGTCAGGCCCTTCTCGCGAGGATCGAAAACCTCGGAAAGCCCGTGGTCGCGGCGGTCAACGGCTTCGCGCTTGGCGGCGGCTGCGAGATTTCCATGGCCTGCACGTTCCGCACCGCGTCGACGAAAGCGAAGTTCGGTCAGCCTGAAGTAAAGCTCGGGATCATCCCCGGCTACGGCGGAACCCAGCGCCTTGTGCGTCTTGTCGGGATGGGTCGCGCGATGGAGCTGATGATTACGGGAGATATGATCACCGCGGACGAAGCGCTCCGCATCGGCCTCGTGAACTACGTGTTCGAGCCGGAGGAGCTGCTCCCGAAAACCAAGGAAATCATCGCGAAAGCTGCGGCGAACGGTCCCATAGCGGTGAAGTACGCGATGCTTAGCGCAATGTCGGGCGCGTCGATGGACCTTAAATCCGCGCTGGAATACGAAGCGACGCTGTTCGGGATTTGCGCCGGGACGGCGGACAAGCAGGAAGGAATGGCTGCGTTCCTTGAAAAGCGCGCCGCGAAGTTCACGGGGAAATAGCGGTTTGGTCTCCGGAAATATTCGTGATAGAATTGCCGAGATGAAAGTTCACGATGTAGAGATACCCACCGACGAGATCGAAGCCTTCTGCAAAGCAATGCGGATCAGGCGTCTTGCGCTGTTCGGCTCCGTTCTTCGCGACGATTTCGTTTCCACGAGTGACGTGGATATTCTTGTTGAATTCGAGCCGGGGGTTAAGGTCGGATGGGGATTTTTTGGGATGCAGGATGAACTTTCGAAACTCATTGGCAGGAAAGTAGATTTGAACACACCTGCGGAGCTAAGTAAGTATTTCAGGGACGAAGTATTGCGGGAGGCTATGGATATATATGTCGCGGCATGACGACATGGTCTCACTTCGCCAGATGCTCGAATACGCGGAAACTTCAGTGAGGCTCGCGACCGGACGTTCACGAGAAGATTTGGACAAGGACGAAATGTTCGGGCTTGCGCTCACTCGCGCGGTGGAAGTCATCGGGGAAGCTGCCGGCCGCGTATCGCAGGCAAGTCGCGATCTCGATTCCGATATTCCATGGCATCAGATCAGTGGAACGCGAAACCGGCTCATCCACGGATATGACCAGGTTGACTACGATCGGCTTTGGAATATCGTCCAAACCGACGTTCCGGAACTGATCGAAAGACTGAAAGCGATAGTGGAGGATGACTGACTCCGATTTTGGTAATAGAGTTCTTCTGATCGATAAGGACTCGGGCTGGACGTCGCACGACGTCTGCAACTACATAAAGAGCAGGTACAAGGTCAAGGTGGGGCATGCGGGAACTCTCGATCCGATGGCGACGGGGCTTCTGATTGTCCTCACGGGTAAGGAAACGAAAAATGCGCGGGACTATGAAAAGCTCGATAAGGAGTACATGGGCACGCTGAAACTCGGAGAGACAACACCAAGCGACGACGCGGAAACGGAAGTCAGTGCGAAAGCGAATATCGATGGGGTAGCAGTGGGGGACCTCGAAAAAGCGTTTGCGTCATTCATTGGCGAGATAGATCAGGTACCGCCCATGTACTCCGCAATCAAAAAAGAAGGACGGAAGCTGTATCATCTTGCGCGCAAGGGTGAGGTGATCGAGCGCGAACCGCGAAGGATAAGGATCGACGAACTCGAAGTCACCGAGATCGATATGCCTTTCGTGAGTTTTCGCTGCGCGTGTTCGAAGGGAACATATATCCGCGCGCTTGCACGAGACATCGGAGACGTTCTTGGCGTCGGGGCGCATCTTACCGCGCTCCGCAGAACCGCGATCGGAGACTTAAGAGTCGAAGATGCGTTTCATATAGATAAGTCGATCTGACAATAGGCCGTTCTGTATTATAGAATTGCTCGAATTCATCGTCGCGAACGAGAAGCCGGGAAGATTCGATTTTGATCGTCCTTTCGATTCATGAATCGAAGTTGCAGGACAGAAATTCCGTATCTTGGCGCATAATGTATATTGGAACGTACACACTGCATTGTGCACACCGAAAAATGTATATTACATAGCGCACATTATAATATCTACGTTATAATCTATAGTAGGCACATTTCATTATGTAAGTTGCAATACTGATCCATGTTTTGAAATCGCAGGGAGGCGTGATGGAAACGAAAAGTTCTTCAGAAATCGAAAGTGGGGATGGAACGAGGTAGAATGAAGTTTTCACCTTCGGAAAAACGGGAATCGCAGTGGAAAATTCGGCAGTAGAAGTAAGCGACGTGTCATTCAAATACGGCGATCGCATTGCGCTTTCGGGAGTGAGCTTCAGCGTGCAGGGACCGGCGATTCTCGGGATGCTCGGTCCGAACGGCGGCGGCAAGAGTACTCTTTTCAAGATACTTGCAACGCTGAATCAACCGCTGACGGGGTCCGCTAGCGTTCTCGGGTTCGACGTCGTTAAAGAGCGGAATTCCGTGCGAAAAGTCATCGGCGTGGTGTTCCAGCATCCGAGCCTCGACAAGAAGCTAACGATATTCGAAAACATGAAGCATCAGGGCCATCTCTACGGTCTTCAGGGCGCGAAGCTCAGGGCGAAGATCGAGGAACTTCTGAAGAGTTTCGAACTCGCGGATCGCGCGGATGACGCGGTTTCGACGCTCTCCGGCGGACTTGCGCGCAGGGTCGAGATCGCAAAGTGTATGCTCACATCGCCGAGGGTTTTGCTGCTGGACGAGCCGAGCACGGGGCTTGATCCAGGTGCCCGGCGCGATCTTTCGAACCAGCTTTCCCGCCTGAAAAACGAAAGCGGCGTGACGGTTCTTATGACGACGCATCTTCTCGACGAAGCGGACGGCTGCGACACGCTGGTGGTTCTGGACAAGGGAACCGTCGTAGCGCGCGGAACGCCGCGGGACCTAAAGTCGTCGATCGAAGGCGAGATCGTGCGGATCGAGTGCGACAATCCCGCGAATCTTCGCGACCAGGTGCTCTCTGAACTCGGCGTTAAGACTCAGGTTGTCGATCATTCGATTCTCGTTCGATCGAAGGAAGCGGAGGCGCTTGCGCTACGAATCAAGGAGCGGTTCGACGATCGGATCAACCTGCTCTCCATTGGCAAGCCGACGCTGGAGGACGTGTTCCACGAGAAGACCGGGCGGGCGTGGAGCATCGACTGAAGTCGACGTTCCGATTTTACGGGTTTCCGGTCAGTGTCTTCATCGGTAAAAGTTCAACGTCGATAAACGCGAGCGATTGAACAAAGATCAGAAAATCGAAGTATGTTAATCCAATTCATTATGAATTTCATAATCAGTATACCATTTAATAGCTGATAATATAATTTAAACAGTATATTAGTATATTTATATGTGCGGTCCGACCTTGACCGCTTCTCTTATCGGTGAGAACTGGATTCATTTTCGGATGAGATCCCGTTGTCTTAGAAACTATCTCAAGTCATCTTATCTTTCAGTTCAACGTTCGTGCCGTCAAACGTCTCGCTTGACGGCTCAGAATTATCGATGTCGCTCGCTTGAGATCGTTTCTAAGTCTGCGCGAGGTTGCGATTCTCGCGCCGGGTAAGACGGATCGCGAGACCTGCGAGCGTCGCTATGGCGAGCACGATCGTCGCGCCTACGATTCCCGGAAGCGACTTCGCGACTACGCTTTCCGAAGCATCGCTGGCTGCGTCTGATTTCGGGAAGGCGTAATCCGGCATAACGGAAGTCGCTTGCTGCACGTTCGCGAGGCTCTCGTGGAATTCTCCGTTTGCGCCTTCGATTTCCTCTGTGCCCGCGACCTTGAAAATGCTGTACTCGAGGCCGTCGGGATTTTCGGAAGCGAACCACGAAAGGAATCCGCCCGTGACGATCGCGAGCGCGACAAACATCCAAAGCAGCGGCGTGAGCGATCTCGCGCCTTCCTTGTTTTCGACGGTGGCGATTCTGAGCAGCTCCGGCCGTGCGCGGAAAACGAATGCCGCGAGAAGCGCGGTGACGATTCCTTCGATAAGCCCGATACCCGCGTGAATAGAAAGCATGAACGCCGAGAACCCCGCGAACGGAAGTTCCGAGATTCCGCTGAACACCGTTTCGAGCACTACGAAAAGCGCGCCGAGCTGGAGGCCGACCATCGACGCGACGATCGCCGAGAACATCAGCTTCGCGCTCGACGTCGTCTCCCGCGCGATCCTGCGGAACACGAGCGGGTACGCAACGAAGCAGGTCCAGAATCCCATGTTGAATACGTTGCAGCCGAGCGCGAGCAGTCCGCCGTCCGCGAAGATCAGCGCCTGCATCGCGAGAATGCTGAACATCACAAGAAACGCCGCTTCTGGGCCGAGGAGTATCGCGAGGAGTAATCCGCCTCCGATGTGGCCGCTCGAACCTGTGCCTGGAATCTGGAAGTTGATCATCTGCGCCGCGAATACGAACGCGCCGAGAACCCCCATCAGCGGCGCCTTGATCTCCTGCGCGTCTCGCGAGATTCTGCGCGCTGAATAGATCGTAAGCCCGAGCGTCGCGGCCCAGAAAGTCCCGCCCACGACGGGCGAAATGAGTGCGTCTGACATGTGCACGGCTGTCTCCTTCGAAACCGTTCAAGAAGAGAGAATTTATAGTCGCGAGATCCGCGCGGTCAAGGATCTTGTCGTCGGCAATGTCAAAGGAGGTGAACGCCGGAGACTCGAAGCATCGCCGCAGGACGCTCGATAAACCTCAGAGGAGCTTGTATAAAAACCCGCCTGCTGACACACTTGGTTCATTCGCAAAACAGTGTCGGAATTCTGGGGACGCAGAAATGAATATCAGGAAAGCGGTTCCGAGCGACGTGCAGCAAGTCGCGGATTTATGGGTGAACTTCATCAAAATTCATAGCGATCTCGACGCGCACTACGAACCCGCGGAGCGCGCGCGGGAGACCTACGTCCGCTGGCTCGAACGCTGCATCGTGAATCCGCGGACACTCCTCATCGTCGCGGAACTCGAAAACGATATCCTCGGCTACGGACTCTCGATGATCGAGGACTACGCGCAGGTCTTCAAACGAAAGCAGTACGGTCTGATAAGCGACATCGCGGTCCGCGAGGACAAACGCAGCTCCGGCATCGGCGGGAAAATCGCCGAGCGGATGATAAGCTGGTTTCGGAACGAGGGGATCAAGGAGGTCCACCTTTTCGTACTTGAGAAGAACACGGGCGCGGAAGCTTTCTGGCGCAGGATGGGATTCCAGACCTTCGTCCGGCAGATGGTTATGGACCTCTGAATCAATTACGAATTACTTACCACTAAGAAACTATCGTGGGCACCTGGGACCGCGGACGTCCTCGTCCGCAAAAGCCGTCAAACGTCTCGTTTGACGGCTCCGAATTATCGAT
>JANLHZ010000226.1 GCA_024653775.1 Planctomycetota bacterium | reverse complement strand
AAGGCGTTTCTTTGATCCACCACACCGCGAAAATATGCTCTCACGAGCACACTACGAACAGATTCCCGCTATAGACTGCGATCTACCCCGTGAACAGTTGCGAAATATTCGCTTGCGAATGCCGCGAGAGAACGAAGGTGAACCATGGAAAAGATTAGCGCAAACGACCTCAGGAAAAGATTCCTCGGCTACTTCGAGAAGAACGGACATCAGATCGTTCCGTCGGACTCGCTTGTGCCAGAGAGCGATCCGACGCTGCTGTTCACGGGCGCGGGAATGAACCAGTTCAAGGATCAGTTCCTCGGGACGAACATCACGTACACCCGCGCCGCGACGTGCCAGAAATGCCTCCGCATCGGCGATCTCGACGTGGTCGGCACCACCGCGGCGCACCACACGTTTTTCGAGATGCTCGGGAACTTCAGCTTCGGCGACTATTTCAAGGAAGGCGCGATCGAATTCGCGTGGAAGTTCTTCGTAGACGAACTGCGCATCCCCGAGGAACGCCTTTTCGTGTCGATTTTCGAGGACGACGACGAGGCCTTCGAAATCTGGACCAAAAAAGTCGGCGTCCCCGCGGCGAAGGTTTTCCGCAGCAGCGCGAAGGACAACTTCTGGCCGTCGAACGCGATCACGAAGGGTCCGAACGGTCCCTGCGGTCCGTGCTCGGAGATCTATTTCGACACTCAGCGCGCGGAACTCGATCGCGAGATTCCGGGCTTCCCGAAAGGCGCGTTCCACCCCGATAATCGCAGGTACGTCGAGGTCTGGAACCTCGTGTTCACGGGCTATAATCGCAGCGGCCCGGTTCCGGGCGCGGGCGTGCTCGAGCCGCTTCCGTCGCAGAACATCGACACGGGCATGGGTTTCGAAAGACTGCTCGCGGTTTTAAACGGGCACTGGTCAAATTTTTATACTGAAGTGTTTACTCCGATCATCTCTAAAATTGCAGATCTTAGTGGGCGCGGACCGAATCAAGTCAAGTACGTAGGAGAAGGCGGTAAAAAATTAGATCCGTGGGAGTACGATACTCCAGACGGAACAAGAATGCGCCGGATCGCGGATCACGCACGCGCGGCGACATTCTGCCTCGCGGACGGCGTCCGTCCTGGCAAGGTCGGTCGCGAGTACGTGCTTAGAAAGATCATCAGGCGGGCGGTGCGCGACGGAATCGACCTCGGACTCGAGGAGCCTTTCCTGGGCGAACTTGTGCCGACGATCGCCAAGATTATGAAGGAGCCGTACAAGGAAATCGCGCAGCAGGAAAACATCATCCGCAATCGGCTTAAGGCGGAGGAGGAGCAGTTCCGCCGGACGATCCAGAAGGGGCTTCCGGTGGTGCGCGACTTCTTCAGTTTGTACCTCGCGAAGTCGGGAGAAGAAGCTGTGCGCGACGACGACGGCAACCTCGAAACACCCGCGGCGACGGTCCCGGCGGCAGAGGTCTACAAGCTCTATGAGACCCACGGCATCCCGTTCGACTTCCAGAAAGACCTCGCGGAACAGGAATTCGGCCTCGCGCTCGACGACGACGAGTGGAAGAAGTTCCTCGCGTCGCGCAAAGGTGAGAAGACCACGAAGGCGGACGTGTTCGCGGAGGGGCCTTTCGATCATCTTCGCAGGAAGGAGCCGCCGACGGAGTTCGAGGGCTACCATCGGACGCGAATCAGGACGCAGATTCTGGGCGCGTTCTGGGACGAGCGAATTCCGTGCTTAAGAAAATGGAATGACGCTGCAAACAACTCATGGAACGTAAACCCGGAAAACGAATTTGATGACGGTTCTGGATACGGTGGTGGTATTAGTTCAGGGATGGGAAGCGACGACGGTTCCGGTTGGGGCGGTCCAGAATTTCTCGTCGGACCGTTGAAGGAAGTTTTTAAAAGTCGCGTCGTCGCGGTGCTTCTCCGTAAATCGCCATTTTACGCGGAGGGCGGCGGCGAGGTCGGCGACGTCGGCACGCTCCGCGCGAAGGATTTCGAAGCGGAAGTGCTCGATACGCAGAAGGTCGACGATTACTTCCTGCACGTGTGCCGGGTGGAGAAGGGTCAGCTCCGGGTCGGAAGCGAGATCGAGGCGAGCGTCGACGAAAAGCGCCGGGCGGCGATTACTCGCAACCACACAGCGACGCACATTCTTCATAACGTCATCCGCGGACATGATCCGGAGGCGCGGCAGGCGGGTTCCCTCGTGCGTGACGATCTTCTGCGCTTCGATGTCGAGATTTTCGACCGCGAGAAGCTGCCGTCTATAGATCGGATCGAGCGGGAGGTGAACGAGGTCATCCTCGGGAATCACGAGGTCGAGTGGAGCGTCGGCAGCAAAGATGACGCCGAGGCGAAGGGCGTCATCATGTTCTTCGGCGAGAAGTATGGCGACGAGGTCCGCACGGTGCGGATCAGGGACGCGCACGACCAGACCGTCAGCGCGGAACTCTGTGGCGGCTGCCACGTCAGCGCAACCGGCGACATCGGCAGTTTCCGGATTCTCTCGATGTCCGCGATCGGCGCGAACGTCATCCGCGTCACCGCGGTCACTGGCGAAGCGGCGGTCGAAAGCTTTCAGCGGGACCGCGAAATCCTCGCGCAGCTTCAGAGCGAGTTCAAGGCGACGAATGTCGAAGAGGTCCTGCCGAAGCTACGGAAACTCGCGGAAGAGGCGAAGACGCAGCGCAAGGAGATAGAGAAGCTGCGCTCAGATGTCGCTTCAGGAAGCGTCAGCGCAGGCGGCGCAGGCGACGTTTTCGAGCATCACGGCGTCAAGATCGTAACGCGGATCATGGACGAAGACGCGGCGAAGGACCTCGGATCGATCGCCGACAATATGCGCGACGCGAACGCGCCGGCGATGGTGATGCTGGGCGCGAAGACCTCGAAGGGAAAGGCGACGCTCGTGCTGTCGATTTCTCCGGAGCTTGTGCAGCACAAAAATCTCGACGCTTCGAAGCTGATCGAAAGCGCGGCGACCCTCATCGGCGGTCGCGGCGGCGGCAAGAAGGGTTTCGCCCAGGCGGGCGGGAAAGACGCCGATAAACTCGAAGCGGCTCTCAATGCTTTCAGAGCCGCAGTCAAACAACTGAAGCTGCCTTAAGAACTTGAAAAGTAACGATTTTAAAACGTTGACGGGGCGTCTTAATCTGTATACTATAAGTAGCAAGTAGATTGAATCAGAGGGCACATGACCTACGTAAAAAATGATGCGCCAGCGCAACGTTACGCCAACGTTACCGACGAGAAAACCTGTGGCGTTACCTACACTCCCTCAATCCTTGCCGATTTTGTAGCCGGCAAAATAATGGAGACATTCAATGGGTTTCCAAAAGACCGTCAGCTTCGTGTAATCGACCCAGCCATCGGCGACGGAGAACTGCTGGTCAGCATCTTGCGCAAATTAACAACTGGCATTGGGCAGAATATCAAGGTTTGCGGTTTCGAAACGGATGAGAACGCAATGGGCGTTGCTGGAAGCCGAATCGGGACTGAATTTCCGGGTATCGAGATAGATTTCAGGTTGGGGAGTTTTCTCGATTTCGTCTCGGATACTTTAGACACGAACGGTCAACTCTCGATTTTCGGCGCCACTTCCGTCGATAAATACCATATCGTTATAGCTAATCCGCCTTATGTCAGGACTCAGGTTTTGGGTGGAAAGCGCGCAAAGTTACTGTCCAAGCAATTCGGACTAGCCGGACGCGTCGATCTTTATTACGCTTTCATCCTTGCAATTTCTCGTGTACTCGATCCTAACGGCGTTGGCGGAATCATCGTTTCCAACCGTTTTATGACAACTCTGTCGGGATCTCCAATCAGGAAAGCTATTTCCGAGCGCTTTACCGTTAAACATATTTGGGATTTTGGCGATACGAAGCTATTTGATGCCGCGGTTCTGCCATCGGTACTGCTTGTTAATGGAAAGCGCGGAAACAATACTGAAGCGCCATTGTTCACTTCTATTTACCAAACTTCGCTTTCCGCGGATATCGAAGCTCCGGATGTTATATCGGCGGTAGATTGCGAAGGCATCGTGGCGTTAAGCGACGGACGACGTTTCGAGGTGCGACAGGGAAAACTAGAATCACATGGCGCCTCCGACGGCATTTGGCGCATTTCGACAAAAAAGATCGACCATTGGTTTAAGACGGTGGAAGCGAATTCTTGGGGAATATTCCGCGATATTGGCGATGTCCGCGTGGGAGTCAAGACCTGTGCTGACAAGGTATTCATCTCCGATTGCTGGGAAGACATGTCTGAGAATTATAAACCAGAGCTGTTAAGGACGCTTACAACGCACCACATCGCGCGGCGTTTCAGACCACTGACGCTCGATAAGCCAAGACAGATAGTTTATCCGCACGAGGTAGTCGCGGGCAGTCGTAGGCCTGTAAACCTGACACTGTATCCGCGCACGAAGAATTATCTTGCGGAGCGACGCGATATTCTTGAAAATCGAAAGTACGTTATCGAGGCCGGTAGAGAATGGTATGAAATATGGGTTCCTCAAGACCCGAATCTATGGGAACTACCCAAACTTGTGTTCAGGGACATATCCGAACATCCAATGTTTTGGATCGACCTCGAAGGTTCCATCGTCAACGGGGACTGCTACTTTCTTGTTCCCCGGAATCCTGCAAAGATTGACTTTCTATGGCTCGCGGCAGCGGTCGGAAACTCGACATTCATCGAACGATATTACGATCATAGCTTCAATAACAAACTCTATGCTGGACGTAGACGATTCATCACGCAATATGTCGAAAAGTTTCCGCTCCCGGATCCTTATAGTCCCGCGGGAAAGGACATCGTCGCTAAAGCGAAGCTTATATACGATCTCACACCGTCTATGGAATCTGATCGACTTCAATTGGAGCTGGACGCGATGGTGTCGGAAGCCTTCGGCTTACAAGTCGAAAAAGTCTGAGGGCAGTGGAATCTGGAGTTTCTGGTTCCGTACCTTCCCGCGAAATTGAGGGAACCTGTTAAAGAACTTTTCGCCGGTTGTCACATAAAGGCGCGACAACGTTACATGATCGCTTTCGATAGTCCCAAAGAAAATTGCATAGCGCACATCGCAGTGTCGAACCGGACATTCGTCGATTGTCGGCACACATAGCGGTTCCTCGCTATCAGGACGAAACTTTCCTAGATCGATTGTCGGCGACGTCTGCAATTTTACTTCTAAGAGTTGATGTCGCACATCGGGAAATTTACCGTCGTCTCGAAAGTCTCTATATCCGAGCTTTGCGCAGACGAGTCGGTGAAGCAATGCGCCTCGATTGCGCTCTTGGTCGCTCGATATATTAGAAAATTTTTGTCCGACAAGCGATTTAAGACGCTTGAAAATCTCAGAGATCGGCAATAACTCGCCAACACGAGGATTATCCGTCGAGTTTTCATTCGAATCGAACTTGGCTTTCCGACTCACAACCTGCTGGAGCAGGCTCGTATCTCTCTTCGTGATAAGTTCTGTCTTCTTCTCGGCGAGGATCAGTCGTGCTTGATACTTCTGCGTCAACGTACCGGTTGTGTCCAGAATTGAAATGTAGTCGCCCGTAACGACCTTCACTTTTGATATTACGTTATTTTCTCCAACGCGGATGATCGCATAACGACGAGATGGAGAGATTTCTTCATTCCAAATTTGCAAGTTATTTGATTTCTGGATGTATGTATCAAGCATCTGTCCTATGAAGCGCGGCTGCGTTTTTTTAAAGGCGCGCGGAATTGGATAACCAAGTGCCTCGCAAACTTTTATTTTAACGACTTTGGACCTGGTCCTTAAAGGCAAACCTTCCAGCGATACACCCCGTAGCCATGTATCGAGCAATTCTTCGACGATATTGGCAGGAATCCATAACTCAGGATCGCTAGCCTCGATTACATCGTATATCGATAGGCCGCTTCTTCGTATGCTCATGACGTATTGCGACGCCTTTCTCTCATTCTTCGCCATGTGGCGTAACCTCCTCCGTGAGAAGCTCCTGAACGCTCACTCCCAAAGCGTCGGCGAGGACTTCCAGAGTAGACAGTGTTACGTTTCGCTCTTCCCGTTCCACTGAGCCGATATACGTTCTATGGAGTCCGCAATTATGCGCTAAATCTTCCTGCGACATTCCAACGCGCCTTCTAAATGCTCGAACGTTGTCGGCGATAACACGTCTTAACTCTTTGCTTGGCTTCCTCATATCCGCCATATCCCTGCCTATGCGAAACTATTGGCGGCGATGTTAGGTATATGAAGACCCTGAGTCTACAGACTTTAAGTAGCGGCGGCGGGAAGAAGGGTTTCGCCCGGGCCGGGGGGAAGGACGCTGATAAACTCGAAGCGGCTCTCGAAGCGTTCAAGACGGCAGTCCGGGAACTGTCACTCGATTGAGTCGCGGCGTAGTGCGCGTTTGGTTAACCACGTCCGCCAGGAACGTCCCCGGCACTTTCATGGTCGTCCGAGAAGTAATTCAGCGCGAAAAGGTGACTTCCGAAGAAGTGAGTAAGTGCCGGGGACGTGTTTTACCGAACTGATACGTGGCGTATTACGTTAAATTCGTAGACGGCACGAATTTAATGTGCGATTTTCTGCTTTCGACGACGCAGGAAGATGAAGATCGCCACGACAGTAATCAGCGCCAGAAGCACGCCGCCGAAGAGGTCGGTATCGACGAGCGGCGGCGGCGCGATTTCGACCCACATGTTGTAAGGTCCACTTGTAAGATCGCTCGGGGTCACTTCCCACGCGACCTTGTACGGCTCGCGGACCCGCTCGTCGCCGTTCGAATCGATTATCTCCGTCGGCGTGTGCAGGATGAATCTGAAGGTCACGAGTTGCTGGAAGCCTTCCGCGCTGATTGTCCGTTCGAGCTGATAATTCCCGCGCGAATTCTTTTCCGCGCTGAACTCGGTTTTGAATACCGCAAGTCCCGCGGCGTCGGAGCATTTCTTCACGTCGTCGAACTCGATCGTAGCCGCGTAGATCTGCTGGTCGTCCTGGGTGAAACTCCGGAACCCGGTGAGCCGCATGCCTTCCGGGAGATTCGCGCGGATGTTCTCCTCGGTGATTCTGAACGCGAACGGAGTCCTTTCGAGCGCGCGGCTGAACCGTGCGCGGATCATCAGTTCGCCCGAGCCGTCCGCGTTCAGGTTGACTTCTTCCTCGTACTCGCAGGACGTGAACGCGAATAGTAGCAAGCACAGGCTGAACAACGCGCAGAATTTCGATTTTCGATTTTCGATTTTCGATTGCAGAAAAATGAACCCCGCCGGATTCAGGTCGACGGAGCCAAACTCAGCCAACTTCTGACTTCCGACTTCCGATTTCTGACATTCCTGTAATTCGTAATTCGTCATTCGTAATTCGTAATTGCCCCGGCTTGTCTTTTACGACTGTGCGCGGTTATTATGGTACACTATCGCAAACGTCTGTCCGCGAGCTAAATGAAAGTCCACATCTTCCAGCCGATTCCGCAGCAGCACAAGCCGATTGTGACGTATTACGACGAGAACATCGCGACTCTCGCGGCGCTGCTGCGAGACCGCGGCCATCCGGTGTCGGTATCGTTCCACCAGACGTTCCGCGAAAGCGAAGTAGTCAAGGCGCTGGATTCGTCCCAGCCCGAGGTCGTGCTGATCCATCTCGAAAGCCGGTTTCTCGAAATCGTGCAGCAGATCGCGAGAATCGCCGGCGCGAAGCAGGGCAGGAAACACGTACTCATTTTCGGACCCGGCGCGCCGAGCGCGATCGACAGATGTCTGAAAAGCGAAGGCGTCACCGGACTCTTCGCGGGCGAGACGGAGATCGCGATTCCCGAGTTCCTTCGCCGGCTCGGCACCCGCGAGAATCCGCACAAGACCTCGAATTTCTGTTTCCGGCTCGACAGCAGGGCCTACCGGAACGAGAGCGGCCCACTCGTCGACGTGACGACGCTGCCGATTCCCGACCGCTCGTTCTACCCGCTCCAGCAGCTCGTTGACAAGAACCCGACCATAGGCGCGGAGTTCTACGCCTCTCGCGGCGGACTCTTCGACCAGGAGTTCTTCCCCGCCGCGCGGCAGAATCCAAGTTTCGCGGAGTACGGGCCGCTCGTTCGGTACAAGCGCGTCGACGACCTGATCGACGAGGTGATCAGCGCCGAACGACACCTCGATCGAATGCCGCTGGTCGGTTTCCAGGATTCGCACTTCTGCCACGACGTCGACTGGACCATAGAATTCTGCGAGAAGTACGCGGCCCGCGTCGCGAAACCTTTCTGGATCGTCTCCCGCGCGGACGCGCTGAATGAAACGCTCTGCCTCGCGCTGTCGAACGCGGGCTGCCATAAGGTTCTCATCCCGATCGAGAGCGGGAACTCGTATCTGCGCAATATAATCCTGCGGAGGTTCATGCCGCGCTACCAGATTCTGAGCGCGTTCAAGAACGTCCAGACCCGCGGAATGCAGGCCGTCTCGCTGAACCTCATCGGGCTTCCATACGAAAACGAGGACATGATCATCGAGACGATCAAGCTGAACCGTCTCATCAAACCTTACTGGTCGATTATCAGGATGTTCGAGCCGCTGCCCGGGACGACGCTTTTCCAGGTCTGCTACCAGAAAGGCTGGCTAAAGACGGAAGCCGAGCTTGCGCAGGAAAGGCTGAAGTCGAAGAAGGATTACGTCCTCCCGCTCGCGTCGCCTTTCCTGAAGGACGACCGGCTTTCGTACTACTACGAGAATTTTATCAAGCACGTCTTCGAGCCGAAGCTCGATCTTCCTTTCGTGATGGAACGCGAAACCGAGGACGCATACACGACATACGATTTCCCCTGACGCGCCTTGTCGCGGATCAAAGTATCGATATGCATACAAGCAATCACGAATTCACCGGTAATTGTTTCAGGGTCATCTTTTTCTTCGCCGCGGGAGCGATCGCGTTCATGATGGTCAACGGCTGGCAGTGGCTTAGCTGCAATCCGGAGATCGCGACCGTGGGCGACCTTCCGAAGAACCGGCCGTCCGAATCGAGCGGAGGCGGCGGGGGTGAGCAGACCGCGCCACGGGCGCAGCCTGGGAATCAGGGCGCGCAGCCCTCGGAAACGCGACTTCCGCGGCTGACTTTCAGCCACACGGAAATCGACTTCGGCGAGGTCGCGGCGGGAAGGATAATCGAAACGATCATCGTCATAACGAACGAAGGCGAAGGTCCGGCGTCGCTCGTCAAGCCCGCGCCGAACTGCGGCTGCATTTCCGCGTTCTGGCCTTCGAACGCGAACTATACGCTCCAGCCGAGGCAGGGACTCTCCGTCAGGATCCAGGTGGACACGTCCCGCACCGGAGTCGTCGGCGGACCCTGGGCGGGCTACGTCACGTTCAGTTCGAACGATCCAGAGCGTGGACATTTTCGCCTCGATCTCCGCGCGAGCATAACACAGGAAACCTGGCGCGGACTCATCGTCACGCCCGCGGTGCTCGACGTCGGCGTCATCGAAAAAGGCGAAGCGCCCATCGGCAGGTTCGAAATCGAAAACCGCCAGGACGCAGCGGTTTCGATCGTTCAGATCAGTCCGAACACTCTTCCGATGGAGCCGGTGGTGCTCCAGCCGAAGGAAAAACGCGTGGTCGAAATTCCTTTCAGGCCTATGTTTCAGAGCGGCATTTTCGACCAGACGTATAACGTGATGACGGACCCGCCGTACGGATTCAATCCGCAGATACGCGTCACGGGATACGTCGCGGGCGGGCCGGGTCCGCAGATGAGCGTCAGCCCGATGCTGCTCGACGTCGGCGCGGTCGCGTTCGACGAAGCTACCGCGCAAAGGCCCGGAATTTCCATCGCGGAAGACTTCAGGTTCACCGTCACCAACTCCGGAGGCGAGCCGATAATCGTCCGCGGCGTTCCGATAATCCAGAACCTCGAGAACCGCATCGAAATCGTGCGGCAGCCGTCCTCGACCATCGCCCCCGGAGAGTCGACGGAGATCGTCGCAAGGCTTCGCGAGGACGCCGCGCCGGGGCCGTTCCGCGCTACGTTCCAGATCCGCACCGGGCCGTCCACCGCTGGCGCGACGACCTTCGCGGTGCAGGGATACTTCGCCGGGCCGGGCGGACTTCCGGAGATCGACAGCGTAAATCTCCGCGAGATCGTGATCCTGTACGCGTCCGATTTCCTTTCGAACATCGAAAGCTGCGACTGCCACGACAACCAGCTCGGCGGGATCGGCCGGCTTGCGACCGCGATCCGCGAGGAGAAGGACGCGAATCCGGAGGCGATCTTCATCACCGGAGGCGACCTCGTGGACTTCGACGAGGCGCGGCCGCACCTTCGACTTCGGGCGGAAGCGCTCCGCGACTCGCTCCCGAGATTAGGCGTCGACGTCTTCGTTCCGGGCGAGCGGGAACTTAGCTATGGCGCCGCGTTTTTCGAGCAGCCGTTCAGGAATCCGGGACTAACGAACCCGCTCGTGCTTTCGAACTACGCGAAAAACGAACCCGTCAGCCGGGCGCGGATTTTCGAGCGCAAAGGGCTTCGAATCGCGGTGCTTTCGATCGTTCACGAGCAGTTCAGGCGCGGGGGAGACGATCTGAGTCCCGCGCTCGAAGCGCTCGAAAACGAACTGAATCGCATCGCGGATCAGGCCGACGCGTTCGTCGTCGTCGCGCATATGCACGATCATCAGCCGCCGTGGAACGCGCCGCAGTTCGCAGACCTCGACCTCGTGTATCAGTCCGGGCCGAGAATGGGCGGCAACACCTTCCAGAGCCGCCTGCTCCCGAACGGAGTGTACCTCGTCTCGGGGAGTCAGGAACTCGAATCGTACGCGCGCACGTCGATGTATTTCGACGACGCTCGCAACCGGCTCGAGCAGGTTACGACCGAAATCCCGCTCAGCGGGGTCTTCGCGGAGGACGAGCAGGTCAGCGCAATCGTTTCGACCTACCACGAAAGACTTCGCGCGGTGAACGCGAGGCCTACGACGCTGACGGGTGCCGAAGACGGCTTCGTCGGCTCCGAAACCTGCGGAACCTGCCACGTCTCCGCGGCGCAGGTCTGGAGCGCGGCGCGACACAGCCACGCGTACGAATCGCTGGTCGAATCGGGAAGCCAGGGCGATCCGGAATGCCTCGCGTGCCATACGACGGGCTATCTGAACACTGGAGGCTACGACGGAACCAGCGAGTCAGCCCACCTCGCAAGCGTCGGCTGCGAACAGTGCCACGGCCCCTCCGCGTCCCACGTACGCACAGTCCAGCAGGGCGCGGCGGTGATTGCGATGCCTCCGAGAAAACCGAACGTCAACACCTGCTCGGGCTGCCACACGCGCAAGCACTCGCCGAGCTTCAACTTCGACCAGTATTGGCCGAGGATCAGACACGGGAAATAGCGTAATCAATTACGAATTACGAATGATGGAGACGTTGCTCGATTCGTACTCGTCTAAAAGGAGCTTCCGGCGTCTTATCGTTGCGACGCTTCAACGCATCAGATTCGATAGTTCGGCAGCTCAGAATTTCAATTCGTAATTCGTAATTGACTACGGGATATTTCTATACACGATCCGAGCCTTCTCGCCCTCGAAGTCCCGGAGCTTCGCGATCTCCGGGTACAGCGGCGCGAACGTCGTTTCCGGAAGCGTTGAAAGTATCACAACCTCTTGATTGAGAGCATGGACAAAAGTCGAGCCGCCCTGAGTGTCAACGACCCGCTCCTTCAGAAGTTTGTAAACGTGGCGGGTGATGTAGGATTCCTTCGTCGTCGAGAACTGCATGTATAATTCGTCGGTCTGGAGGTCGCGGTACGGCGCCTCTCCGATAGTGAGTTCGTCTACGATCACGCTTTCCGGATAGAACTGCTTCAGAATCGAAATGAGGAAGTGGCGCTGAGGTTCGTTTTCGACGGTTCCCCTGACGAACACTCTGAAGCCGTCGACTTCCCACTTTACGCCCTGGTCCTCCCACTCGTACTTCGGCGTCGAGAGGAACGCGGGGACGTTGAAGTTCTGCCCGTACCAGAAAATCGCGTCGAATGGATTATACTTCGGCTCCTGTGGAGATTCGATCTGGTGAACCTCCTCTTTCAGGGTCGTGCAGCCGGAGAGGCAGGCGAAAAGCAGAGTCGCCGCGATAAGAGTGGTAAACTTTCGCATCAGGCCTAGAGGTCTCTTGGGGGGAACATTACGAGTCTATTTTTTTCTGCGCCGAAATACAAGCTGAAACCGCGACGGCGTAAACTTACATTTTATTCGTGCCGTCTACGAATTTATCGTATTGTTAGGCATGTTTGGCGAACCACGTCCCTGGCACTTACATACGTCTACAGAAATTACCTTTTCTCGATGGGACTGTATCCTGGAGTGTTGTGAAAGTGCCGGGGACGTTTATATCTGTAACTGTTCACCGAACGGACACCTGGAATATGCAATATAGTCAATTATTAGTGGGTTGTGAAAAACATCTCACCATTAAAATAGTATATTATAATAATTCAAAATAACACTTATAGCCATCATCCCGAGTATCATTGTGTCTTCTTCCCGCTCAAATATTATTTTTCTAAGGTTTTGCATGCAGATTATTGATAATTGCAAGCGGTTTTCACTTGAATCTGGTATTTAAATCATTAACTATAGTCTTGTCATTTTAAATGTTCATGGTGCAGTCTAGAATCGGTGGAGCGATCTAAACTAAGCTAATCAGACAGATGGTGCACAAGGCACTTCTGTTGGCTAATCGAGATCAAGACAATAGACAATGATATATTGTTGTTTTGTCGCGGTTTCTATTTATTAGGTGGAGTCTGTGATGACGCGTTTACGTGCGATTCGCGTTTATATCGCGCAGGTATCGGTAATACTACTGATGGCGGCCACGATTTCATGTTCCGGAGGAACCTACGATCAAATAAGCGCCTGGAAAGTGTTTGGCGGAAATAGTCATGGTAGAGCTGATTCCGCGGCAGATAGGGCGACGGGGGGCATCGGATCTTCGGGATCTGGCGCTGCCGAATACGGGATGACCGTCAAGAACAATGAAGTAGTAGGCGCGAACAGAAAACAGGGATTCGAAAGCGTACGGTTCAATCGGTCCGGGCTGTGGTTAGGAGGAACTGATTTTCAGTCGAAACCCTGGATGGTGGGCTTGAGACTTTCGTCCGTTTATCGCGACTTCGGTGAGGTCAATCTGGGAGAGCCCACACCTGCGCTCAAGGATGGATTTGTCGAAATCGACCACGGAAACGTTTGCGAGCTATATCGTAACAGTGAAAGCTGCTTGAAGCAGGACATAATCATCGACACAAAACCGGGCGGAACAGGCGACCTGACGATCGAAATGCAAGCGACGCTCCCCCCCGGAGCGAAAATCGAGCAGCGACCTGATGGCGCGACATTCGTCCTCGAAAACAAGCGAATGCTCGACTACAGGGAACTGAAGATCTTCGACGCCATGGGCAGGGAAATTCAGGGTAGAATTTTCGCGGCGATAAACAGGATTCGCATCGTGATCCTGGACGACAACGCAGTTTATCCTCTAACGATCGACCCCGCGCTTGGCGGACCGACCTACGATGTGGGAGGCGGCGCTAGCGACTACGCAACGGTTGTAGCGGCGAGGGATGATCTCTATACGAGCGGAATCAGCGGAGCGGTGACATTCAACGTTTATCCGGGCACG
Organism: Planctomycetota bacterium; assembly: GCA_024653775.1. Classification (GTDB taxonomy): domain Bacteria; phylum Planctomycetota; class UBA8742; order JACQVU01; family JANLHZ01; genus JANLHZ01. The sequence goes on along the minus strand of JANLHZ010000226.1, from coordinate 16,491 downwards.
TACAACGGTCAGATCACGACAAGCGCAGTCGTTTCCGGATCGTCAGCCACGAACACCATCACATTCCGCGCGGTAAACTCGGTCGGAACACCCACAACGGGAACGGCAACCCTTACCGCGACTTCGAACAATTATGTCCTATATGGCAATAGCGGTTCAAACCAGTACATCTATTGGACCTGGGACGGATTCAATATGAACACGACTGTTGGTGGTTCAAACGACAGAATCGTCTACTTCAATAGAATTCGAAACGTCGATTTTTACAACTGCACCATCGTTCTTGCAAACACCGGTAATTGCTGCGCGCGGTTCGAGGACGCAAAATATATCAACATGGAAGACTGTACGCTGCTAAACAACTCCGGATCCCATGCGGCGCTTAGTTTGTACAACTATCCGAGCGATTTGACATTCAGCCGATGCACGATCGAATCTACGACAACAGGAACCACAGCATACGAATGTGCGATGTACGAGGGAACTCTCACGGGTCCGTTATATTTCAAAAACTGTGTCTTCATGAGTAATAATTCAAGAGTCATCAGGCATGATGGAATCTCGAATGGGAACGGAAAACTCTACCTTTATAACTGCACCATTTATGCAGTGGGAACGAGCACAAATGGCCTTGATCTTTCATATAAGAGCGATGCTAACTCTGTCATTCTTCGTAATAATCTGATTTCAGTCAAGAGCGGATATTGCTTCTCCGCTCTCGGTACAGCCGCGCTCGACAGTGACTACAACTGTTTCCATTCGTCGAAAACCACGGCCGACAGCGGGTGCGTTTACTCAAGTCACGGAACTCTCGCGGCCTGGCAGAGCTTATCCGGAGGCGACGATATGCACTCCGTCGATATCATGGATGACGACAGTTACGTTTTCGTGAACGCCCCGACAGATCTGCATATCCGCGGCGGAAGCGGCCCGGCGGGGCTTGGCGACACCAGCATCGGAGTCACGGACGACTTCGATGGAACTGCAAGGGATTCTAGTTATCCCGACTGCGGCGCTTACGAAAATACCACTACCCCTCTGAACGGAAACTACACCGTCGGCGCCGGAAAGACCTATTCTACGCTCGATAGCGCGATGCAGGATTTAAGGGACTGCGGTATCGACCGAGCAGGATCGGGAGTGACGTTTATCCTTGATTCAGGCACATATTCTGGCCAACTCTATCTTTCCTATATCGCGGGAGCCTCAGCTTCCACGGTTTTCGAGATCCGGGCTTCCGACAGCGCGATAGTCAACCTGACCAATTCGGGAAGTTACGTAGTGCTTGCGGGCTGGGGGACTCAATACACAAGGTTGAAATCGCTAAATATTTATGGAGCCACCAATCGTCAGGTTTATGTCAGATTCGGAGTAAGGAACGTTGTTGCGACTTCCATGACGATCGAACTGGATGGCGACACAATCACTAACGATAACGGCATTTACGCCATCTATATTGACGGTGGCGATAGGGTCAATATTAAAAACTGCCGGATCAACAACACCGGCGGAGGCGCGTACGACGGGATTGCCAGGAGAGATTCGTATTATCCGAATTACACGACGATATGGAATACCGAAATATACCAAACGGGAGCCTGGCGGTACGGCGTTTACGATGGCGACTATAATTCCGGGTATTTCAATATTTACAACTGCACGCTTCATTGCGGCTCGATTTCGGCAAGCATAGGTCTTATGGTGGGATTTTCTCTCGCGGACGGTGTTAAAATCAGGAATTGTCTGTTCTCCTCCTCGACAACCGCGGCTTACGCGCTCAATTCCGGTATCGGATATGACGTCATCGATTCGGATTACAACGTCTTCAGAACAAGCTATGTTTTCAATACCTCCAGCCTTGCTACCTGGGATGATCACGGCGACGACACGCATTCTTCCTTCGTCACGTATTCGGATTCGATTCTGTACAATAGTGCCCCTACGGACCTTGGCATACCGGAAACTTCTCCTGCGGCAAACCGTGGAACCGACCTTTCAGGCGAAAGTCCACCGATCACAACCGATAAGAACGGTATCTTCCGGGATCCAACAAATCCCGATGTCGGGGCAAACGAAAACCCGTCCGTCGGACTAAGTGGCGAGTATAACGTCGGCGGAGGCTTACCCACGCATTATGCGGATCTCGGCGCGGCGATCGACGGACTGAAAGCATCTGGAGTCGCCTCGCCAGGTCAGGGTGGAATAGGAGTGATATTCAATGTATTCGCGAATTATTCAGGCAAGATTTCCATTCCAAACATTTCCGGTGTCACGTCGTCAACCCCACTCATCATCCGCAAGGATTCAAGCGTTGGGACGGAGGTTTCGATTACTTCGGATGATGGATCGACAACGGTTTTCCTGGACGATTGCAACTACACCACGTTCGAGGGTCTGACAATAAACGGAGCAAGTGGTTCCTCAAAGTACCAAGTATATTATAACAAGGCAGACAACTGCACTCTTCGAAACTGCAGAATCGAGAACGCTTCCGGAACTAATTCCATTTACATTACACGGGGCACTGGATATCTGATCGACTCCTGTAAAATTGAAAATTTGAATGGAACCGCTATCGGTGTTCTTTCAGGCAGTCCTGCGCTCGACATTACTATTCAAAACTGCTTCGTATACGTATCAACCGGCCTGGTTTTTAATGACGTTGACGCATACGATAATCCCATCAGATTTTACTATAACACTTTCTATAAGGCGTCAACCGGCTGGTCGTCGATGATTGATTTCAACTTCAACTACGGCGTTGCCAATGGAATCGAGAGCTATAACAACATATTTTCGATTCCATTCGGAGACCGGGTATACGACACCAACGGATGGAACTGGGACGAGCTTAATTCGGATTACAATTTGTTTCAACGCAGGAGCAACAGCGGTGACGTGGGTTACAGCATTACCAGCCTGGCTACCTGGCAATCAACGAGCGGGGAGGACGCCCATTCCATCGAGGACGTTGGAACCGCCTCATCCGTCTTTGCAAACGCAGTTAGTGGTGTCGACGATCTGGTGATTTTCTCCGGATCGCCCGCAGAGAGCGGGGCGAATCCTTCATACAATGCCGCTGTCGGAAACGTGGATATCTTTGGAAACGCGAGGCTCGTTGCCACTCCCGATATCGGCGCCCACCAGAATTCCACGGGAACCGCCACGCTTACAATGTCCGTCGGAACTAACGATCCCGGAAATCAAACCGTCACGAACGCTCAGACGGACCTTGTCGCGCTTCAGGTGAACGTCGCCGCGACGGGAGGTGCCGTAACCATCGACAAGGTTACCATCACCGCGAGCGGAACCGGTCACGATACCGCCGACATCGACGGCACGACAGGCGTGCAGATCTACCTCGACGCCAACAACGACGGCGCGCTCGACGGAGGGGACTCCCTGATCGCCGAAAATGCGTCTAACTACGTATTCGACGCAAACAATGGGACTATCGCATATGACTTCACTTCGAACCGGACGATAACCGGAGGTTCCAGCGAGGACTGGATCGTGATCTACGACCTCGCGAACTCCGCCGATAACGACGAAACCTTCGAGGTCTCGATAGCGACGAACGGAGCCGTGCTGGTCACCGCTGACGCGAATCTCACGGGCGCGCCGGTAAGCTCAGGAACGATCACGATCGACAATACATACGTGTGGGATGACGGCGGCGTGGACAGTAACTGGTCAACCGTCGACAACTGGAATCCCACCGCGCCCGCGGGAGGTCCGGGAACGTATGATCGGGTGGTTTTCGATGGAACCGTGGCGAATGGAGGCTGCACGGTCGACGCTAGCGTCACGATACAGGATCTCGTCCTTTCGTCTGGAGCCTCCTCTTACAGCGGAACAATTTCCATCGGATCGAACACTCTCACCGTGCGTCAGGATCTCACCCAGGGAAGCGGAACTATCGACGTCGGCACAGGAACTCTCAAAATCGGCGTGACCGGCCTTGGCGGTAACGGCGTCTATACAAAAACCGGGGGCGCGTTCAACGGGAACTCAGGGACGCTCTACCTGCAGAACTCCGTTTCCGGCTGGACCCTCCCGGATCTGAGTTCGGACACGATCAATAACCTGACTATCGACACTCTTAACCAGGCGGTCGCCGCGGGGGGAACGTTGACAATAGCCGGAGACTTCACCGCGCCCACGGGTAAATTCAACCTCTCAGGTCAGACGTGTACCGTAAATGGGGGCATTGATTTCACAGGTTTCCTTCGATTGAACACCGGCGGCGGCTCTGGCGGGGGCACGCTTAACCTCGCCGGGACAGTCACATCCATCGGAACCTTCGCGCACGATCAGGGAACCGTCAATTACACAAGCGGCAGCGCTCATTCCATCAAGAACGCAACTTACTATAACCTCGGACAGACGGGTGCTGGAACGGGCACCCTCCAGGGTCTTGTGTACGTAAGCGGAAATCTGAATGTCACGGCCGGATCGCTGGACTTCGGGACTCAGGGTCTTACGGTCGGCGGCAATCTTACCTGCTCGACCACTGTGTCGATCGGGACGCGTTCTCTTACAGTCACTGGCGCTTCCACTCTTGCGGGCGCGACGGTTTCGATGACCACAGGCTCGATCAGATTCAACGGCGCGATTTCCTCCTCATGGGGAACGCTCACCGAAGGGACAGGAACCGTCTACTATGGAGCGTCCGGAAGCGTTACGATTGTACCCGATACTTACTATAACCTGAAGTTCGTCGGATCCGGAACCTACGATGTGGGCGCGGGAACCGTAACGGTCAGCGGCGCGACCACTGTCGCTGGATCGGCGGGGCCGACGCTATCGCTTTCGAGTACCGGATCGCTGCTGCTCGCCTCCTCGATCTCGATCGGCGACGGTACCAACGGAGGCACGCTAGCGATGAGTAGCGCCTCCGCGACGATCAACTCGACTTCCCAGGATTCGACGTATTACTCCTTCACAGTGAAGAACGGCACCTCCGCCGACGGACAGCTCAACCTGACCGGAGGGAATATCCACTCGCTGAACACGAACGGCGTCAAGTTCGAGGACGGCGTGAATTCGGCGGGAATAACGATAAACGGAACCATCTCTGTGGATGTCAAGTTCGACTACCTCCAGAACGGGGGCACCTTCCTTCAGTTCCTCGATTCCGGAAGCAGCACGTTCACCGTTTCCAACTGTGCCTTCAACGACAGCGGAACCGCTGTCTTCGCTTCCAGCGCGGGATCTTCGTACAACGTTTCGACGGTTGCGGGCTTCACCGGGAACGTCTACCTTACAGTGGGCAGCACTGGAGACGTCTATGGCTCCGCCGATGAAAACGACAAGGGCGCCGGCCAGAACGACACCGGATTTGGATCCACCATCGACTGGGGCGGCGAGGGAATCGCAGGATACTGGATCGGCATCGTGGATACCGACTGGAACACAGATGGTAACTGGGATCTTGGCACCAAACCGCTTGCGGGAGAAACGATCACCATCCCCGACACCACGGCAATCTCCGGGGGGACATATCCCGTGCTTACCGCCGCGCCAACGAACGTGCCGGGGGATATCGCGGTGGAGGCAAGCGGAGCACTCACGGTCAATGCAGGCGTGACGCTGACAAGTACGGGTGACATTACAAACGACGGCACCATCACTCTTTCAGGAACAGGCGCGATAGCGCTTATCGGAGACTGGACGAACAACTCCACTTTCACATGCGGAAGCGGCACGGTGACGTTCAGCGGTTCCTCCCCTCAGCAGGTTCTCGGCAGCGCGCAGAGCACTTTCTATAACGTCGTACTGAACAGTACCGACACTACCGCCGCTTCGGTGGAAAATGCAAACAGCCTGCCGTGGCTCATCACGGGGGATTTGACTATTTCAGACGGCGTCTTCGAGATCAACGCGGTCGCAGGCGTCGATCTTGACGTGGACGGCGACGTGTCCCTCGCACTTGATTCGGGGTTGAACCTCGACGACGGAAGCCTCGTGGTAAAGTTCGGAGGATCTTTTTCAAACTCGAACACCACCTTCGATGTGGCAAAGGGACTTATAAGCGATACCTCGCTCGAAATCACGTTTGATGCCACGTCGGGATCGCACACAATCGCAAGCGGAAACGCAACCGCGCTTGGCTCCGGATGGAACAACCTTACCTTCGACGACAGCGCCGGCGGGGCGTCCTGGGATATTTCGACCGACATGAATTGCGTGGATTTCACCCTTACGGACGGCGGGGTCACGTTCAGCGCAGGTGTCGACCTCGACGCGGACGGGAATATCTCCATCACCGGCGGAACGTTCACCGCGTCCACGGGTACGCTCTTCATTGGCGGTTCGTTCTCGCATACGGGCGGAAGTTTCGACGGTAACGGCGGGGCAGTGATGCTCAGGAGCGCTTCCAGTCAGAATCTGACAGTCTCAGGCGGTACGGTTTTTAACGATCTCAACATAAACGACGGACTGATCGGATACTGGAAGATGGACGAGTCGTCCAGCCCCGCAATCGATTACTCTGGCTATGGGTTGGACGCGACCTGGAACGACACTCCGAGCGCGTCCACTGGTTGCTCAAGTACCAATTTCTACAATCCTGGCTCCATCGATTTTAGCGGAGGGGCGCAAACGGACGCGCTTATTATCAGCCCGCCAGAACGCTACGACGATCTTCCGAAACTATCCATCTCCGCGTGGATCTACGCGGACAGCGAGGGTGGGGAAGACAAGGGCATCATAATGACAAAGGCCGACTACAACGCTGGAGACGGTCTCGATGGCTGGTTCTTCAGAATTCAAGGAGCCACGGCAAACTACGCATTGAATTTCCGGGTGGACTATTCCGGAACGAAGCTTGTGAGGACCACCGCGGACAACGCGGGACTTCCCGGCGGATGGCACCACGCCTGCGTAACGTGGGACGGCACGCAGAACGTCACCGGCGTAAAAATCTATATGGACGGGAGCGAACTTTCCTACGCAGGCAACAACACTAGTGGGGTAGGTACCAGGGAGTCCGACGCGGCTAACGACATCTGGATCGGGAACAACGAGATTTCGACCAGGGATTTCGATGGCAAAATAGATGAGCTGAGACTGTATGATCGCGTGCTTGGCACGGGGGAGATAACAAAACTGGCTGCCGGAAACCTCCCGGATACCTCCCTCGCGACCACGACTCTTACGGGTTCCACTCTCGATGTCGATGGAGATTTATCGATCAGCAGCGGAACTCTTGATGCGAGCGCGGGTAACATCGGTATCGAAGTGGCCGGGGACTGGTTGAACCACGGGGGCGTGTTCACTCCTCGCGCGGGAACTGTGACCCACAACGCCGGTTCGGGTACGAACGTCATCCTGGAGCAGGGGTCCTTCAACGATCTCGTAATCAGCGGGTCCGCCTCCACCGTGAATGCCAATGCCGGTTTTACGGTGGGAGGCACGCTCGACCTCCAGCAGGGAGTCTTCGATCTGAATGGGAATCGGCTCACGTTGACAGGCGCGGTGACGGTGAACGGATCGGGAATTCCAGAACTCGTCGTTTCCGCGGGCAGCGAGATGGACCTCGGAGCTTCCCTCACTATAGGCGACGGAACGAATGGAGGCAAGCTGACCATAGGCAGCGCCACCGCCACCATCGATTCGACTTCCCGGGATTCGGGATACTACGCGCTCACAGTCAAGAACGGCTCATCGTCGGACGGACAGCTAAACATTACCGGCGGAAACATTTGCTCGCTCGATACTAATGGAATCTCGATCGAGGACGGCGTCAATCCCGCAGGGATTGCCATCGTCGGCGTATCCAGCGGCGATGTGGTGTTCGATTACATCCAGAATGGCGGTACTTATCTCCGGTTCCTCGAAACCGGAGCGAGCAACTACACAGTTTCAAACTGTAGCTTTGAAGACAGCGGCACGGCTGTCTTCGTTTCAAGCGCAGGAACTTCGCACAATATTGCAACCACGGGGTCGTACTCCGGTGAGATCGATGCATCAACCGGAAACACAGGGGCAGTTACAGGCAGCGTTGACGAAGACGACCATGGGACGGGTGCGGACAATAGCGGAGTCACATCCACAATAACTTGGGGTACGGAAGGTACTCCCGGACTTTGGGCAGGGGGAACGAGTACCGACTGGAGCACGGCGTCGAACTGGGACGACGGCGTTGTACCCACCACGGGACTCGCGGTTACGATCCCGACTGGCAGTTCTTATTATCCGTATCTGACATCCGCGCCGACAAATGTTCCCGGTGACATCACAATCGATTCCGGAGGCACACTCACCGTTGGTCCGAACGTCACGCTCACGCTCAGCGGAAGCCTCTCGGTCGGCGGAATATTCTCTATCGCCGGAACAACTGGTAACAATGCTTCACTCCTTTCGTCGGGAGGGGGAGTTCTGTCGATAATCATGGGGTCTTCTGGAATCATGTCCTGGTCCTGCGCCACAAACGGAAGCGGCGCCGGAGACGCAACTTCCTATGCGATTTCAGGTGGAGGATCAAACGCCACTATTTCCATCGACGATTCGTCGTTCGATTATTACCAGTCGGGCATGACGGCTTATCTCGATTTCCAGGCAGGTTACGCGGGCCTGACGAACACGATTTCGAGCACAAGTTTCGAGAATTCGGAACTTGATACCAGTGCGCGGAACATTAAGGTCGTTAGCGCCGGATCGCCGATAGTAGCATGCCAGGGAGGCAGTGGCGCTCTTTACGGCGAGAACTTCGATATCGATGCCAATAAACGGATTCGATGGTACGCGAACTCCCAGGAGTATACGAACACGGGTTCAGGAACGACATACTCGTCACTAAGCGCCGCGATTTCCGCAGCGACTCCCGGCGACACTATAAGGGGAACAACGGGCGTCCCGTTCATTGGCAGCCTGGATATAAACAAACAGGTAGTTATCGAGGAGATAACGATTGTCGGAACCATCACCTGCTCGGTGAATACCGTGAAAATCCAGAATTGCTTCGTAAAGGGGAACCTGGGCAGCACTTCCTACCCATTCAGGTATGTGCAGCATTGCAGCGTCGACGGTAGCATTTTTGTGACTGGATCCACGGGCGACGGCTACGCGAAATGGAACATCGTTACCGGAACGATCACGAGTCTTGCTGGAGCTTTCAGCAGCACTAATCTCGAGGGGATTTCGGCTGGATCTTATTGGGCAAATGCGAGCCTGTACGATTTCCATCTGCTTTCCACCGCCACCAGCGCAATCGATGCCGCGACTGGTTCCACCCAGTCCCGCGATTTCGACGGTCAGGTCAGGTCCACCGTGGACGCGACTCCGGACATAGGAGCGGACGAGCGAATCGGCACGAATATAGGCGACGTCATCTGGGAATCGAGCATTCTCGGTCCGGTGAACTCGAGCTACATCAGCTATTGGGGCGACAGTCTGTATTGGGTCGCCACAGGTACTTCCGAGGGCGTAGGCGACTGGTCGAACGCTCTCGTCGCGCTCGACTCCGCGACCGGCGTCGTGGTGGCCGGGTTCCGTGGCTCGGGCACGAACTCGGGCTTCCCTGGCTCGGCGCCGACGTTCTCAGGCGGCGTTTACTACGTCAACGTACTCGCGGTACAAACCGGAAATTACGATATCTATATCAATTACGATTCCGACGCCGACGGCGACCCCGACACGTTTTCGAAAATCCGCGTGCCGTATACGGGGTCTCTGTCCCAAGCGAACCGACCCACGTGGGCAAGCGCAAACGTCGAGTGGACCTTCACGGCAAGCGAGGGACCGATTTCGAGTCCGACGTTCAACTACTCGGGTACTACAGGTATTTACGATGTTCTGCTGATCTCTGAAAGCAATAACACGGGAACCGATGGAACAGGTAACGGTAATCCCGTCATTTACAGCATCAACAACGACCCGTCGGCGGGTGCGGGTCCGGGAGGATACGGCAGATCCCTCGCTTCCGGCCAGCGCGCTGGGACTCCGCACTACGACTACGCGATCCCGCCCAGCGTTTTCGTCACGGGTGAAGTGACCTGCGCCCTGAAACCCGGCGTTGTCGGAGACTTCGACATCGTCAAGCTGAACGCATCCACACTCGCAGCCGTCAAAGAGTTTAACGTCGGTATAAACGGCATCGCGGCGTCGCCAATGCCGCATACTTTCGGATCGAGCAGTATGTGGGTTATAGGCACAGGCGATACATTCCACCTTGTGGATATGGACACACCTGCGTCCGTATCTCCGTTCAATCCGTTCGATATTGGTTCAGGCATAGCTGCGGTCGACGACTCGGCTGTAATAACAAGTCCGCCGAGGACGATGTACAATACCGACTGGATTTTCGGAGGCTACACCGAATCCGGCAGAAGCTATATTTTCAAAGTCGATAATACCGACGGCTCGACCGACGCGGATTGGATCGCGACGGCTGGCGCCAGAAACTCGCAGCAGATGATAGGATCGGTACTGAAAAGCGGAGTGTGGTACGATCGACTTTCAGGTTTCGTGTGGGCTGTAACCGATCAGGGCTATTTCTACTCATTCTATTGCCCAAATTCGTCCGCGGGTACGGGAGATGACGGAGCGCGAAAAGTCGGCTACCCTTTCAGAATTTCTGACGCAAGTATAAGATATATCAAATGGGGCTTCAGCGCGCCGACGCCGATTGTACTTGTATCGCTGGAGAGTGGCAGGACAATGGCAATCCAAATAAAATAGCCACTAGCGAGGGAAAAAGCGCTGGTTGTTTTTGGAGATAGTGTCCGGTTTGGCTCTTTCGCGCGAAACGGACCTGACGTAAATCTGAGCGCGAAATCCGTAAACTTATTTTGACGCGCGTTCTAACAGGTTCAAACAAATCGTTCGCGTGAATTTGTGTTCGCGCCCCATAACGATTCCTGAGGTCGAAGCCGGTTCCAAATCCGCGAATCAAAAAAACTGTCTGCACGAAGGAAGATGTTTGGAGCTTTTATATAATCGAGTCGAACCAGTCGTTATTGTTCGATCGTCAATGAATGAATACGCGTTACCGCGTTACCGGGGCACAATGACAAGCAAGAGGATAAACGAAGTCGTCGACCGTATCTTCGCGACCCACAAACCAGGCGATCCGTCGCTATACGAAGAGAAGCCATTCACGCGGGAGGAGGAGTTCTGGGGACTTCAGCAGGAACTCTTCGACGCGAGATGCAGGCTCCGGAGCGTCCGGGACAGTCTGGCGGAAGCGCGCAAGGGAAGCCTTACGTACAACGTCGACAGTCTCGATAAATTCGAGGAGCGACTCGATTTCTACCTCGAATTCGAGAAGCGGCTCGTGGCGAAGGTGGAGAAGGTCGCGCGGACGATCGGGACGCGCTCGGAACTTACGAAGCCGGTGTATCCCGCGCCGAGGATTCTGCGGCTCGCGCACCGCGCGAAGTTCGGCGATCTCGAGCAGAAGTTCCTCGTCACCTGGATTCTGCGGTACATGGGCGTCGACGAGCAATACTACGGATCGCCCGACATTCAGGACATCTGCCGGCTGCTGGAACTCGGTCTCGACGATCTGTTCCTGCTTGCGAACATGGAGTTGCCGCTGTTCGTCGAGAAGATTCTGATCAAGGAAAGCAACCGCTACGAAACCAATCCGCACCGCGTGCCGTTCAGCATCGAGTCGGGCGTGCTGAAGTGTCTGCGAGGTCTTTCGCTCACCGAAGACGACCTTTGCCTCATTGGCGAAGGCCACGTGCGCGACCTTCTCGAGGAAGAAGTCGGCAAGACCATCGCGGAGCTTCCGCCGGTAGAGAAGCTCGGGACGCGCAGCACGCTGATCGGCGTCGATCGCGAGAACGAGGATGGCCCGCTCGGGGAGTTCAACTACGACGAACTCTACAGCGCGGACGCAGACGCGGAGGAGGAACGCGAAGATTCGGAAGGCGAAGTCGAAGGCGGGGAGGACGACGAGCCGCGGCTGTACAGGGACACAAGTTCGCTGAAGTCTTCCTCGGGCGATCCGAGGCAAGTCGAAGCGGCGGAGATCAAGCTGAAGAAGGAGGAGTACGATCCAGGGTCGCCATACGAGAACGATCTCGAATACCTCGGGCATCACATCGAGTGGTTCAAGCTGCTCGTGAAGAGCCGGAAGCTCCGGAACCCTAGCCGGTTCGATTCCTTCGACGAGGATATGAACGACAAAAGCCCGGAGACCCGCCGCAGGGAGGTCGATCGGAAGCTCAAGATCCAGAAAAGCCGGATCGATCAGAAACTCGCGCTGACGAGGCAGACTGGAAAGTGGCTCCCACGGGCGGAAATCCTCGCGCAGAAACGAAACCTCACGGAATTCGAAAAGCAGGTCGTGCTGTTCCTCGTCGGACTCCAGATTTCCGAGGAGTTCATGAAAAGCATCGACGCGTACACTCGCGCGCACATAACGGTCGGCGATCTGATCTCGATCTTCTTCTCGAACCTGGAGGAGCAGGTCCGCAGCCGGAGCTTTTTCTATCGCAGCTCGCCGCTTATTCGCGACAGCCTTGTAAACCTGAGCGCCATTTTCGGCGAGGAGCTGCTCGCGTGCGACGTAAGCATAGATCGCAGGATGGCGGACTACATCCTCGGTCTGGAGGCGGAAGGCTCGTCGATGGTCGAGGGCACGCACCTTTACTCGCCTGTGGTGGACCCAAGCGCGGTGATCATCTCGGACGAGGACCGCAAACTGATTTTCAACTGCGTCGAAAGCTTCCCCGCCTTCCAGAAGGAGCGAAAGCGCAGCGGCCTCGACAAGATCATCACCTACGGAAACGGCATCGTGCTATTGTTCTACGGTCCGTCGGGAACGGGCAAAACCCTGATGGCGAACGCGATCGCGTCGAAACTCGGGAAGAAAATCCTGCTTATCAACTACCCCAAGCTCGGGCATATGAACAGCGACGAAACTCTGCGCATTATGTTCCGCGAGTCGAAGGTCCACGACGCGATTCTTTTCTTCGACGAGTGCGAAAGCATTTTCGAAAGCCGGGAGGAGTTCGGCTCGGGCGAGACGAACCTGCTGCTCTCCGCGATCGAGCGCCACGACGGTCTGATCGTCCTCGCGACGAACCGCCCGTTCGATCTCGACGAGGCGATGCACCGCAGGATCACGCTCGCGGTGGAATTCAAGCACCCGGACGTACGCCAGCGCGAGGATATCTGGAAGGTCCACATCCCGAAGGATATGAAACTCGCGGGGGAGCTGGATTTCAGGCACCTCGCGTACAAGTACGATCTCACCGGCGGACTGATAAAGAACGCGGTGCTTGCCGCGCTGTCGATCGCGGTCAGCCGGAATCAGGAGAATCCGGAGGTCCGCATGGAGGATTTCGAGGAAGGCGCGCGCCGGCAGGTTCGCGGCAGGCTTCAGATGGTCGACTTCGACCAGAGGTTCGTGCCGCAGTCGGGACTCGAGTCGCTCGTGGTTCCGGAGCATCTTGGACGGGCGCTGTCGGAAATCGTGCTTCTCGAAAAGGCGCGTCCGACGCTTGTAGGGCAGTGGGGATTCCTTAAAGAGACCGAGCGCGGCTTCGGAATCAGCGCGCTTTTCCACGGCCAGCCGGGGACGGGCAAGAGCCTCGCGGCGGAGGTCATCGGTTTCGAGCTTGGCCGGCCGATAAAGAAGGTCAACGCCGCGCAGGTGACGAGCCACTGGGTCGGCCAGGGCGCGAAGAACATTCAGACGGTGTTCCGCGAGGCGAAGGACAACGACGCCGTGCTCGTGTTCGACGAAGCGGACGCGCTATTCGCGGGCAGGACGAGCGTTTCGACTTCGACGGACAGATACGCGAATCTCGACGTCAGCGTACTGCTGCGCGAAATGGAGCACTTCCCCGGAATCGTGATCCTTACCTCGAACCTGAGCGAGAACATCGACGAGGCGTTCAAGCGACGGCTGAGGTTCATTCTGAAGTTCCCGGCTCCGGAGGCGGAGGCCCGTGAGAGCCTCTGGAAGCTGCACATTCCGGACGAGCTTCCACGGGCGGACGACATCGACTTGCGGACGCTCGCGGTGACGTTCGAAATGACCGGCGCGCAGATCAGGAACGCGGTTCTGAAAGCCGCCGCGGTCGCGGCGCTGCGCGACGAAGACAGACGCTTCGTTTCGCAGAAGGATTTGCACGAAGCCGCGCGGATGGAACTCGAAAAGGACAGCGCCGGAGGAACTATAGGCTTTGGAAGATGAATCAGGCTCGGGTTCGCTAACGTGTTTTTTCACACGTGAACTCTGAACTTCTGAAAAAAAAATCGGGGCTGATTCATATCGGCACTGGGATCATCCAGATAGTGAATCAATTTCCATTATTAGTTTACTATTGAACCTAATCGGATACAGAGGTGGGTATCGCCATGTTGGTTTTGGAGACTGATGAAATTCACAACGCATATTTGCGGTTCACGATCGTTCTGGTGGAATAGAATATCTTCTCGCGGCTCAGGTTCCAATGTCAGAAGTTTCGCCCGGCGCAATTCGCAAAATGGAAGACAAAAAAGAAAAAAACGAAGTTGGAAATTCGCTGCCCTATTCGCGCGGCCTGGACGTCGCGTCGTTTTTCGATAATCTGTTCGAGGGCGTGCAGATTATCGATTTCGACTGGAGATACGTCTATCTGAATGAAGCCGCGCTGGTACACGCAAAGCGCAGTTTCGATGAGCTTCGAGGACGGACGATGGAAGAGATGTATCCAGGAATCGGGCAGACTGAGGTCTTTGGCGCCATGAAACTGTGTATGGACGAGCGCGTTCCGCAGCACATTGTCAACCTCTTCACGTATCCGGATGGCAGCACAGGCTGGTTCGACCTTCGAGTCAATCCGGTCGACGCCGGAATTCTGGTTTTCACCATAGACATTACGAAAGAGAAGCGGAAGGAAGAAGAGCTTCGGATGATAAAGGAAGACCTTTCCATGACTCTCGAGTGTATGGCGGAAGGCGTAGTCACCACGGACATGCGCGGCATCGTTACGCGCATGAATCTCGCGGCCGAATCCCTTACAGGCTGGATCAAGGAAGAGTGGCGCGGAAGGCACATCGACGAACTCCTCGCGTTCATCTCCGCGAAGACCGGATTGCAGGTAAAGCACCCGGTGGAGTTGATTCTATCGGGCGGGCTAAGAATCGGACTCGCGAACGACACCGTTCTCATCACGAAGCTCGGAGATAGAATCCCGATCGCCAGTAGCGGCGCCCCTCTGCGCGACGCCGAAGGAAACATCCGCGGCGTGGTGATGGTCATAAAGGACATGAAAGATGAATACGAACTCGGTGCCATGCTGAATCATTCGCAGAAGATGGAGGCGATCGGAAGGCTCTCGGGTGGAATCGCGCACGATTTCAACAACCTGCTTTCCGTGATCACCGGTTACGCGGACCTGATTCTATTCGATGGACCGGAAGACTGCCCGTTCCGCGACGAACTCAGCGAAATTCGCAGCGCCGCGTACAGCGCCGCGATGCTTACGAAACAGCTTCTCGCGTTCAGCCGGAAACAGGTGCTGGCGCCGAAACTGCTGAACCTGAATGACATCGTGAACAAGATGGCCGAGCTTCTGCGAAGATTGATCGGCGAGGACGTCGATTTCCGTGTGAAGCTCGGGACGAATCTCGAAAGCGTAATGTTCGACGCGGGACAGCTCGAGCAGATCCTTATGAACCTCGCGGTGAACGCAAGGGACGCCATGCCCTCCGGCGGTAAACTCCTCTTCGAGACAGCGAACGTCGATCTCGACGAGGAGTACGCGAGAAAACACGCGGACGCTCAGCCGGGGCCGCATGTGATGCTCGCGATCTCGGACACGGGATTCGGCATGACTCCGGAAGTCAGAGAGAAGATATTCGATCCGTTCTTCACGACGAAGGAACTCGGACGGGGCACGGGACTCGGGCTCTCCACCGTGTACGGCATCGTCAAACAGAGCGGCGGAAACATCTGGGTCTACAGCGAGCCGGGAAAAGGCACTACGTTCAAGGTCTACATTCCGGTGGCAAATCGCAGCCGCCTGATCGAGCAGGATTCCGAAGGCGGGAGGCAGATTCCATCCGGGACTGAAACCATATTGGTCGCGGAGGACGAAGACAGCGTGCGCAAGGTCGTCGTCCGGATTCTGAAACAAGGCGGATACAATACCCTCGATGCCTCTAACGCGAACGAGGCAATCGAAATCTGCCGGACCTATGAAGGCGTGATCGATCTGCTGCTGACGGACGTCATACTTCCGGGAAAAGGCGGCAAGGAACTATCTGGCGCGATCAAAGCCATGCGCCCGGACATCCGGGTGGTGTTCATGTCGGGCTACACCGACAACGCGATCGTCCACCACGGAGTTCTTGACGAAGGCGTCGCGTTTATCGAGAAGCCGATATCCCCGAAGGCACTGCTGGAGAAGATCGCAGAGTATAAAATGAGATAATTTATTCGTGCCTTCTACGAATTATTCGTACTATTTTTAGTGTCTGTTCGGTAAATAACATTCGATGACGCTGAGGGTAGCCGCGAAAATTCTAAAAAGTGCGCTGGATATT
>JANLHZ010000194.1 GCA_024653775.1 Planctomycetota bacterium | reverse complement strand
GGCTGACCATCCCTGTAAGAGGGAAAGGTCTGCTCCGGACGAACGTCGATCACAGCTGCGCGACAGTGAGGGACTCGCACCCTCTTCCCGTACACTGATTCTGACAGTTGTCTGGAACCCCCGTGTTCCCACGGAAGCGGCTATCTTGTACTTCGCGAATCCACTTGTCGCAACACTTTTTTCAAAGTACGCGAACAAGTCGTGACGAAAACGTGAATTGCGGTTAGCCTTGTACGCGGAAGGAGATATCGGTATGAAGACAATCGGGTTCGGGTTATGTCTGGCAAGCATCGCGTTCTTCGTTTTCATTTCAGACGCGCGTGCGGAAAACGATAACGTCTCGTGGGTGAACATGTTCATCGGCACGGGCGGCGAAGGCTTCGGCGTCGGCGCCGACCCGGTGGGTCCGCAGACTCCCTTCGGGAACGTGCGTCTTTGTCCGGACACGGGAGTGCGAGGCACCCGGCTTCCGGGACGCAACTTCGGCGGCTATCATTATTCGGACTCGAACATCTGGGCGTTCAGCCACACGCACATGGTCGCGTCGGGCACGATGGACTGCGGAAATATCGGCGTGCTCCCGATGCGCGAAGCCACCGCGGGCGGACTCCGCGGTCCGGGCTATCCGTTCAGCCACAATGACGAAGACGCTATGCCCGGCTACTACGAGGTCACGCTTGGCGAAATCGGCGTGCGCTGCGAACTCACCGCGACGACTTTCGTCGGCGTTCATCGCTACACCTTTCCGGAGGGCGCCGCGCAGTGGATCAAATTCGATCCGACGCATACGAACGACAAGAACGCCTGTAAAGCCGCGGAACTGCGAGTCAACGCGGACCGCGAGGAAATCACCGGGTGGGTCGAAAGCGGCGCAAGCTATTCCGCACGCGCCGGCGGGTACACGATTTACTTCGTCGCGAAGTTCGATCGTCCGTGGAAGAGCTTCGGCACATTTGACTCGCGCGAGACCAACGAAGGCGCGCGCGCCATCGAAGGCACCGAGATGGGCGCGAATGTCTTCTTCGGCGAATCTGACGGCACTCCGATCGGGCTGAAGGTCGCGATCAGTTTCATAAATATCGACGAAGCGCGGAACAATCTACAGGCGGAAGTAGGCGAAAAGAATTTCGACGACGTTCGGCACGAAACGGAAAACAAGTGGCGCGATGCTCTCTCCGTAATCGACTTCGAAGGCGGAACCGACGAAGAGAAAATCATCTTCGCGACCGCGCTCTATCACGCCCAGTGCGCGCCGACGAGGTTCACCGAGGAAAGCGGCAGATACCTCGGCTTCGATCGCGAAGTCCACGAGCCGAGCGACTCGGTCTTCTACAGCGACCTCAGCCTGTGGGACACGTTCCGCACGCTGAATCCGCTTCTCGTTCTTGCGCGGCCCGAGGTGGCGCAGGACGTCGTCAGGTCGATGGTGCGTATGTACGAGCAGGGCGGCGACCTCCCGATGTGGGCGTTCTTCCAGGGATACACCGGAGGCATGATCGGCACTCACTCGGACTCGCTAATCGCGGACGCGTATCTGAAAGGACTCACCGACTTCGACGCGGAGAAAGCGTACGAGGCGATGCGCCTCCACGCGATGGAACCAAGGCCGCACGCGGGACGGACCGCGGTGCCGGAGTACCTCGAACTTGGCTATGTCCCCGCGGACGTAAGCAAGACGGGAACGTCGGAAACCGTCGAGTACGCCTACGACGACTGGTGCATCGCGAACCTCGCGAACGCTCTCGGGAAAGAGCGCGACGCCGCGATGTTCTACGAACGCGCGAAGAACTACACGAACGTGTGGGATCCGCAGACCCGCTTCTTCCGCGGAAGGAATCGCGACGGGTCTTTCGTCCAGCCTTTCGTTCCGGTGAACACCTTCGACAGTCAGTTCGTCGAAGGCGACGCCTGGCACTGGCGCTGGTTCGCGCCGCACGACGTTCCGGGGCTGATCGACCTTTTCGGCGGGGATGAAGCGTTCGTGACGGAGCTTTCGACCTTCTTCGAGCGCGCCTCGCGGGCGAGGGACACCATTATGCCCGACCTTTATTACTGGCACGGGAACGAGCCGGACATTCACGCGGCGTACATGTTCAACTACGCCGGTCGTGCGGATTTGACGCAGCGGTGGGCGCGGTGGGTCGCGAAGTCGAAATATAGCACCCTGCCTTCCGGCATCGACGGCAACGACGACTACGGCACCCTCAGCGCGTGGTACATTTTCAGCGCGATGGGTTTCTATCCGCTGGCGGGATCGACGACGTATATCGTCGGGAGCCCGATTTTCGAGCGCGTGACGATCCATCGCGAGGCCGGAGACGTCGAGATCGTGGCGCACGACGCGTCTCCGGAAAACATTTACGTCGAACGCGCGGAGCTAAGCGGAAAGCCGCTTTCGCAGCCGTTCTTCGATCACGAAGGGATAAAAAGCGGTGGGAAGCTCGAATTCTGGATGACGAGCGAGCCGCGGCGATGGGTGGAATAGGGACCAGGGGAACTGCTCACAGGAATTGTGTTACAGGTCCGGAAACATTCGTTTATACAAAAAGCGAGTTGTGTTATCATTTCGCGGGTTGACTTCAAAGGCGTATTAATCGAAGCGGCACTTTCGCAGCGGCGCGAGACGGGCGACTTCGAATTCAAAAACAACTTACCTAAATCGCAATGAACATAGATTTCGAATACCCGCTGTTTCTGCTGCTGATCCCAATCGGCGCGGCGTACTTCTATTTCGTCGCGCGGAGCACCCTCGCGGGACTCTACGGAATCCGGAAGAAGCTCGCCTTCGCGCTCCGTATGCTTGTGCTGAGCGCGCTCGCGATTGCGCTCGCTTCGCCGACGATTCCGGTGGACGACGGCAGCTTTCGCGTGATTTTCCTCCTCGACGCGTCGAAGTCGATTCCGGAGTCCGCGCAGAACGAAGCGATGGAGTTCATAAGGGATCGCGCGGTAGGACGGGGCGTAGACGACGAGGTCGCATTCTACGCGTTCGCGCGGGATACGTCGATTCAGGTGCCGTTTACGAAGGACTTCATCCCCGACAACCGCATTTCCGGAGACCTGAAGCGCGATCGCACCGACATCTCCGCCGCGCTCGACATCAGCGCGTCGACGTTCCCATCGGGAGCGCGACGGAAGATCGTCCTCATCACCGACGGCAACGAAAACATAGGCGACGCGGTAGAAGCCGTGACGAAGGCGAAGCAGCAGGGGATACTCGTGGACGTCTACCCGCTTTCGTACGCGTATTCCCGCGACGTCAGCGTCGAGCGCATCTCCGTTCCGGAAAGCGTCATCGCGGACGAAGGGTTTTCCATCGAAGTCGTCGTATCGAGCGACGTCGAGACCGACGCTATCTTCGAAATCCATCGCAACGGCGAACTGCTGACGACGAGTTCCGCGCCAATAAGACTGAAACCTGGGACGAACAGTCTCGCGTTTCAGGACGTCATCCCTCCTCCGGGGCCGGACGATCCGCTCGATTACCGCTACGAGGTCGTTGCGCGAATCGCGGACCGCGAAGCCGACGGCATCACCGCGAACAATCGCGCGGAGGGGTTCACGTCGCTTTCGAGCGACGTCCCGAGGATTCTTTGCGTCGAGCGCGCGAACTCCATCATCGAAGTCGCGCACGCCTCGATCCGCACCGCGTCCGGAGATCTCGTCCGAAGGGAGTACGACCACGGCGAAAGCACGGGCGCGCTCGTCAAAGCGATGACCGAAGACCAGCGTCAGATGAGAGTGTCCGTTATCCGCTCGCCGACTTTTCCGTCAAGGATGGAGGACCTCGCCGCGTACGACCTCCTGATTCTCGGGAACGTCCCCGTGAACGAACTTTCCCCCACGAAGCTCACGATGATTCAGGTCGCGGTGCGCGACACCGGCATGGGACTTATCGTCCTCGGAGGGGATTCGAGCTTCGCCGCGGGGGGGTACAACGACAGCACGCTCGAAGAGGTTCTGCCCGTCAACATGGAGCCAAAACAGGGAAGGGAGCTTGAGCAGGGCGCGATCGTGATGATCCTGCATACGTGCGAAATCGGCGGCGAAGAGGACTGGGGCAAACGCGTCGCCAGGGAGACTCTGAAAGTGCTTTCGCCGCAAGACGAAGTCGGAGTGGTCTTCTTCGACTGGACCGGCGGAGCCAAGTGGCTTTTCGGCCTCCAGCCCGCGGGCGGCCAGACCAACAGGATTCTGCTCGCGTCCAAGATAAACGAGATGCAGAACGGCGACATGCCCGATTTCGCCCCCTGCGTCGAACTCGCGTACGAGGGTCTCGAAGCGTCGGACGCGTCGAAGAAGCTCATCATCCTTATCTCCGACGGCGACCCCGCTCCTCCAGGCAACAAGATTCTGAACAACATCACCGAGAGTTCGATCGCGTTCAGCACCGTCCACATCGGAAGCCACGGGCAGGACTGCGTCCAGACGATGATGAACATGGCTACAAGCGCTGAGCACTATTTTCAGGTGACAGACCCGACCAAGCTTCCCGCGATTTTCATCCAGGAAGCGCAGCAAGTCACTAGGAACACCGTCGTGACCGATCCTTTCGTTCCGCTCATATCAGAGATTACCACCCCGATCGAGAGTTCGATCCCGAATTCAAATGTCGTCCTGCCGCAGCTAGGCGGCTACGTGATCACGAGCGAGAAGCGCGTCGAGCGCGGCCAGCCGCCGCCGATGGTGCCGCTTCGTGTTCCGAACGAGTTCGAAGATCCGCTGCTCGCGCACTGGGACTACGGCCTTGGAAGGTCCGTCGCGTTCACGAGCGACGCGCGGGACGATCTCTGGGCTAAGGACTGGCATACAAGCTGGGGCGAGTTCAACTCGTTCTGGCTGCGGATTGTCAACTGGACGCTCCGGCGGGTGAAGAAATCCGGGTTCACCACGCAGATAAACCCCGGACCCGAAGGCGCGCACGTCGTCGTACAGGCGGTGAACGAAACAGGCGAGTTCATCGAAGGAATCCCGTGGCGCGGGACCGTTGTCGATCCGAATGGCGACGAGCACGAGGTCGAACTTGAGCAGACCGGAGCCGGACTCTACGAAGGCGAGTTCCGAACCACGGAGGAGGGGACGTACTTCTTCTCCGCGTCCTTCAAAAAAGCCGATGGCGAAAGTCAGGGCGCGGGGATGGTCCATCAGGGTTTCAACATCGCGTACTCGCCGGAGTTTCGAAGGCGCGAGGCGGATATGGCGAAGATTCGCGACATGGTCAAGGCTTCAGGCGGGCGCCTGCTTTCGAAGGAAGACAACGTGTTCACAGGAACTCTCGACACGATGAAAATCCCGGATGAATACTGGTATCCGTTCGTGGTCGCGGGCCTGCTGCTTTTCCTTTTCGACGTTCTCGTGCGAAGGGTGGACCTCGGTCTCAACAAACTGACCGCGAAAATGGAGGAACGAAGGAAAGAGAAGAAGAAGCAGCTCGATGAGCTAAGAAAGCGCGCGGTGGCTTCAACCGCATCAGTGACGCTCGACCTGAACGCTTCGAGGAAGTCCAGCGCGCAGCTTTCCGCGGAATCCGAAAAACCCGCGCCGGCCGCGACCGCTACGGCTGAGAAAGCCCCGGAGGAAGAGGGCTATATGCAGGCTCTTCTCGACGCGAAAAAACGGGTCAAAAAACAGCGCGACTGGCGAAAGATGGAAGACTGACATCGGGAATGCAGAGTGCAGAATTCAGCCACGCGCCCGATAGGGTGCCAATATTATAGGGATTGCAGATTTCATATCCAACAAGCGCTCTCGATATGTACTTCAGAGACGATCAGTTTCGCAAGGCAGGCCTTTTTGACGAACAACTTGTAGCCGATTCGGTAACTGTTCGCGGGGTAGTTCGCGTTCGTAGTGGCGCCGTAAGGCGTTTCTTTGATCCACCACACCGCGAAAATATGCTCTCACGAGCACACTACGAACAGATTCCCGCTAT
>JANLHZ010000192.1 GCA_024653775.1 Planctomycetota bacterium | reverse complement strand
GCAAGTAATATAAAAAATATTTACGTACTCTTATTCTTGATTTCGTAGAAGATTGTTGCCTTCTTTGTTTACCTACCGTCTGTAGCCTGATCCGAGGTTCTTGGAAACTATCCCTATTCATTCGGGATCACTTCATTCTGGACCAATGATGTCATCGTCCCCGAAGGCCAGTGCTCGTACTGGCCGAATTCAGTTCGTAGTGTGCTCGTCAGAGCATATGTTTGCCATGTGGTGGATCGAAGAAACGCCTTACGGCGTCACTACGAACGCGAATTACCCAGTGAAGGGCTACCGAACGACTTCAACCACGAATTGGCTCGTCTGAACGTGTTGTGCATAGCATTCGGGACAGGCTTTCTTTTCCCACTGAATCGTCCGAAAAAAGTCCGTCAAGTTGAGAACTTATTATTTTGAGCCGCCTTAGTTCCTTCTTTGCGTGCTGGTCTCTTCCTCGCCTGTCGGAATCGTGATGTGGAACTTCGGCATCTGATTCGCCGGGCGGGGCTTCATTCCGGGCGCGACGATGTCGGTCTCCCAGCCCTCCCGCGGCGTGCCTTTCTGCCACTCGAACCAGAGGTCCGGATAGTCGAGGTAATGATCGCAGTTCGCGCACTCCGGATAGTTGTATTCGCCGCGTAGATGCTTGTCTCGATGCCACTTGATGCGTTCGCCCTGCCAGATTTCAGCGAGGGTCTTTTCGCGGACGTCGCCGATGACGCCCTGGGAATCCCAGTCGAAGCAGCAGAAACTCACCTGGCCGTCCCAGTTGATGCTCGGCGCGAACCACAGCGCGTGGCACGGATGACGTTCGCGGACGTGAACCGGGTCCTCGCCTTCCCGCTGCTCGATTCCTCCCGCCCAGTGGCGGACGTCTTCCACGGTTACGAACACCCCGAGCGGCTCCCACTTATCTATGAAGGCCTGCACCTCGCCCACCGTTTCGGGCATCCGGATGATCTGGACCGCCACCTTCGGGAATTCGCTTTTCTGCGCCTTCTTCATATCGAGAAGCATGCGGACGCGCTGTTCGAGGTCTTCGAGGTTTCCGCCGCGGACGGTTTTGTACGTGTCCGGATTGACGGCGCCGATACTTACGTGGAAGACGTCGAGCTTGTGCTTGATGAAAGCCTGCGCGTGCTGCTCTTTCAGAATGAGGCCGTTACTCGAAATGTAGAGTTTGTGCCGCGGATTGATTTTCTTCGTGTATTCGATCATCTCGCCGAGGCGCTTGTGCATCAGCGGCTCGCCGTCCTTGTGAAGGGTGATCGAGCGCGGGCCGTACTTCGCGGTCTCGTCGACGATCTTGCGGTATAGATCCCAGTCCATAAAGCCGTCCGTTTTGTTCGGACGCTCGCGGGGGCACATTATGCACGCGATGTTGCAGTGCGAAGTCGGCTCGATGTTGAACGACCGCGGAAACTCCCAGTCGATAACCCCCTGAAGCGGGAGCTTCGCAAGGTCCGCGACGACTCCGCCTTTTCGAAGGCTTTTACGAACCGCGCTACCGAGCGTCGAGCCGCGCAGCCATTGAAATACCGATCCGAGTACTTTTCCCATAATTCGATTCCGGGTCGCCGAAATGAGGTCGGCGGGTGCGATAAACAATTCCAGTTTTCTGAACCAGGGTTCGAGAATACAGGTGGGCGGGAGATAACGTCAAGGAACTCGGCCACGCTCTTTGGTGAACTCGTTTACAGAATCGGCAGCTACTTTCTCTTCGCGGTAGACTTCGGTCCCTTGGCGCGTCCGGGCTTCATACGGATTTGAGTGATCGAGTCTTCGTCGAAGATGGACACGACGCCTTCCTTGCCAATTAAAACGTATGTCCCGTGAGTGCCGATAATGGTTTCCGGATGAGATACTTTTAACGTGTCCCCATTTTCAAGATCGATCTCGAAGGAAACAAACGGCTTTTTCCTCTTTGCGGATTCTATAGCTTTTCCTGCATTTTTCACAAATCCATCCTACCACGAAATTCAAATTGACGCAACGTCGCAAGGCTACCTCGCTCTCGGATGAGTCTCCTCGTATACCTCGCGTTTCTTCGTTGTCGTGACGTGGGTGTAGACTTCGGTGGTGGTGATGCTTTTGTGCCCGAGAAGCTCCTGGATGCTACGTAGGTCCGCGCCTTCGTTCAGCAAGTGTGTCGCGAAACTGTGCCTTAGCGTGTGCGGCGTCGTGTTCGCGGGAAGTCCGGAGGCGAGCACGTACTTTTCGAGCAGCCGCCTCACGCTTCGGTCCGAAAGCCGTCCGCCGCGGAGATTGACGAATACCGGCGAGTTCGATTTGCTCTCGAAATCCGCGGAGTTTCGCGCGCCAAGATAGACGCGCAGCGCGTCCCGCGCCGGCCGTCCGATCGGGCACATTCTCTCCCGGCTGCCTTTCCCGAAAACGCGGATCGTCATGGCTCCCAGATCGACGTCTTTCAGTTTCAGGCCGCAAAGCTCGCTGACGCGGACTCCCGAGCTGTAGAGCAGTTCGAGAATCGCGCGGTCGCGGATTTCCGCGAAGCCGTCACCCTCCGGAGCCTTCAGCAGCAGCTCGACCTGCGTCGTCGTCAGAAAGTGCGGCAGCTTCTTATCGAACTTCGGCCTGCGAAGAGCCTCCGCGGGCGAATATTCGATAACCTCCGCGCGTAGCAGATATTTGAAAAACGAGCGAAGGCACGCGAGCTTCCGCGCGACGCTCCGGGAAACGTTTCCGTCGTCCCGGCGCATCGAAAGGAACGATCGCACCGTGACGTGGCTTATATCCGCGATGCGATAAAGCGGCTCGCCGCCAAGGAATTCGATGAACTGGCGGAGGTCGGAGCCGTAGGCGCGCAGGGTTTCGATCGAGAACCCCGACTCCGCGGAAAGTTGCGCGAGGAAACCGTCAACGTAGCCCTCGACCTCGATCTGGAGGCGGGTCGAGCTTCCTGATTCATAGTTTGCGGGAACTTGCAACGGCACGCGGGGGAATCCGTTCGAGAAGAAATCGAAAGACTTCCTCAGATTCGACTTCCGCGGAACTTGCCTTTACGCCTTTTTTCTTTTTGGAGCAGGTTTCGACCCAGAATCGGATTCCGCTTCGGGCATCAACTCGCTGAAGTTCTCCATTTCCCGACGAAGCACGGAGTTGACGAGTTCCGCCACGTCCTTTTTTCTCCGCTTCGCGGCGTCTGAAAAAAACAGATTCAAATCGTCGTCGAGATACACCGGATATTTGTACCTGTCCGGAGGGAAATAGAACTTCCCTTGCTCCGCTCCAGAGAGGTCGTATTCCTTCTTCATCTCATCGGAGTCTTTTTTCGTACTCTTTGATCTCATTCTTCGTCGCCCTTCTGGCTGAAAATATCCTGAACAGGATCGAACTCTTTTTTACATTGACGGTGTGCATCACAGCAAGAATTCTCCCGATTCGGGAGATTCCGAAGGTTACCCATCTTTCTTCGTGCTTCGAATGTTCCTCATCGTATACCGAAAGCTGCAACGGATCTCGAAATATGTCTGTCGCTTCTTCAAAACCGACTTTGTGCTTCTTGAGGTTTGAATTCGACTTCTCCTCGTCCCACTCGAAAACCAGTTCAACACTCATTTTTACTATACACCACTGAAAACGAGTCAAGGAACTAAATCCGGTACAAGTGCGCGAGGAAGCCGTCAACGTAGCCCTCGACCTCGATCTGGAGACGGGTCGAGCTTCCTGATTCATAGTTGGCTGGAATTTGCAGCGGCACTTGAGCGGGTCCGTTCGAAAAGAAACCTGAAGTCCTTCTCAAATTCGACTTCCGCGGAACTTGCCTTTACGCCTTTTTTCGTTTGGGAACGGGTTTCGATCCGGAATCGGATTCCGCGTCGGGCATCAACTCGCTGAAGTTCTCCATTTCCCGGCGAAGCACGGAGTTGACTAGTTCGTCCACGCTCTTCTTCTTTCGTTTAGCCGCCGAGAGAAAGAAAATCCGGACGTCTCTTTCCAGGTACAGAGGAAAATTCATCTCTTCGAGCGGGACGTAGTGCTTACCCTGAACTCCTTCAGCGAAATCGTGTTCAACGTCCAAGCTGTCCACGTCTTTTGAAGTATTCTTTTTTTTCATTACTGGTGGCCTTTCGGGCAGAGATGATTCGATATTCTTCCTGTTCGCTACCTGCCTCATCTCTTTCGATTTCTGTGCCTCGAACTCTCATTGTGTACGAGACTAACAATATCCTACCGGAAAACGAAATTCCAATCGATAGCCATCGATCTTCTTCCGGAGAGTTGAATTCATCATACTTCGTGATAATGAATGGGTCCGTGAAAACTTCGACCGCCTCCTCGAATCTGACTTTGTGCTTTTCGATGTTTCGCTCAGCCTTCACATGATCCCAGTTGAAGTTCATTGCTTCGACCCCGGTGAAATCGATCTCTGTCCTTAAAAAACGGTCAGCCGATAAACATTGAATTAGCCAAACAGGATTGTAACTTGTTATAAACGGGCATTGAAGACGCCGGAATATTGTCGAAACTTTTTCTCCTGCCGATCGTTGAATAATTATGAGGTTACTTTCGCTTACAGTAGTGATTCTTTTTGTTAACGTGAACTTCGCCAGTGCGACCATCGCGAAGTTCATGGACATTCCGGACCTCGTCGAAGGCTCTGTCCAGATCGTCGAAGGCGAAGTCCGCGCGGTCGAGGCGCAGTGGCTCTCCGACGGCTCCCAGATATTCACACGCGTCGATATCGCGGTGGAGCAATCCTGGCTCACCGGCGCGCTCGGGAACTCAGCCACCATCTGGATCGAAGGCGGGGAAGTCGGCACGACGAGGCAGGTCGTCACCGGAGTCCCGAGTTTTCGCTGCGAGGAAAAAGTCATCGTGTTTCTGTGGCAGGATTCGAAAGCGATGCTGAGGCTCACTGGACTCGCGCAGGGCAAGTTCAGACTCACTCCCGTGCCGCCCGACGACGAGGACGTGCCCGATGAACTCGAAAACGCGCCGTGGGTGCGAAACAGCCATTCCGGACTGCTTTTCTTCGATCCGGAGTCCGGGCAGGAGGATACGCGCGAGCACGAGCCGCTGTCGATGACCTACAAGGACTTCCGCGCGCAGCTCGAAAAAGCGATTGCGGACGCCGCGGAGCAGAGCGAAGAAGAACCTAACCCGGACGAGCCGGAACCAAAATTCTTCAGCGCAGAGTCGCGGAGTGCGCAGAGCCGCGCAGAGAATTTTTCGAATCTCTTCAATTCTCCTTCCGAATTCTTTGCGGTTTGGCGCCTTTGCGGGGTCGGCAAATTTGAATTTCTATTCTCCGCGAGCCTCCGCGTCCTCTGCGTCTCCGCGCTGAGGAAGTAAAGAAAATCGTCTCGTTTTGCTGATGTTTTCATTGATAAGGGACTAAGAAACTATCTCAAGCAAGCGACATCGATAATTCGGAGCCGTCAAACAAGACGTTTGGCGGCTTTTGCGGACGAGGACGTCCGCGGTCCCAGGTGCCTACGATAGTTTCTAAGTAATGGACGGATTTCAGAAGTGACAAAGATTTTCAGGGGGAACTCGGAGAGCTTCATTCGTGGAATCGCGTACGCCGCGATCGCCATCGGCCTGGCGCTGACCCTTGCGATTGCGAAGGCGGAGGAACCGGCGGGTGAGGTTCCGCCCGACAGGACAGAGACGCCGACGGAGGGGACGCCGACGGAGGGGACGCCGACGGATGAGACATCTGGCGATGAACAGCCTAAGCCGACTATCGATGACGTCCGCGTCACTGCGAGGAACTTCGATCTGACGATTCCAGCGGGACGAATTCGAATCGACCCGGAAAAATCGACAAAAGTCGTGCACAGACCGTCCGACTTCAGCGGAAATCTCTTGGGCAGTCCGCCGATCGCGGTCGGCTACGTCCTCGAAACAAGCCCGGGCTTCGAATTCGCGATCCAGGGCCGGGCGATGATCGAATTTCAGGACATCAACCGCTTCAGCCCGTGGCGAAGGCTGACGGTCGTCGAAATCGGCGAACTCGCGCAGAACCAGCCGCTGACGTTCGTATATCGCGGCGCGACTCTGTTCGGATGGTATCGTTTCACCATCTTCGGCTACAGAAAGAGCGAAGGCGCGCCGCTCGACGAAGAGCTTATGATCTCGAACAAATTCGAATCCTGCATCGAAACGCTTCCGAGGACTACGCAGCTCGAATCCCTTGAGATTTCGCGACTCGCTTCGTCGGTCAGAAGGGTGACGTATATGAATCCCGGAGCGACGTTCATCGAGTTCGACGTCGAAATTGAGTACAGCCTTCGTCTCGGCGAAGGCGGAGCGTTCGAGGACGTCGAGGCGTACATTTTCAAACGAGGCGAAACCCGCGCGAACTTCGGCGAAATCGGATTCGATTCCTGGCGGGACTTCAATCCCGCCAGGAATCCCGAAGATTCCGGCTGGATGCTCGTCGAAAACGTGTTCGACGGAACCCGCGGCGTCTCAGGATTCCGAATCGAAGGCCCTGAGGCGAAATTCGTAAAGAAGATCGAATCCAATTTTCCGGAGAACGTGTTTCCGGTGGAATTCGAATGGGACTATCGATTCGACGTCTGCCTCGGGAGGGAACCCGAAGAGGGTGAGCATACCGGAGACCTCGAACCCGACGAATTTCTTTACGCCGTGATCTCGATGCGGCTGGACGATCCGAAGGATTATGAATCCGCGAGCGTTCAGATCCACGTGCCCGCGCCGTTTAGGAATGCGGTCGAACCGACGGCGTTTTCAGCGGAGGAGCGATGAGGATTTTCGCGGCCACGATACTGATTTTCGTGATGGGCTGCTCCGGGCCGGGGACGCGAACAGTCATCCGCGAGGCGGAGCGGGAACCCGTGGTCGTTCAGGACGATTCGCGGGATCTGAGGATTCGTAGTGTCGAGCACGCGGCAGCGCTCGTGGACGAGATCGAGAAAACCGGGAGCGCGAATTCGGAAACTCTCGCGAAACTTTACAGCTTCCTGCAGACGTCGTACGCAAGGCCGAATAGTCAGGAGGAGAAGCCCGTCATTGCGAGATCACTCGCGCGGGTCTCGATCCTTCAGAAGCGCGGCGAAGAATCGCTCCTCTGGCTCCGGAGAGCCGCGAAAGCCTGTGACCCCAGAGACCCGCAGATACTCGAACTCCGGCTCAGATACGCGGAGATCGCGATCGAACTTGGCAGAACCGAGGAAGCGCTGGCTCTGCTTCTGGTGTTCGAAACTTCGGAACTGCCGTCGTCGCTCGTTCCAGAGCGGGACAGGCTCCTCGCCAGGATCAAAAGCAGGGCGGAGCAGTAAGAAGCCTACAGCAAGATACCGCGTTCCGCAGTTTCCAGACGACTGACTCGGTAGCGTTCGGCACGATTGGCGCTGAACGCCTTGAGGCGTGACAGAGACTGCAGCATTCTTCGAAAATAAACGACACCACACGTTCGGACGCGCGATAATTTGTGGGTAAGTGTTCACGGGGTAGATCGCAGTCTATAGCGGGATTCTGTTCGTAGTGTGCTCGTGAGAGCATATTTTCGCG
>JANLHZ010000136.1 GCA_024653775.1 Planctomycetota bacterium | reverse complement strand
CAACAATTTAATTTTGATATTCTCCGCGAAACTCCGCGGTCTCCGCGGCTCTGCGCTGAGGATTTTAGTTTCCGTTTGCGATTTATCGCGAACGTCCAGTGAACAGTCTCCGAATTATCGATGTCGCTTGCTTGAGATAGTTTCTTAGGACGCGCGTCCTTATATGCCCTCACGGGCACACTACGATCGAGTAATCTCCATGTGCCGGGCACTTCGAAAGTGACCGGCACGTCCTTGTGCGGGAGCACCGACCGTGGTTGAATGAGACGGCTCATTTGCCGCGGAGGTCGGATGCGGAAGCGAACCTGGAAACTTTTCGTCGCGCTCGGAATTCTGCTCGCCGGAATATCGGTGCTGCCCGCTAGCAAGACGATCTACCCGGAGTACGAATCCGCGGGATTCTACCGCGCGGATGTCGTCATATCCGAGGGCACGTTCGGCGTGCGATTTCGCTGGCCGGAGGAAGTTTATCTCGTGGAGCATCGGTGCATGGTCGTCCTCGAAGTCGCAGGCAGGGAATTCAAGGACGACCAGGACCTCCAGTTCCGCGAACTCTCTGCCGGCAAATTCCTCGATCTCGGAACCGTCGTCGGTGACGGAAATTCGGATGAGATCGGCGCGCACGTTTCATACATAGGCCTCGACGGATTCAGAAGACCGTGGGTCAAGAGATCTTCGGAGATGCTGGTGTCGTCGCCAAGGATCGAACTCCATCGAATGTACTTCGGCATAAGCCCGCTGATATACTTCTTTGCCGGATTCGGATCGATCGTCTGCGCGACTTACTTTTTTTATCGATCGCGGGAAAAGTCCAGCGTACCCGCTCCGCAGACTGAATCCGGAGAAGCTCTCGAACGCGTCACCACGAGAGGCGAATCGACCATCGCCTTCTTCGCGGTCGCCGCATTCTCGATGGCTGCGATTTACTACTTTCTAGAGCCTTACGCTGGCGTACATTAAATTCGTGCCTGACACGAATTTAATGTACGATTTTTAATGTCGCGCAAAACATTACAATAAATTCGTGTCAGGCACGAATAAAATGTCAAGTACATAGGTGCGTCTTCACGCGCTCCGCCAGCGCCCCGATGCCGCGGCGAGGGACCATGATGACCTTGCTTTTGTGATTGCTTTCCGCGTCGGTGTAGAGCTTAGACACGCGGTGCTTCAGTTCCGAACGCTGCCAGATGATTACGAGGTCTGCCCACAGGAGGTTCGCCTTCGAGGCCTTCTCGTTATGAGACTCGGTTCCGTCAACGATGCGCAGCTCGATCTTTTTTGGCCACAAAGTCACGAGGTTCCGGTGAATCCCAGGCGAGCCCCCGACTACGACCACCTTTTTCACGTTGTTCTTAAGCATCACCGCGCCGGCATCGTCGAGAGCTTTCTTGTTCGTCGAGCCGTCGCAGTACTCGCAGCCGCTTTTGTTCGTAACGACAACCTTCTCGCGTGGATCGTCCTCGTCGCGTTCGCAGGCCCTGCACAGCCTTACAATCTTCTCCGCAAGGATTTCCGCGCACCCTGGCTTCTTGTCTTCCGACATCGAGCTTCGCTCCGCCCGCACCTTCCCGGCTTCGACAAGAACCGCCTTCGCGCGATCCTGAGACGCTTGATTGTCGAATCCGATTTCCCGGAAAAACGCGCTGAGTTCGACGGATTTGCTCATCAGGGATAGATTTTCGGAAAACCCGGCTTCAAATTGACGACCCTCTCCGCAAGCGAGTCGCGCTGCTCGAACGCTTCGGACGCGCTATTAAACCTGCCGCAGAAAACGAGGAACTTTATCGACCCGTCCCGCTGAGTTTCCCGGCTGACTTCGGAATAAAGTCCGGACCTCGTCAGCACCCTCGAAAGCCGGACCGCATCCGAAGAGTCGTCGCAGCGCGCCACGAGCACCGAGAACAGATTCGCGCCCCATTCGATATAACCCTGCGCGACCTTCGCCTCCGGAGAGTCCGGGTAGCCACTTGTGACGTTCAGAAACGCGGCGGTGGCCCGGCCGTCGCCGGCGTACCTGCGAAGCTTTCCGAGAAGGAGGTACGCTTTCGGCATTTCGAGTCCTTCGGGGTATTTGAGGATCGCGTTCCAGAGCACTTCCGCGCCATTTTCGAAGTCCATCAACTCGAAGTCGATCTTCGCGGCGAAATACGCGGCGTAACCCCGCTGTTCGTTCGTCGAGTATTCGTCCGAATAGACGTCCATGAACGTCTCGCGGGCGAGTTCGCGGTCGCCCTGGTTCAGATAGCACTCGCCGAGCTTCAGCTTGACGACGTAGGCGTGGAAGTCCCGTTTCAGATCGAGGAGGAACGCCTCGAAGCACGGAATCGCCGCCTCGTAGTCTTCGTTTTCGAAATACTTCATCCCCGACTGGTATCTGACGTTTATCGGCGGTTTCGTCGTGGGAGTCTCCCTCGGAAAAACCAGCATAAACGTCGGCATGAACAGGTATTCCGGCGACCGAAGCATCTCCGGAATCGTGTGGTTAACAGTCTTCCGCTGATAATCCGAAAGGGATTCGCACCCCGAGGTCAGGATCGAAAGAGAGATTACGGGCAGCAGCGGAAGAATTCGGAACATTGCTCCTCTGACTAGAAAAACCGCACGGAGTTATACCAGAGCCGCGGGTATTTTCAAAGGCGTAAGAATGCACGTTTTTTAGCTAAACGGTTTGCTGTCAGCCCTATATTCCTCATAATGTGAATGCCTTCATATCTTGCCTTAGGAGGTGGAACACAATAAGTTACCGTTTCTGCATCACATCTTCACGACATCTTCGTTCCGCGCTCGGTCGCCAAATCCTCACCGGAACTATAGCTACGCCTCCGGTTTGGCTCCCTCGCGCAAAGCGAACCTGACGTAAATCTGAGCGCATAATTCGGCATCTTATAGTGTTCCGCCTCCTTATGAATGTTCCCACGGAATTAATATTGCGGAGCGCCCTTGGAGCGTGAACGGATTTCAAATCTTCTCGAAGAGCACAAGGAAGCGCTTAAATCAGGCGATTTTGCCAGAGCCGACGCGATACAGAGGGAGGTCTCGTCGGATGCGGACGCAAAGGATATCCTCGGAGATAGAATCGCGGCACTGAAGGACGTAGCAAGCAGGATGAAGCTTCTCGCGCCGTATAAGGACGCGATGAAGAGCTTCGCCACTGAACTATCGTCGAAGGTGAGCGCGCTCCAGGAAGATCTGAAATCGAAAGCCGACGCGCTCGAAGACTCCGCGAAGGAGCTTGACGCACTCAGGACCGAGAAGTCGAAATCCGACGAGAGACTCGCTGAGAACAACCGGCACATTCACGACTTGCAGATCGTAGTCGAGAAACGCGACGAGAGAATCCAGAAACTAGTGGAACAGGTCGTAACCCTGAGCAAATTCCGCGATGCGTACAAGGCGCAGCGGCCCGTGGTCGCCTCCCTGTTCGATGAAGTCAAAACCCTGCGGAGGAACGCCGAAAGTTCTGCCGGGCACGGGGGCGGGAACGGGACCGAAGACTCCGCGAGGATGAATGACAGACTCGAAAAGGCGCGCCGGAAAAACGACAAACTACAGGAACAGCTCGACTCTGAAAAACGAAAGCACTCGAAGCGCAGGAAGGAACTCATCCGCGAACTCGAGGAAATGAAATCCGACGCGACCGCAGCGAAGACGCACTCCGAGGATCTTCTGAACATCGTCGCGCGCCTTCAGTCCGGACTAGGGGAGAGAATCGCGTACGTCGAGGACCGGCTAATCGGCGTGATGGAACTGAAAGGTCCCAAACGGGCGAAGGAGCTTCAGAAAGTCAAGGCCGAGGCTTCGGCGCTGCGCGAGGACATCGCCTCGATTGCAAAGAAATCCGCTGAGATCGACGCGAAAGGCTCTTCCGAAACCGCAAGTCTCGCGGGCAGTGACGAGAAACCCCCGAAGAAAAAGGCGAAGAAGAAGAAATCAGGGAAAAAGAAAGCGTCCGGGAAAGAACCCGCCGCGGTGAAAGTCGAGGGAGCCGTGGCCTCGAAGAAAGCTCACGAGGCGCACGAAAAGAAAGCCGCGAAGAATCGCGAGAAGAAGAAGGACAGAAAGGGCGAGTCGAAGAAGCCCGTGGAGAACGCCGGGAAGACGAAAGCCGGCGCCGGAGAAAAATCCGGTGCGAAGTCCAGCGCAAAAAAAGGCGCGCCTTCAAAAAAGAAATCGAAGAAGTAATCCACCACCGGAGAAGAGATGAAGAAAAAGTCGAACAAGGTCGCGAAGAAGAAGTCTTCCAGGAAGATGCCTGTGGTCCGGGCGGAATTCACCCACGAGACCATCGCGGAACCCTACGAACAAGGTGCGTACAGCGCGGCCGCGCAAAAGTCTCTCGACACGGCGACAAAGTTCCTCGACGCGCACCAGGAGCGCGTGCGCGATTTCGAGCGGCTGTTCGACGGGGAGGAAGAGCTTTCCGACGCGGACCTCAAGAAGTTCATCGCGATGTCCCGTGAACTCTACCTCGAGCAGACGAAGCGCGTTTCGCTCCAGCAGGACCTCCGCGCACAGATTAGACTCGTAGAGACGCTCCAGCAAAGCGCGATCGACAAAGGCGCCCTCGACGCAGCGAAGGCGGAAATCGAGGAACTCAAGGCTCAGAACCAGGCGCTTCAGCGCTCGATCGACGGACTCAAGGAACAGACCAAGCTCGACGCGCGGCAGGGTCGCTCGGAACTCGATAAGGCGCGCAAGGAAGCGACGAGCGCTCAGATCGAACTCGAAACCGTCCAGAGGGAGCTTGCGAGCGCTCAGAAGCAGATCGAGAAGGAACAGGAGCGCGCGGGAAAATCCTCCGAGAAGCTGAAGGACGAACTCGACACACTGAAAAAAGAGTTCGCCGCGAGCAAAAAATCCAACCAGCAGGAAGTTTCGCAGAAGGACGAGGAGATCGAGAACCTGCGCAAGGAAATGGCTGCGGCGAGGAAGGAGGCCGCGGAATCCGGCGCGCGCAAGAAAGACTACGACAGCCTGAAACGAAAAGCGGAACTCGCCCAGGCGGAGATTCAGGACATGCGCAGGATTCTGGATTCGCAGCTCAAGGAAAAGGCGCGACTCGAGGAACGAATCGTCTACTTCGGAAACCAGTTCAAAAAAATGCAGGACTGATTTTCAGTCGAACCTGCGGAAATCCTCGCGCGTACAAGTTTTGCCGGCTTCTACCCCGGCCGATTTTGCATTAGGAGGCTAAAATTAATAAGGTATTCAAAATCGCGCTCAGGTTTATGTCAGGTTCGCTTCGATCGAGGAAGTCAAAACGGAGTCGTAGCCATAGTTCCGATGAGTATTTGACGACCGAG
>JANLHZ010000115.1 GCA_024653775.1 Planctomycetota bacterium | reverse complement strand
TACTTCGCCCCGAATCGTCGCGTAGCGGGCAAAAAAAATTTCACTTTCCCGATTTTTTCGATTATCTGGTCAACTTGGGTTAACTTTTTTCTGGGCTCGGTGGGAATCGAACCCACGACCTGCGCTTTATTCCATCGAAGTGAAGGTTGTGGATCATTCAACCAAACAACCTCCAGAATAGGAGTGCGCTGCTCTCCCAATTGAGCTACAAGCCCTTTTAAGCGAGGGGGATCACTCCCCCTCGCCTTTTTCTTTCTTCCACGGGCAAGATGCCCGTGCCACTTAGTACATATCCGGCGGAGCCATGCCCGCGTCGGCTTTCTCCTCGGGGATCTTCGTCAGAACCGCTTCCGTGGTGAGAAGCAGCGACGCGATGCTCGCCGCGTTCGACAATGTAAACGACGATTGCGCGGATTCGATTCCCGGCGTATAATCGGGGTTATGGTATCTCACCCGCTCGCAGAAGTATTCGGTTTCCCGACGAACAACTTTTCGACTGAGGCTAATCGTCACAGAAAAAGCGCACTCTGCCCGTTTGGTAACAAGGTTCCCAATTGTACTAAGGACAAGGCTAACGATCCGCTTGGTGTCTGTAGCATTTTCGACGGAGGCGAGGTCGCCATCACCTGTCCCATCAGATTTCGCGAAAACTGGATAATCGCCGAGGATGCGGCTTCGTTTTTCTTTCCACCTGACACGAGATGGACGTCTCTTACGGTATTTTTTTCGTGATTGAACCAACGTCGCGTGGAAAACGGTGCCCTTATTGTTTGGTGTTACCCGTAAATACTGTATGGAAATTTGATTATGTTCCGTCTACTATAAGACGACTCACGAACATTTAGGAGAAACTATCGAGCCAGAACCAAGATTTTAAGTCCTGCAACTTCGCTCTGAGTTGCACTGTTCCTCCAAGACGAAACGCCAATTTCAAGGAACTCATTACCGGCAGAGCAACAACGGGCGACGCGCTTTTTTGGGCGTCGTTCGAGGTCGGTAATGAGGGTATTGGCGTACCTGTCTTGGCGATTTTGTTTCGACGCCCTTCGCTTGAAAGGCGTCAGCCCCGAAGTTGAAGGAGTAAAGAAAGATGGAAAAACGAAGAGCCAAGAAACCCGCCGAAGCGATTTGCGAAGCCTGCGAAACGCCACTCGATAAAACCGGCGAATGCCCAGAATGCGGAGAGATGATTCTTGAAGAAGAACCGACATCGAAGATGGCAGAGGAAAGGCGAGTAACGACGGGCTTACCGATCCTCGCAATCGCAGCCTGTATCATCGGTATTGCTGGTGTCGGTACAGGGATTTTCGCAATGTTGGCGGTCAATACAAATACCTCACAGATTGAATCTCTGCGTTCTGATAGCCAGACATCTCGCGTCACACTTGAAGAAAAGATATTGCAGACTACTTCCGAAAAAACGAGTGACTTAACCGAGCGAATCACTTCTTTGAGTGAAGAATTAAACGAGATGGTTGAAGAAACAAGGCTGGGGCTTTCCGCCTCTCAAGATGCAACTGTTGCGGCACTAGAACGCACGGATAGCGCGACACTTGAAACGCTTAATGTCCTGCGCGGCGATCTTGAATCACTCCGGGAAACTCTGCTCGAAACTAAAGAAGCGCTATCGACACAAATGGAATCTTTGTCGCAGCAAAACGCCAACGAGATCGGCAACGTCGCGGTTCGGGCATCTGAGATTGACACGGACCTTCAAAATCTTCGTGCGCAGCTTGAACAAACCCAGTCAGGACTTCAGAATCTTACATCACAAACCGTGGCGTGGGATCAAGAAGCCGAAGGCGCGTTAATTCGACTAATTGAAAACCACGATGTTGGAACCATCATCGCGAAAAAGATCGCGAATATCGGGCATCCATCGGGAACATTTATAGAAATGGCGAGCTTTTCAACGTCTACTTCACGGGGCGTAGTAACGTTGGTCGTTGTCAGCCGATGGAGGGGAGGAATGATCGGTGGAACATACGAAACAGGAATTGCATGGCAGTTCGACAAAGAAGGAACCGTAAACTATCGCGTCACTGTTGAAACTGCAAGTTTTGGAATCGGCGTTGAGGGAAATGCAGCGATCCGCACTTACCTAAGCGACATCATTTATTCAGCGATACTCAGCGAAAAAGAAGGCACATTCGATCCGTCAGAATTCGAGGGTGATGAAACGCAAGAGTCTGAATCCTCTCGCCATGCAGGAGAGCAGGGCAACGCGACGGTATGGAACGATGGTATGTGTGTCGCATGCCTCGGAAACATGATGGGCAGATCAGATCTCAAGCGCGTTTACAACGGCATAGAATACCATTTCTGCAACGACGACGAGATACCGCTTTTCGAGTCTGACCCAGAGGCGATGATCGAACGATACAACGAGTCTCAAGAGTAGCCGGCTTTGAACAATCCCTCTGATTCCCGTACAATCCCGATATGAGCGACACGAAGAAGCAGAAGCACGACGCATACCCGGCGAACGCGACGCCAAAGGAAAAGAAGCCGAAGAAGAAGGATGACAAGTCCAAGAAAAGAAATCGGGCTTAGATGCCCGAAAACGGATTGGAGATGCAATTTGATCGAAGGTCATTCTTCTGGAGAGATGGAAATCCGTTTATACCGGTTTTGACGATAGCCTGAAAAAGATAACAAGGTCGGAGCCTGGAGATATTGGTGATTTTCTGAAGCAGTTACAGTCCAAAGTCGACGATAAGCTCGATAACGAAAACCCGCCTACCACGGAGCTTCTCGATGCGCCGTTCTAACGGAAAGCAGTTGACATTATTTGGCGACCCCCCCACTGAAAAAGTCGTGAATGTTGCGTCGGTTCCGCATCGAAGCCCGTTTCGGTATCCTGGCGGAAAGACATGGCTCGTTCCCAGAATCAGGCAGTGGATTCGCAGCTTACCCAGGAAACCGAAGCTCCTCATCGAACCATTCGCGGGTGGCGGCATTATTGGATTGACTGTCGCATTCGAAAACCTCGCGAACGAGGTGGTACTAATAGAAATCGACGAACAGGTTGCCGCTGTATGGATGACAATTTTAGACGGAGACGCGGATTGGCTGGCGAGGCGAATACTCGATTTTGATCTCACGATAGAAAATGTGAAATCTACGCTGGCGGAAGAAACTTTGCTAAACAAGGAAATCGCATTTCAGACGGTCCTTAAAAACCGGACTTTCCATGGCGGAATACTGGCTTCCGGATCGAGCCTCATAAAGCAAGGCGAAAACGGGAAAGGAATTGGATCGAGGTGGTACCCGGAAACTCTTGCAAGAAGGATCCGGGCAATCGCGGAAATTCGAGATCGCATCCGATTCACTCAAGGAGACGGCATCAAGATAATCCGCGAGTACGCGGAAAACGAAGAAGCCGTATTCTTCATCGATCCTCCTTATTCCGCGGGCGGTCCATCGGGGAAACGCGCCGGAAAAAGACTGTACGCACACCACGACCTCGACCACGAAGAGCTTTTTTTCGTCGTTGAAAACATTGCCGGACCTTTTTTGATGACCTACGACGATTCAGATGACGTGGTAAACTTGGCAAGAAAGCATGGCTTCGAAATCTCCCGCGTGCCGATGAAGAACACCCACCACGCAAAACAGTACGAGCTTGTCATCGGGCGGAACGTCGATTGGCTGCGGTGAACGAACCAATCCGGACACTCGGATATTTTCGGCTTGCTTCGAGTTGACATAATCGATCCCTATCAAGTATACTCAATGTATATACGGAGTTTTGTATGGAATTGAAAGTAACGAAGTGGGGAAACAGCATCGGACTTCGCATTCCCAAAAACATCGCGAAGGAGGCGTCGGTCGAGGAGGGCACGGTTGTTGACGTATCCGTCGAAAAAGACAGAATCGTGCTGAAGCCCGTCAGAAAGCGAAAGACGCTGGAAGAGTTACTCGTAAAAGTCAACAAATATAACCTTCACGAAGAAGACCAGTTGGGACCGCCGGCTGGAAAGGAAGTATGGTAATGGCTAAGACGTACTTTCCGGATAGAGGCGATATAATCTGGATCGACTTCACCCCCCATTCCGGAAAGGAAATAATGGGAATGCGTCCCGCGCTGGTGGTCTCTCCGAAGTCATATAACAAGAAGGTCGGTCTTGCCATACTCTGCCCTATTACGAGCAAGGTCAAGGGATACCCATTCGAGGTCGAGCTTGACGAAGGTCTGAGTGTTTCAGGGGCGATACTTTCAGATCAGGTCAAGAGCGTCGACTGGCGAGCCAGGAAAGCAAAATTCGCATGTTCGGCGCCGAAGGACGCGGTTCAGCTTGCGCTCGAAAACATCCAGGCGCTTTTATGGGACGACTGACCCCGCGAAAAAGCACCGCTTCGAAATCTCCCGCGTCCCGATGAAAATTACCCACCACGCGCCAGTACGAGCTTATTATCGGCCGGAACGTCGATTGGGTGGGGTGAATGGCACGATTCAGTGCGCGTATCGAATTTCCATCTTACGAAAGTGGAGAGGACGGGGTTCGGACCCGCGACGTGTGTCTCCAAGTCTGTGTGAACTCTTCTAATGGAAATCACTGCCGCTATTTGATTTCGTCTATCAAGCGTTCATATTCGTCGTGATCGGTTCCGATCCAGAACCACAGGTAATACTTCTTGCCTTCCACGGCTAAAGCGCGATACGAATCGCTTATTCTGACCGACCAGAGCTTTCCAACCTTTTTGAATTGAATCGACGGATGGGTCTGATCTTTCTGGAATTGCTTGAACTTCGACTTCGCTAACGTCTGGACATCGGCAGGCAGTCTATCGAAGCATTTATTGAAGTGTTTCGATCTTTTGTGCCTCACAGGTCTTCAAGCTCGTCGCTCTCCTCCTGTAAAACCTCATCGATGAGCGCGTCGAACTTCCCGGACGATGAATCCTCCTCGATTTTCTTGTCCCACCTCTCGAAGTCGCGGTCCGCGATCCATTTACGAATTACTTCGAAGCTCTCCGGACTCAGCTTTTCGATTGCCTTCTGAATTTCTTCAAGGGTTGGATTTGAAATTGTTTTAGTCATCTTCGCCTCGTCTGCATTTCAGCGGAACATAAAGGATAGCATACCACATCCAGCGGGGACCATCCAGATGATCTTCCGATCTCGAAGTCGCGATCTTATCACAGCGTAGATATCCGGCGCGAGTTTAGGTCGTGAGTTGAACGGACTGACAAACTGAAAGAGCTTACCTGAGATAAGGGTCGACTGCCTCGAAGATATCGAGTCGCTTTAGCAGGAACCAGTCGAGTCGAAACCCACCACGCCAGACAGTACGAACTTGTCATCTCGCGGAACGTCGAGTGGCTGCGGGTGGTGGGCTAAGACGAACCAAAGGGGCATGCATTTTTCGGAAACTTTTTAATATTCTTATCGTAACCAAGCTGCATTGCCGCAACCTGTTCATCTGCGAACATTTGCATACTGGCACACCGGGCAGTAATGCGTTCGATTCTCATAGAAGGCAAGTGGAGTCGCCGTTCGAGTTGGGCGTTGCCTGCTCCATAGCGGACAAACCTACGCCGAAAATCGTCAATACATTCTTTGAATCGGTGCCGCACCACCATTGCTTCCGCCCAATGAATACGTCCTAACCGTCTTAGCTTGACTCCAAGAAACAAGTCCTCGCCCGCCGCAAGTTTAAAAGAAACATCGAATCCCCCGGTCGCAAAAAAAGCTGAGGCACTAACTGCCGCATTTGCTGTGATTATCGCTTGGGGACCATTTTCGTCCATCGGCGGGAAAAGAATCGCTTCTTCCGTCATGTAATGGTTTATCGGAGTAGTCTTAGAAGAAACCGATACACCAATCACAGGGCCAGCGATTGCAACCTTACTTTGTTGGTCCGAGTTTCCGGCATCGATCAATTCGCCAAAGAAGCAGCGATCGTGTGCGCAACCTGTGTCCGTAAAATAAAACCAGTCGATCCTTCGTCCTGTCGAAAAACAAGCACC
This sequence comes from Planctomycetota bacterium, assembly GCA_024653775.1. Taxonomy (GTDB): domain Bacteria; phylum Planctomycetota; class UBA8742; order JACQVU01; family JANLHZ01; genus JANLHZ01. The sequence continues at coordinate 13,038 of JANLHZ010000115.1, read as the reverse complement.
GGCATTACGCGCAAAAGCGGGCCCTCGGTTGCCATTATAGTTGACCAAATAAACTGGGCTTCTTGATATCCAAGAAGGAACATCAAACTCTTGGTTGTCGTTTACAAGTACAATCTCGTTTGGCCGAGGATCGGTGTTAATGAGAGACTCTACTGTGATCATTGCGTCATCCCAATCTTGAAAAGTCGGAATAATAGCGCGAATGAATTGCGGATGTAGGAGAGGAGCACGCAGAGGACTAAACGTTTCAATGCGCATTGGAATCTTCCATGTCCAAGTCATGTCGTGTCTTCTCCTGTATCCGTCTTGGGATCTGAAAAAAAAGGCGAGGGGGATCACTCGCCCCTCGCCTTTTTGATTTCGTCCACGGGCAAGATGCCAGTGCCACATGGATTAATACATATCCGGCGGCATGCCCGCGTCGGCTTTCTCCTCGGGGATCTTGGTGAGGACCGCTTCCGTGGTGAGAAGCAGCGACGCGATGCTCGCCGCATTCGACAGCGCGCACTTGACGACCTTAGCGGGGTCGATGATGCCGCGCGCGACCAGGTCGGTGAACTCGTCCGTGTTCGCGTCGTAGCCGAAGTTGTAGTCCTTCGACTCCTTGATCTTCGAGGTGATAACGTGGCCCTGCTGGTTCGCGTTATCCGCGATCTGGAACGCGGGGTACTCGAGCGCGCGTTTGATGATGTTCACGCCGACCGCTTCGTCGTGCTCGTACTTGGTCTTGTCGAGAATCGACGCCGCGCGGAGAAGCGCAACGCCTCCGCCGGGGAGGATTCCCTCCTCGATCGCTGCGCGGGTCGCGTTGAGCGCGTCCTCGTAGCGCATCTTCTTTTCCTTGACCTCGGCCTCGGTCGCGCCGCCGACCTTGATCTGCGCGACGCCTCCGGAAAGCTTCGCGAGGCGTTCCTGGAGCTTTTCCTTGTCGTAGTCGCTCGTGGTGTTCTCGATCTCGGCCTTGATCTGCGCGACGCGGTCCTTCAGGTCCTTCGCGGTGCCTCCGCCCTGGATGATCGTCGTGTTCTCCTTGTCGATGACGACCTTCTTCGCGCTGCCGAGGCTCTTCACCGTGAGGCTTTCGATATTGATTCCGAGATCCTCGAACACAGGCTGCGCGCCCGTGAGGATGCCGATGTCCTGCAGCATCGCCTTGCGTCGGTCGCCGAATCCGGGCGCTTTCACGCAGCAGACGCTCAGCACGCCGCGGAGCTTGTTCACGACGAACGTCGCGAGCGCTTCGCCCTCGATGTCCTCCGCGATGATGAGCAGCGGACGCGCGGCTTTCGCGACTTCCTCGAGCAGATGGATCATTTCCTTGACGTGGCTGACCTTCTTCTCGTGGATGAGGATGTACGGATTCTCGAGCACGCACTCCATATCCTGCGGGCTTGTGATGAAGTGCGGGCTGATGTAACCCTTGTCGAACTGCATCCCCTCGACGATCTCGACCTCGGTGTGAAGGCTCTTGCCCTCATCGACGGTGATCACGCCTTCCTCGCCGACCTTGCTGATTGCGTCCGCGATGGTCTTGCCGATCTCGGGGTCGTTGTTCCCCGCGATGCTGCCGACGCTCGTGATCGCCTTGAGGTCGCCTTTGACCTTCTTCGCGCGCTTGGTAAGCTCTTCGATCACCTGCGCGACAGCCTTCTCGATGCCCCGGCGGATGCCGATCGGGTTCGCTCCCGCGGCGACGTTCTTGAGACCTTCGACGAGGATCGCTTCCGCCATCACCGTCGCGGTGGTCGTTCCGTCGCCGGCGACGTCGTTCGTCTTGCTCGCGACTTCGCGGACCATCTTCGCGCCGATATCCTCGAACGGATCCTCCAGCTCGATTTCCTTCGCGACCGTGACGCCGTCCTTCGTTACGAGCGGCGCGCCGAAGCTCTTTTCGAGAATGACGTTGCGACCCCGCGGGCCGAGGGTCACTTTCACCGCGCGAGCGAGCTTCGTCACGCCCGCCTTGATGCGATCCCGTGCGTCCTGACTGAATGCTATCTGTTTTGCCATTTCTATTACCTCGTTTTCTTGATTTCTGTTAATTTTTGGGACGTGTACGAATTTTTTGTAATATTTTTGATTGGATGCTTTACAGATGGACGCCAACGACAAAATATTACAAAAAATTAGTACGCGTCCCGACTCTACCCGTTATTCATCCACCACCGCGAGAACATCGTCTTCGCTGAGGATCAGATACTCCTTGCCCTGAATCTTGATCTCGCTTCCCGCGTAGGACGAGAAGATGATGCGATCGTTCTTTTTCACCTGGAACCCCGCGCGGCTGCCGTCGTCAAGGACTTTGCCGTCGCCAAGCGCGACAACCTTGCCCTCGCGGGGTTTCTCGCGGGCGCTCTCCGGAAGCACGATGCCTCCCTTTGTCTTTTCTTCGGCTTCGCTTCTGATGACGAGAATCTTGTCGTTTAGCGGAACAACGTTAACCATGTCTGAGACTCCTTTTTTTGATGATTGGTTTTCTTTGTGTGCTTTAGATTTTTGATTTTTGATTGTTTGCAATTCTCTGCGTGACTCTGCGTTCTCCACGTCTCTGCGCTGAAGAATTGCGTTCATTCCCACGAAAAAAGATCGGTTACGTCCAGTTGCTCGATCATCCTGAGGTTCGCCTCGAGCATCCACATCGCGCGGTTCAGCAACTCGAACATCAGCGCGATATTCGGCGGTTTCTCGAGAACCATCAGCGCGCCGAGATGGCGGGCTTCATTCACGATGTGCTGGTCGATGTCGCCGGTGACGAAAATAACCGGGATATAACGTATGCTGACGATCAATTTGTACGCTTCCAGCCCGGTTCCGCCCGGCATATGCACGTCAAGCACCGAGAAGTTCACCGGCTCCTCGCGGACGACCTCCACCGCCTCCATTGCCGTGGATGCTTCGAACACCGACAAACCCTGATCGCGCAGGATGCTGGAAAGACTCGTCCGGAATCCCGTGTCATCGTCGGCTACAAGTATGTTGGCGGCCGCAGCGGTCATTGAATCGTCCTTGAATTGAAAGAATCCACAATCCAGAAAGCAAACAAAATGCCAACGCCGACTGAGGACGGAAACCTCCTGAAACGGCTGACGCAGCCCGAATCCGCGGGTTTCCGGCGGTTTACCGGCATGTTATGCTTCTGCCACTATGACAGATAGTCAGTTAGAACCTAGGATATACTGAACATCTGTCACGTAGTGTTTCGATGTGCGTTTACATCTATGCACGATGTTTTTAGAAGGATTATCAGCGTCCGAGCCGATAATATTGACACGACTCCTTAGAAACTATTTCAAGTTCTGGGAGTGCAGACGTCTCGTCTGCGCAAAAGCCTTCTGACGTCTCGTCGGAAGGCTCCTAAAACGAAAACCTCATCTTTGAGATAGTTTCTTAATAGAAACGCATTATGAACGCGCCTTTGGTCTCCGTCATTATTCCAGTGTACAACAGGCTCGATTTTGTTCGCGAGGCGATCGACAGCGTTGTCCGGCAAACCGTCGATGACAAGGAAATCATCATCGTCGACGACGGAAGCGACGAGAATATGAGCGAATTTCTGCGTTCGCTCGACTCGAAAGAGTTCTTCGTGGTCCGGAAATCCCACCGCGGAATAGCATCCGCGCGAAACACCGGAGTGAACGTCAGCAAAGGGAGGTGGATCGCGTTTCTCGACGACGACGACACCTGGGCCCCGGAGAAACTCGAAATCCAGCTCGGCTACGCTGAAACGAAGCCCCACAAACTTCTCTTCGGGACCGCATTCAACGTCATTCAGGACGGAAAGGAAACCGTAGTCGGCCCGTGGAATTACTCGGAAGGCTACGTTTTTCGGACGATGATCGAGAGTCCGTTCATTCTTACAAGTTCGATGATCGTAAAGCGAAACCTCTTCTTCGTCCTGGGCGGATACGACGAGACACTACAGTATGCGACGGATTACGACTTCCTGCTCCGCGCTTCGAAGCTGGTGCCCGTGGGGTTCCTGCGAAGGATTCTGGTGAATTACAGACTCCACGGAAGCAACACGAAATCCTTCGACAAACGAAAATCGCTTGTGGAAATATCGACCGTTCTTTCGAGGCTCATGGAAAGCGAAATCGAGCCGGACACACAGCGCGTGATCCGGCACCGGCTTGCGCGGACCCACGTTCAACTCGCGAGGCTGCACAAAGCCGACGGCGAGTTCGAGCAGGCGCGGATGCACATCAGCCAGGCGTTTCGGATCGAGCGATCTTTGAAACACTATCTCGGCAAGGTGTCGCTAAAATTCGTTCGACCGTCGAAACGGTACCGTTTGCCGTTCATACCAGGTCTCGAGCCGGGAGAAGCGGAGAAATAGTATGCTGCAAAGTGAACGTTCGACGATCCACGTTGATTAAGGAGTCTTGGGCGTTTCCTTCGCTATAATCCGTGCCGCGCGGTTGACCGAACACACACGCACTATCGATCGTTTTGTAAGTCGCCGTATACAAGTATCAGTGTGAAACGCAGATAAAGGATAAAATATATAATAAAACAGCGATTTGAAATATAAATTCCACGGCCGAACGGCGACAAGTTTCGCTGTGAATTTCAAACTCGATGGCGTACGACCTTTCGACGTTAGTGAGCGCATTAATGAAGATCATTGTGCGGCACGATTTTCGCACGCACCGCCATGTGGCAACTTTGTTTTCATTGGCATTTCGACCAGCGGATTTGTACACTCTGCCTGATCGGATTTGAAGCTCATAATTGCTCACCTGACCCCTAAGACCTATGCAACATGACAGGTTCCCATTTTTCGTATTCATCGCCTGCCTTGTGGGAGTTCTCATGCCGATGTCCTGCGGCGGCGGTGGGGGCGGAGGAGGAGCCGCTGCGGCGACTCAGCCGCCGGTGGTCGTGACGCCTCCAACGCAGCAGGCGCCCGGAGGACTCACCGCGACTCCTCGTTCCGCCGACATAATGTTGACCTGGACCACAGCCAGCGGCGCACAGACTTACAGCGTTTACAGATCGACCGTCGATCCGGTGGAAGTCAAATCGCTAAACCGTATCGCGTCGTCGCTGACTTCTGCGAATTACATCGATGCCAGCGTAACCGTGGGTACGAAGTATTATTACGTCGTCACCGCGACGGGGTCGGTCGACGAGTCCAACCCTTCGACGCAGGTCAACGCGACCATCGTGCTCGCGAACCTTCCTGCCGCGCCGACGGGGATCAACGGCGTTGTCGGCGACGGCACCGTCACGCTCACCTGGTCCGGGCCGGGCACAGCGGGCGTCAAGTATAACGTCTACCGCTCGAATTCGGCGACCTTCCAGCTCGATCTTTCCACCAAGGTCGGCGGAAACATCATGCCGCCGACGTATCTGGATTCGAACCTCACGAACGGTTCACAGTACTATTACGTCGTCACCTCTCAGGACACGAACGGCGAAGGCGCGGGATCGAGCGTCGCGGGGCCGTTCACGCCGACTCCGCCGCCCGCGCCGGCGAAGATCGCGGGACTTTCTGCGACACCAGGCGACGCGCAGGCCTCGCTTTCGTGGTCGTCCGACCCCATCGCCACGTTCTACCGAATCTATCGTTCGACTACCGCGGGATTCACTCCCGGAGCGACGAACCGCATCGCGAACAACATTTCGCAGACCACGTACACCGACGCCGCGGTGGTCAATCTGACGACGTACTACTACCGCGTGACGGGGGTCAACGTAACGACGGAAGGTCCCGCGAGCAACGAGAACGCCTGTACTCCGGTGGGGAAGCCGCAGACGCCGACGAGCCTTTCGTGGACGTACGACAACGCCCGCGTCGGTCTTTCATGGAACGTGAGCATCGGCGCGTCGAGTTACGAAATCCACCGTCAGTCTCCGCCGGGTCCGGTGAACACCGCGTCGGGCCTCGGCCTCGTCGGTAACGCAGCCCAGCCCGCTACCGGAGTGACGACGGTCTTCTACGAAGACACCAGCCTTCCGAACAACTCGGCGTTCCTGTATCGCGTGGTCGCTGTCAGCGCCACTGGACTTAAGAGCGACGATTCGAACGAAGTCACCGCGATTCCGAACCTTCGTCCCGTGCCCGCGGGAGTCGGGACGAGTCTCACCGTGACGCCGGGGGATTCCGTCCTAACGGTCGGCTGGACCGCGGACTCCACCGCGTACAAGTATCGAATCTACCGCGGAACGATCGCGGGCGTTCCAACGGGATCGCCTAACACGCCGTTTGCGGAGTTGTTCCATCCTACGAACTCTTACGTCGACACGGCTGTGACGAACGGCGTTCCGTACTTCTACGCGGTGACGTCGTACACCATCGCGGGCGAATCGGGACCGTCGAACGAAGTACAGGCAACTCCCGCGACCTCCGCCGCGCCGACGGGAGTTACCGCAACACCGAACACGGGATCGATCACGGTAAGCTGGACCTCGGTGCCCGGCGCGTCGTCGTACAACGTTTATCGCAGCACCGCGTCCGGCGTCCAGAAGGCTCCCGCCGGGACTCCGATCGGGAGCGCGGCCGCTTCGCCCTACACCGACACGAACGTCACCGACGGCGTGTACTACTATTACATCGTCACCGCAGTCACCGGAAGTGTCGAGTCGAACGAGTCGAACGAAGCCGGACCGACGCTGTCCGTCAACGGTTCCGCGGCTCCGGGCGCTCCAAACCTTCGTCTTCAGACGTATCACACGGGAAGCGCCGTTATCGCGTGGGACAAGGTCACGGGCGCGATCAGCTACAACGTCTACCGCGGCACCGCGTCGGGCGTGCAGACCCTTCCGTCATCGCTTCCGCTGCGCGTCAACCTTCGCAGCCTCGGATTCGTCGACGACACCGTCACGAACGGATCGACGTACTTCTACCGGATCACCGCGGTCAGCGCGGGCGGCGAAAGCGCGGGAAGCGCCGAGGCGGTCGTCACTCCGCAGCCGGAGTTCGTCGTCACGTATCCGTTTGGAACTTCGAACAATCTGAAAGCCATCTTCGGACAGAGCGCGGGGGAACTCCACGCCGCTGGAGCGTCCGGCGCGATAATCAGTTCGATCGATCACGGCGTATGCTGGGGACAGCAGGCCTCTAACATCACCGGGACCATCGAAAGCCTCTTTGCGAGTTCGCCCGACAAATTCTACGCGGTCGGCGCGAGCGGCGCGATCTCGACGAGCGCGGACGGCAAGGTCTGGACGCCGCGGAACTCGGGAACGACGCAAAGTCTGAACGGCGTCTCAGGCGACGGATCGAGCGACATCGCGTGGGCGGTCGGCGCGGGAAGCACGATCCTGAAAAGCTCCAACAGCGGCTTCACGTGGAGTTCGCAAAGTTCAGGCGCCTTCACGGGCACGTTCAACGCGGTCTACGCCGGGAATTCGAGCGACGTCTGGATCGCTGGCAACGGCGGACTCATTCTGAAGAGCACCGACGGCGGCGCCAACTGGAGCCAGCAGACGAGCGGCGTGACATCCGACCTGAAAGCATTCTACGGCCTCGGGACGGACGCGATCTACGTGGTCGGCGCCTCGAACACCGTCCTTCGAACCACCGACGGCGGAACCTCCTGGACTATGCTCACCACCGGAACCACGGGAACGAATTTCGAATCCATCCACGGCTACGACGCGAATCATATCGCGGTTGCCGGGTCGGGCGGAACGCTCCTCACGTCGAGCGACGGAGGCGCCACATGGAGCACCGCGAGCACCGGAGTCACGCAGAACATTGCAGACGTCCGCTACTTCGGCCCGAGCAGCATCTGGGCTGTAGGCGACAGCGGCCTCGTCATCGACTACGACGGCACCAACTGGAACAACCACACTGGTTACGGATCGAGCGCGAGCATGAACTTCCAGGACGTGCAGGCGTTCGCGTCGAACTCGGTCTACGTTATCGGGAATAACAGCTCGTCGATTCGCTGGGACGGTCTGAAATGGGTTTCGATGGCGCCGCCGACAACGAATTCGAAGCTCCGCGGAATCTGGGGCGCGACGAATACGAGCATCTACGCGGTAGGCGTCGACAGCACGAACGCCGCGCTCGCGCTGTACAGTTCGGACGGGACGACGTGGACGAACATCACAGCGCAGCTTCCCGGCTCGACCTTCGGCGGTTCGGAATTGTACGAGGTCTGGGGCCTCGGCAACCAATGCCTCTGGATGGTCGGCACCGCGAAACTTTTCGGGCTGTTCTCCTATAACGAATACGCGGCTCGGAGTCTGGCGGTTCCGCCGACAACCGGATCATGGGCGAGTCAGAGTTCGTCTTTCGTCGGAAACAAGACGGTCCGTCGCGCCTGGGGCTGGGACGCGAACAACGTGATCCTCGTGTCGACGTCGAACACCGTCTGGCGCACCGCGAACGGCACCGCGGGGTCGGTGGGATGGTCGCAGCCCGCGCCGCCTGGAGGAGGGGATCTCCACGGACTCTGGGGCACGGGCGCGAGCGACATCTACATCTGCGACAGCCTTGGCCAGGTGTTCCATTCGAGCGATGGCGGAGCGCAGACTTTCATGAAGCAGCAGTCGAGCACAGTGAATCATCTTTACCAGGTTTGGGGCGATCCGTCGGGACTTCCGGTGTACTCGGTTGGAAAGAGCAACACGATCGTCCGCTCGACGAATCTGCCGCAGTTCAACGTCATCAGTCCGAGCGGCTTCGCGAGCACAGACTGGCAGGAGATCAGCGGCGTCAGCGGCAGCGACTTCTGGGTCGTCGGCGTGGACACCGCCACTGGCGCGGGAACGGTTCTTCGGTATCACTGATCGCTGAAAAACTCGAGAGCAAAGGTAGAAAAATGGCTAAAACGTGGTTGGAAAAGGATCTCGACAAGAGTTTCGAAAAAGGCAGACGCGAAGGCAAAAAAGAATTCCTGCTGTCATCGGTCAAATACAAATTCGGTGAAGCCGCGGGGGAAGTCGCGGACGAAATCATGGAGATTTCCGACCTTGACGCGCTTGGCAGAGTAACGGAGCTTTTGCTCGAAGCGAAGAACTTTCGCGAGTTCAAAAAGCTGCTTGCAAAAATGTATGCTTGTATTCGCGGGCGCCGGATCAGAATTTCGCCTGCTTCGCGAGCAGCGCCGCGCCGACCGCGCCGGCTTCCGGGCCGAGTACCGCGGGTTCGATGATCACCCGCGCCGCGTCCGTGAAAAGATGGTCCTTCACGAGAGGCACGCAACTTTTGAAAATGAACGGCTGCCGCGAAATTCCGCCGCCCAGGACGATGACGTCGGGATTGAAGATAGCGATGTAGTTCGCCATCGAAATCGCGAACCAGCGCGCGTAGTCCGAAAACAGCATCGTCGCGCTTTCGTCACCGGCGTTCAAAAGATCGAAAACCTCTTCGGCGCTCCCGATCTCGCTTGCGCGGGCGGGGCTGAAATACTTCGGGACGTGATTCAGGATCGCGGTTCCTGAAATGAGCGCTTCGACGCAGCCCTTGCGTCCGCAGCCGCAGAGAACGCCGCCCTGATCGACGATCATATGCCCGAGTTCCGCGCCGACGAAATCAGCGCCGCGATGGACTTTGCCTCCGATGACGATTCCGCCTCCGACGCCGGTGCCGATGGTGAGTCCGATGACGCATTCTTTCCATCGTCCGGCGCCGAGGACGCATTCCGCGTATACGAACGCGTTCGCGTCGTTTTCGAGCAGGACTTTCACGCCGACTTTCGCGCTCAAATCGCCTGCAAAGTTCCGGTTGTCGATGAACGCGATGTTCGGCGAATTGAATACGACACCCGCGACCGGGTCCAGCGCGCCCGCGATGCAAACCCCGACGGCGTCGATCTTCTCCTTCGATAGATAGCCGCGGATGAACCCTGCGCATTCTTCGATGAACGCGCCATACTCTTTCTGCGGAAGCGCGCTCCGCGATTCGTTCCGGATCGTCTCATCGTCGACGATGACGCCAAAGATCTTCGTTCCGCCGATGTCTATTCCGAGAGTCGCCATTTTCGGTCACGGCTAGTCGATGAAAGGTTCTAGCTCTTCCGGATCGAGCCACGGAAACGGCTTCAGGTTCGACGCGCGGGGAACCGGGAGCACACCAAGTTCCGCGAGTATCGCGCGAAGGTCCGGCTTGCAAGTCCCGCATCCGCATCCGGCGCGGGTGTACGATCCGATTTCGTCCTCGTCGCGGAGGTCGTGCTGTTTTATCGCGCTAACGATAGTCGCCTTATCCACCTCGAAGCAATAACAGACGTATCTCGGAGTGTCACGCATTTCGACTCACCGCCTCACGCTTTCGCCGATTTGGCGCGCTGAGCGAAAATCGGGTGGGACACGCCGAGCTGCGATTCGAACTGCATCTGAACCTGCGGGAGCAGGTCTTTCACCGCGTCTTCGGTGGTTCCCTCGTATATCAGTCCCGCGGCGTGGCGATGGCCTCCGCCTCCGAAGCCGCGGGCGATCCGCGCGACGTCGACCCTTCCGCGGGAGCGGAGGCTGACGCGGGTCTCGTCCTCCTTCGACGCGAGGAAGAACAGACCGACCTCCACGCCGCGAATCGTCAGCGGTTCGTTCACGAGGTCGAGCGCTTCCTCGCAACTCACGTCGTAGCGCGCGATCATCCCGTGGTCGATTTCGATCCACGCGATCTGTCCGGAGGACGCAAGTTGAATCTTCGAAAGACCCTCCGCGAAAAGCAGCCTGCGTTCGAGGCTTTTTTCGCAGTGTACGCGGTGGTGAATCTCCTCTGCGCGAATTCCGGTGTCGATCAGTTCCGACACGATCTGGTGGCAGACGGACGTAGTGCCCGCGAGCCGGAAGCTCTGGGTATCCGCCTCGATTCCGCAGTACATCGGCTCCGCGATGCTGCGATCGAGGTTCACGCCGAGTTCGCTTACAAAGGTGTAGATGATCTCCGACGTGCTCGACGCTTCGAGGCAGATGTAATATCTGTCGTAGAATTCGTCTGTGACGGGATGATGGTCGATAGAGAGCTTCACTCCCCGGCTGTACTTAACCGGAGTGTATAGAGGTCCGAGCCTGCGTGCGGAACCAATGTCGAGCGAAACGATAAGATCGACGTCGTTTATCCAGTCGTCGTGAGTTTCGGGGGAGTACTGTTCGATTTCACCGCCCAGGGTGAGGAAGCGGTACTCCGACGGAATCTCGCCGCAATTGAGTATGCGGACGATCTTGCCGAGTCTGCGAAGTGCGCGAAAAAGCGAAAGTTCCGAACTGATGGCGTCGCCGTCGGGGGCGATGTGCGTCGTCAGCGCGATCTTCCGCGAGTTCTGAAATAACGAGACGATCTCTTTCAGCATGGCATTTCCTTAGTGGAATCAGAGTACCCGAAATCCACCGGTCAAATCAAGTCTCTGCCCGATGGTTCTTCGGCTGCCGGGCGCGCAATATTTAGAGGTATCGGTTCGATGAACGATGTCGGCATTGGCGAGACTCGGATGCCATGGACGGGCGAGGACGCCTGCGCCCCACCCCCCAAAAAATCTGATGAATCGTGGCACGGGCATCCTGCCCGTGTAACATCGGCGGGACTTCGATGCCACATTAAAAATCTGTGTCAGTCCGTGGAGAAAAATCGCGACAGCTCGCTTCGCTCATAGTCGCACTCCAAAATTTTCCGCGAGTCTCCGCGCTCTCTGCGGCTCCGCGCTGAGGAAATTTGGTTCAGGCTTCGCCTGGCTGTGCTAATCGATCTCGAGCGACTTCAGCTTGCGATCGAGCGTCGGGCGGGAAATCCCGAGCACCCTGCACGCGGCGCTCTTGTTTCCTCCGACTTCCGCGAGGACGTTCTGAATGTGCAGTTTTTCCATTTCGCTGAGACTCATCGTCAGACTCGGTTGCGTGGTCGCTGCGGGTCCGGACTTTGTCTGCTCAGGCGCGTCCACCTCGATTTTTTCGAGTTCGATCTCGCTTGCGGTGATCTCGCCGCCCGGGCAGATCGCGACGGCCCGTTTGATCACCGCGCGAAGTTCGCGCACGTTTCCAGGCCACGAGTGTCCGGCGAGCTTGTCCACCGCGTCCGGAGTAATCGACCCGATATTCTTTGCATACTTCCGCGCGCATTCGCGGACGAACAGTTCCGCCAGGAGAGGAATGTCGTCCTTTCGATCCACGAGCGCGGGAACCTTGAGCGTCACTTCCGCGAGGCGGTAATAAAGATCGAGCCGGAACCTTCGCTCCTGGATCAGCTTTTCCAGCGACTGGTTCGATGCCGCGATTATGCGGACGTCGCTGCGGAGCGTCTCTTCGCCGCCGACGCGTTCGAATTCGTGGTATTCGACGGCGCGAAGGATTTTCGCCTGGGCGGTGAAACTCATATCGCCGATCTCGTCCATGAAGAGCGTTCCCTCGTGGGCGCGTTCGAAGCAGCCCTTGCGCTGGGACTGTGCGCCCGTGAACGATCCTTTTTCGTGGCCGAAGAGTTCGCTTTCGAGCAGCGTCTCCGGAATCGCGCTGCAGTTGATCGCGACGAGAGGTCTATCGATCCTGGGCGACGCGTTGTGAATCGCCTGCGCGATCAGATTCTTCCCTGTGCCGTTACCGCCTAGGATGAGGATCGTCGCATCGCTCGCAGCGGCTTTCCTCGCGCGATCGAGGCATTCGAGCATCGCCGCGTTCTTCGTTACGATGCTCGAAAACGTTATCCGCAGCGCGCGGTAGTGATCGGTCAGCGTCGACTGTTCTTCGTTGAATTCGTCCGCCTTCATATAAAGAAGGATAAACCGGAACGATAGATTACGCAACGCGTGAGTTTCAGGTTGAACCATCGTGACCGATCGCAATACATTTTATTCGTACCGTCTACGAATTTTACGTACCATTTTTTGTGGCATGCTTATCCTGAGCGTGAAATCGCGGATGGGACGTCCGTGCCACCAAATCACGTGGCATGGTCATCTTGACCGTGAGCCGGAGACGGCTGAGCAACGAAACCAATAGACGGACGATGGCGGAAGTGCCACATAGCTTACCGAACGCGCTCAGGAATTAGTGTCGGTTCGGTGATACACGTCGAATAGGAACGCCCAGGCACTTTCGAGGCGTCTGAGAAGTAATTCAGCGCAAAAAGGTGACTTCTGGAGAATAGGT
>JANLHZ010000100.1 GCA_024653775.1 Planctomycetota bacterium | reverse complement strand
GTAGGACGTGAGGTTTTGACGGTTGTTGACTCCGTCGAAACTGAAGGTCTGCGCGATTCTGAAAACGTTCGGGAGAGTAGGAGACGTGGTAAACTGAGTATCGTCGCCGAGGAATGGCTGCTGCGCGGACTCGATAGTGTCATGCGCGCCCTGGAAGGACGCGACGAGTCGATACGCGCCGTCGTACATGTGGAGATAGCTATTTTTGTAGGGGCGCGCGGGGTCGGCGAGACTTTTGCTTTCGTCGAACTCGGTTTCGTGATGGTGGACCTCGGTAATGACGTTGTCGACGTTGTCGAAGCCGTAGGAGTAGCGCGCGAAGTCTCCGGAGGAACCGGAGTAGGCGATTTCATTAACGCGACCTGTAGTGAAGCAGCCGCAGTCGGAGCGTTCGTACAAACGGCTTTCGGCGGTGCCGTTGCCGTTTTGTCTTTCGATAAGCCGCCATCCCGTCCCGGCGTATTTGTTTTCGATTAGACTGCTAAAGCCGCCGCTCGCGGGAGCGAATGAAATCGCAGATACCCGCAGGAGCCCGTCGCGACTATACCGTGCGACCTCGCCGCTCGGGTAGACGATCTCTCTTTCGGAGCCGAGGGTATCGTACAAGCTCTGCACGTTATCGGCGGGAAGCGGGAAGAGAGCGTTTCTGGTTCTAAGGAACTGATCTTCGCTTTCGCGCTGGGAGAAAGTGTTGTACTGACCGGTAACTATTGATGCGTCGTTATCCGCATAAATGTTTCTGTATGCGCCATCGTAGAGGAATGATTCGGTCGTCGTTCCGCGAGCGTCGATATTCTTGCCATAAAGAATGCTGCTTGGATTCGTGGACGTAGTAGTACCTGAGAGCACGGAAGTGATAGCTGTTCCTTCGCCGTTTGTGATATCGATATCCGCAGCAGCCATTACCTCCCGGCGGATGAGAATGTCCGCGTCGGGATGATAGATATTACCGACAATGGTTCCGTTCTGGTCCTGCACGCGGGTTGGCATGCTGTTATCGTTATATTCGAGTATGCGCTGCGTTGTGTCGTCTGCGTATGTGGTTCCCGACGGTCTGCTGAGGGAATCGAAAATGGGTACGACCGGAGTGGTGGAATTCGGACCAAAAACACCGGAGCGGGTGACGTTTCCGTTGTCGTCGCTGTACTCGAGCAGTCTGGAATTATTGTCGTAAATGGAGGACTGGGTAATCCAGAAATCCCCCGCAGTGGGTACGAACGGGACCGCGCCTGGCGTTCTTGTGAGCGCGCGATGCGTCAACACCGGCCTGCTGAGACTGTCGAACTCGGCGCGTGAGACGTATCCCTCGCGGTCCACTGAGTAGGGCACGTTCGAACGGGAGTCGAACCATACCGACGATTTGACTTCGCGCTCGTCGAATGTCTCGAATGCTCTGCCGTGGGAGTCGAGGTTAGCCGACATGAAATAGCGATCGAAGCCAGTTGTAGCTTCGTTGAATTCGAATGTCTCCGTCTGGGTCACGGAGCCGGAAGCGTTTCTTGTGAACACCGTCCGCGTTCTGCCGTTTGTATCGAAATTCGGAGTCGCGAAATCATATTCAGAGAACGGCGTCACCGGAGGACTCATCGCGGTTTCGAGCCTGTTTGCGGAGTCGTATTCGAAGTATGATTGGTTCCCGGCATCATCGACAGCGGCGAGAACCTGCGAATTTTCGCGGTAGAACGATTTCGATCTCGAATAATTAAGCGCCGACGTAGCAAAGGAATTATCCGAACGTAGAAGATTGCTTCCGCTTGCATTTTCTGCGAGCGTAAAAGACTCGAAAGGACGTCCGAGTTCGTCATAGAGAGTTGCAGATGCCGAGAAAATCTGATCGTTTACGCCGGTTACGGGATTGGTATCGTCGCCAATGTTACTGTAACCGCCCGAAATCATAGCAATAACATTGCTATCTTCATCGTAGGCGAGACTTCCGAAATTTCCGGATGTGGGAACAGGGAAAGAATAGGGTTCGCCGCCTATGGACTGATTCGTGAGCGACGTGCTTATCGCAGGTACGCCTTCCGGGTGGCCGATGGCATCCACCGATGCTATCGGACGATCGAATCCGTCATAGAACATATAGGCGGGTATTCCGCGTCCATCTATGGATTTTACAGGGTTGCCGTTCGCGTCAAAGAACGAGAATATGCTGACGGCTTCGGTCGCCGACGGGAAGCCGACGGCGGTGAAATCGGCGTCGAAATCTGCGTCGTGACCGATGATCGACTGGTAAGGTAAATCTCGCTCGTCATAAATTAACGCGCTGGTATTGCCTTCCGGCGCAACGGTAAGAATGACGTTATCGTTATCGTCCCTGAAAATGCGCGAAGTCCTGCGGATTGCACCAAACGCAGGTCCGGGAAGCACCATGACGTCTTCGCTTGCGGAAATAACTAGATTTAAAATATCATAATCATAATTGCTTCTAATCCAGTTCTGTGACGGATACGCGGCATCAATCTGCGAAAAGTCTGTGACATCGAGTGAAAGATTTGGCTCGTGCGAACGGTCATCGCCGATGAGAACGTGCCCGCCTGCACCCGAAATTTCGGCGGAATCGAATTTGATATCCTCGTATACGCTCGCCGCCACGTTTCCGTTTCGATCGAAGAATGAAATTGAATCATAGCTGACGACCTGATCCCGGTTTATCCCGTGCACCGTCGGCGGCGACTGGACCTGATAGAGTTGATCGCGGTCGTTGAAATAGAAGCGCATCGTGAAAGTTTCCGCGACGGTGAATGTACCGACAGTGTAAGTTTCCGCTAAATCGTTACCGCGAGGTGAAACGACGGTCGTGACATTCCCTCTATCATCGCGAGTGTACGTTGATGTCAGATTCAGGTTACTCGGGTTGCGATGGGTCGCAATCAAATAACCCAGCTCGTCAGGCGTACCGATATCGTCATCATAGTCCTTGCTTTCGTATTCGAATGTCGCCTCGACCCCGACCGGATCAATGGTCTTCAACAGCAATCCTTCCGGTGAATACTGATACTTCGAAGACACAAACTCGTAATCGAACTCCGGTGAATCCGTGAACTCGCCGATCTTCGGACTGACGGTAAACACCATATTACCGTTACTGCGTCCGTTATCCGATAGATTGTCGTTGAGGTCTCCATACAGGTTTTCGTCAAAATCGTAATAGAACGTCGAAACCCAACCGGATGTCCTCACCGGCGGGAGCATATTTGCGGCGGTGTAGCTGAGTGGATCGTTCGCGATTGCTCGCGGGGACTGCGACGAACGTAATCTATTGAACGGCTGAGTATAGGTCATTCTAGATTCGAGGATTTCCTGCGCGCCGTCAACCGTTCCGAACCTGCGAACGCGGATGAGGTTGCCATGCGTCCTCGGATCGCTGTCCGCCACGAATCCAAGCGCCGCGTCGTCTTCATTCGAATACGTGAACTCGACACTGTTATCATCGATCTCACCGGCGTTTTCGCGCGGGAATACTATTCTTGTGGTTTCGAGGTTGCTATTATATTCGTATGTTGTTTTCCATAGCGCTGGATCGTCCGGGTTGATGCAGCGGTTTGCGAAGCGCTTTAACGTGTTAACCGTGCCATCCGGGTTAAGGAGCATTTCCGTCCGGTTTCCGTTTCGGTCAATCTCCGTGACTTCTCCGGCTCCGTATTCGAT
>JANLHZ010000062.1 GCA_024653775.1 Planctomycetota bacterium | reverse complement strand
GAATAAAATGTGCGACTACTCGTAGTGAAGCGCCTCGACCGGATCCTTCAGGCTCGCGACGAACGCGGGAATGATGCTCCAGAGGTAGCACACGCCGGTCGAGAACAGACAGAATTCCCCGATCGACGCCCAGTCCAGGACTATCGGGAGTTCCGTCAGATAATAAATCTCCGGCGGAAACAGATTCACGCCGAACATCAGGTCCATCGCGTTATTTATTGCGACGAGTTTCGCGGAAAGAATCACGCCGATGGTCACACCGATGGATGTGCCGACGACGCCGATGATGAAACCGTTGTAAAGGAACACCGACACGATCGCTTTGCGCGTCGCGCCGAGTGCGGTGAGGATGCCGATATCGCGGGTTTTCTGGTACACGATCAGAAGGATGATTATCGCGATCGCCATACCCGCAAATACGAGCAGCACGCTGATAATGATGACCAGTAGCGAGCGTTCGATGTCGACAGCCTGCATCAGATTCTGGCGCTGTTCCTCCCAGGTCGAGACGTAATGACCGAGGAAAAATTTGTCGCTATTTGGAACCGCGGACTGCTGCTGGTGAATCCGGATAGCCTCCTTTATGTCGTCGTTCACGGTCTTGGTCTGATTGATGTCGAGGACGTTTATTCCGACCTGATACGTCTCGCCCACTGCGCGCACGAAGTTACGCGCGTCTTCGAGTTCGAGATAGAGCACTCTGCGATCCGCCTCATATAGACCCGTCTTGAACACAGCGACCATCTCGAAGGTGCCGTTGATGCTCTGCACGCCCGCGCGACCTGATTCGTCGGTCTTCGGCCTTCCAGTGATGAGGGAGACGTTTTGGCTTTCCGCCCTCTTGTAAGTCCCGTCCGGCCTTAAATCCCGAGTCGATCGGTAGAATTCCAGCCCCACTATCGCTGGAGGAATCTCCGGATCGTAGCGCTTCTGTGCATCGCGAATGAACGGCACGCGCGCAACCTGCGCCATCGTCACCTTCGCGTCCGGCCCGAATTCTTCCCGGACTTCCGCGCGAAGGGTCTTCCGGAGTTCGTCCAGACGGTCCTCGTAAAGCTTCTTGTGATCGGCCCACGAGTCGAGAATCTGCTCGATGGACAGAAACCACGGGCGGTTCATCCTGTAGAGCGCCGGGTCGGGGAGCACGTCGAATTCCTCGTTTCCAGAGCCGTACATGTCCTTGTCGCGGATGAAATCCTTCCATTCGAGCACGCGGCCATCGAAAAGGGTGAACTTGCCCGATCCGACGACGACCTGCGCCGCGGCATCGAAGTTTCCGCGGATCGCGCCTTCGAACAGCGACTTCGCGCTTAAAATGTCCTTCTTGAAGTTCTCGAAGATTTCCGGGATTTCATCGAGGTCTGTGCCTTTCGAAAGCGCGGTGCGATACGTCCTGAATATTTCCTCCAACTTCGCCCGCGTGGATGCCTGCCCCGCGTCGCCTTTTTCGTACATCCGCGTAATCATTGGCGAAAACAGATATTGCCTCAGGATGTCCCAATACTGATTGATGTAGTGCTGGTACGAAAACCTGAAGTACTCCGCGAACCCGTCCTCGAGATATTTCGCGAGTTCGGAGACGCCGAAATACGTGTCCGCTTCGATCCCGACGACCTGCACCGGCTCGTACGACTCCGCGTTCCTCGAATACAGCGCGTACCCTTCGAGGCGCGAGGAAATCCCCGCGAGCTTTCCATCCACCGACGGGGCGGACAAGGCGATATCCTTCAGCCGGGCTAGCTGCTCGTCGATCTCGGACCAGCGAAGGCGTTCCATCACCTCCTCGCCACGATTCTGGAAGTAGATGTCCGCCCGCTCGTCGATCTCCTCCGGAAACCACCTTCTGCCCGTCTCCGCGGCTTCCTTCCTGATCTCCTCCTCCGCCTGCTTTCTGAAAATCGCGCGGGCCTCGGATGCGTAGCGTTCAACGCTCAGGTCACCGGTTTTGACGTCGACGACTATGTGCGAAAGAGTGCCGCGAACGCGCGTTCGGAATTCGCCCTGGAATCCCGTCATAACGTTCGTCACAAGTATAAGCACCATCACGCCGCCCGCGATCACCGCCATTGCGAGGATCGAGATCAGGCGTTTCGAAAGATACCTTCCTGCGATGAAAAAGTAGCTCAGGTGGGTTATGAACACCGCAGGCGAAATCACGATCAGATAGAGGAAGCGGAGCACGATGTCGACAGCGTACAGCCAGCCGAAGAGAAGCTGCTCGAGGTCGGTGCCGCGGAGAATGGACTTGCCGCGACCCTGGTCCTCAATCCTCGTTTCTCGCTTTTCGCGGACGAAACAGTCGATTAGGAAAGCCGCCGCGAAGACGCAGACGAAGAAAAGCGTTAGTCCGATCGCCCAGCCGCCTTCGAGCTGAACGCCGACGTTCTCACTGGCGTTTCCGCCGACGTTCATCGCCTCGTCGTACAACGTAATTCTGTTGGCGAAAAACACCGCCAGCGAGGCCAGCAGCAGAACGTAATTCCGTTTCCCTCTGAACAGAACCACGTCGCCCGCAAAGAAAAACCAGAGGCACAGGGCTGCGATAAACCAGAGCATCATGTCGATCCCGCGGATTCCTTCGCTTTCCTTCCGCCAAAGCGTAAAGCAGACGAACACGCACCCTGAAAGCAAAACCAGCAGGAACCACACGATCGCCGCCATCGGAGTGACGATCCGCTCCCTTCTCTGGATGAACTCCATCCCGCGCTGGCCTAGAAGCCCGAAAATCAGCCTGCCCGTGAGATAGAGGACGATCAGCAGCCCCGCGCCGAACCACGTCGTCGCGTGCCATTCCTCAAGCTGAGTTATGAGAAGATTCTGGAAAAGCAAATGCAGGTTCATCGCGTGGTCTGGCGGCGACGGGGTCGATATGAAGTTGAAGCCCGCGTCGCAAGGGATCGTTCAATGGACGTAACACTGTTCTACACCGCGCGGGACCGTTTCTTAATTCTTAATTCTTAATTCTTACTTCCTCAACTTGACTGGCTTTTCAGCCGCCCGACCGGAAAAAATAAAAATTCGCGCTTAGTAAATGTCTCACCAAGTATTTCTGCAGAAAGAAGAGACAGAGATCGGAGGTTCGAGATCGCGCAAAAACAGGTAAGTCCGGAGTGCGGTATAAACTAACGTAGGCTGGTTCTGTTTATGCGGGTAACGAGCTCGAACCACCCGGAGCCGTCAAA
>JANLHZ010000016.1 GCA_024653775.1 Planctomycetota bacterium | reverse complement strand
GCGTTTCTTTGATCCACCACACCGCGAAAATATGCTCTCACGAGCACACTACGAACAGAATCCCGCTATAGACTGCGATCTACCCCGTGAACACTTACGGTTTGGGGAACCAAGTTGATTGAAAAGTCTGGAGTGTTTCCCGCGCGCGGTATTGTCATCCTCACCGTGAAAACACGGATGAGACGTCCATGCAATGTGGTTCACGGACTTATATCTAAATTGCGCATCTGTATACGAGTATCAGTGTGAAACGTAGATAAAGGATAACATACATTATTTTATAAATAGATGTCTCTTAATGCTGTGTGTATATGATTTTATTTATTAATACTGCTCGCATAGTTGAATTATTTAGAAATTATCTCAAGGAAGCGACATCGATAATTCGGAGCTGTCAAACGAGACGTTTGACGGCTTTTGCGGACGAGGACGTCCGCGGTCCCAAGTGCCTACGATAGTTTCTTAGTGGGGGCAACTCACCTCCAGAAGCGAATGAAGAGATCGCAGCGCGGTGTCAGGCGCGCTTTCTGACGGCTCAAAACCCCGTTTACGAGTGAGGGCCACTTCAGAGCAGCAGACTCGGCCCGAGAAGTTCCATCATCCGCTCCGACGATATCTGCGACAGTGTCGAGGTTAGATGGAATTGTCCTGCGAGGAGTTGATTGCGCGTGTAGTTGGTGAATTCTGCCGCCATGTCTGCGTCGCCTATGTCGCTGTCGGATTTGACGAAGTTGAAGCGCTGCTGGGTCTGAGTGTTCGCCCAGTTCTCGAGCGAAAACGCCTTCGCGCCGAGTTCGGCCCGCGCGTCCGCGATGCGATCCTTCGCGAGGTCGATCTTCGCGAGCGTTCCGAGTTCGCCGTCGTAGCCGAAGGTGACGTAATCTCCCGCCTCGGCTTTGCCGGTGAGAGTGAGTTCGATTCCGCGGAACTCGATCTTGTGCCCTTCGTAGTACTGCAGGTTCTTCGCGATGGTTCCGCTGATGGTTCCCGTGACGTCGAAGGTGTTTTCATCTTTGAAGGTGAGTCTGTAGGTTTCCTTCCTCGGCACGAAGTCGTCTCTCCTGACCTCCGGCGCGAGGAAGATTTCAAGCTCGTCGCTCGTCCCCGCGTTCTGCGAACTCACCGTCAGATTCGTCCAGGCCGACTGGATGCTGTCAGTAACTTTCATGCCGTCCAGTCCGAGTGATTTCGATGAATAGCTATCTATGACGATGTCTTCCTGGCCTCCTGGGAGTCCGGATTCGATGTGCGTCTGGAACTGCTCCTCGCCCTCGACGCGGAACCGAACCTCGTTATTCCCGGAAGGAATGTACGACGCGAAACTCACCGCTACTCTCTGCCCGTACTCGTCCTCGAAAAGCAGCGTTCTGTCGGCGGTGGCGAGCTGCGTCGGTCCGCCGTCGAGCCTTATCGCGGCGACGACGTCGACGTCGATCAGGAATTCGTCGCCGACGGTGTACTGCCCGTCGTCGTTCACCGTGAACCGAAGTCCCATTCCCGTTCCGCCGACGCCGCCGGAAGTGACGTACTCCTTTCCGATGACTCCGTCCGCGTGAGAGCCGGATTCGTCGCCATTCACGGAGAACGTGCCCGCGTACTCTTCGTCCGGGTCGGTCAGTATTTTGATGGTGAACGTCTCGCGAGTCATCGTGTTGAACGTGTCGATGGTCGGCGTCTTCGTGAAAAGCGAGTTCGGATTCGGCCCGGTGGGTCTCGCGAGGTTGTCGAGTTCCGCGTCAAGATCGACGTCCGACGGCTTTATCGGAATCGGAGTCGCTACCTGCCCCGTCAGCGGGTTCGTCGTGCGATAGACGTAGACGTCGCCGTTCGAGATGAACGCTATGCGATCTCCGCCTGTGGAGAAGCTCGCGGACGAGCCGCCCGTGACTTCGTTTCCGTCGCGTACTCCGCCCGACTCGGGGCCGCTGTCCGGGTTCTCGCTCGCGGTGAAGTTCACGGGCGCGAACGATCCGTCCGCGGAGGCGAAGAAAAGGTCCGTCGGGTTCGTATCCGGCCTTTCGAAAACGACGTAGGTTCCGGACGAATCGATTTCCGGATTGTCCCCCGCGCCGAGGTCGCTGACGAGAGTGGTCGTGCCGCCCGCGACGTCGACGTCATACACCTTGACGTTCCCTTCCTCGACGAGAACGATTCTTGAACCGCTTGCGTTCGAGCGGGTCTGGAAGTGCGACTCCGCGGCGGTCCCGATGGTTGGCGCGGCGGTCGCGGGCGTAAACGGCGAATTGTCGGTCAGCACGACGTGTTCGAGTCCCGTGGAGCGCTGGTGCGCGATAAGCGATCGGCTCGCGCCGTCGTAAAGTTCGTAGAAGATGTACGTCCCGGCGGAGTTTACGACTGGCGCGTAGGCCTGATCCGTGCCCGTGTTCGACGATTTGAGCTTCAGAGTCGAAAAGGTCGAATTGCCCTCGACGATCACCTTCTGTCCCTGTGCTGAGAAGGGATCGATCGCGTAGACTTCGGAGGTGGAGTCGTTCGTGACGTAGAGAAGACCGCCGCTGAATGCCATTCCAAGCTCGTCGTTTACGTCCGCGGACTCGGGCTTCAGAATCACGTTCTTTATCGTGCCCGCGGAATCGAGCGCGTAGATGAACGGAGTTCCGGGCGATTCGACGTAGTAGTTAGTCCCGTCGTAGGCGACCGCTTCCGTCCCGGTCTGAACTGCGTTCGCGAAATTGATCGTCCCTCCCGTCGGCTGGAGCGTCGAGGTGCTGTAAAGCCTCCCGACGGTCGCAGTGGGGGAGGACGCGACGAGGTTCGTTCCGTTGAACGTCATGTCGGTGAAGTCACGGGGAATCAGCGCGATCTTGACGGTGAACTTGTCGCCTACCGCGATGCCTCCGGAGTCTGACGTTACGCCGGCGCCTGTGAGTTTCAGATCGCTTGTCAGGCCGTGCTTTCCGGTGCCCGTCTTGCTTGCGCCCGCGCCGCCGAACTGCCAGTTGACGAACAGATCTCCCGCGCCTCTCGTTACCTGCGAGAAATTCGTTCTGTCTCCGCTGGCCGCGGTGCTCGTTAGTCCGAGCTGGAACGCGGTGGACGAGCCGTCCTCCTCGAATCTTATTTCGACGCCGCCCGAAGTGAATACTCCAGCCTGCGGCGTCGTGGCGAATTTGTAGCTGCTTCCGTCGAACGTCACCGCGAAGTCCGTCGTTGAAAGCCCGGAGAACTTGTTCTCTATCGCGCTTTCCATCGCGGCTGCGATGCCGGCGGAGTTCGAGAGGTCGAAACTGACGTGATCGAGCGTTATGCTCTGGAACGTGGCGACGCCGGCGTTGGTCATCGCCACCTTGAACGTGGCTCCAGACGTGAGCGCGCTGATGTCGGTCGAAGACGCGCCCGCGATACTGACAGTCTCGCCGGCGGTAACTCCGAGGCTTTGGACCGTGACCTCCGGCACGACGTCTTCCGCGGACGAAGCGGCGGTTTTCGTGCCGACGACTTTAAGCGCGCTGAACGCGAAAATGGAGGAGCCGAGCTGAGTGTTTATCGCGGTCAGAGCCGACGGAATCGAGGTGTTGCTGATTGTGACGTCGGTCGCCGCGCCGTTTATAGTAACGCGGAGTTGTCCGTGTGTTACGAGTCTGTCCGACCCGGGAACCGTCGCTCCCGAAGAAACGACTGCGTCCTGCGATCCGTCCGTAAGGGTGATCTCGGAAGTCGCGCCCGTCGCGAGGGAAGTTATCTTGTAGCTGTTCGTGCCGCCGTCGAAGGTGACGAGCGCCCTTGCCATCCCCGGATCGATGGCGTTCTGGAGTGAAGTCGCGATGTCCGCGCCCGTGGCTCCCGCGCCGTCCGCGATCACCACGTTCGCGGTGAGCGGCGAGGCTCCTTCCTTGTCTATCGTCGCGGTCATATAATGATTCGCCCAGCCCGTGGTGTCGGTGATCGCGCCGCTCGCGCCCTGGAGGAATCCGCCAGTCTGACTTTCGAGGATGGTCTGGGTTATCGCGACGGTGCCGACGCTGTTGCTCTTTATGTCGATGACTCCGCCTCCCGAGGCGGTGAGAATGTTCTGCCCGGAATAGTCCGCGGGACCGCTCGTCACCCAGTCTATGGAGCCGTTGGTGTTGACGTCCGTCGCGGTTACGGTGATCGTTCCGGTTGTCGTGAACGCGTTCAGATCGACGATGTCCGGGCCGCTCGAAAGCGTGAAGGAATCCGGAGTCGCATCGCCCGACTCCGTTACAGTAAACGGGGGGGAGTCTTCGAGGAAGCTGCTGACGTCCATTATGTGCGCGGTGGACGTTCCCGTGTTCAGCTCGACCCTCGCAAACCCCTGCGTCGGATCGTAGACGAAAAGACTGTTCGCCGCGACTCCCGGCGCGCCCGCCGGGACGTAGGCAATAGCCTTCGCGTCGAGTGGAAGCGTCAACCCGGTGCCGGTGTCGTCCTGATACGCGAAGGTTTGCGCGGAACCGCCCGCGGTGTCGAACGAAACGATGAGTCCGTCCTGACGAATGCCGTAGAGCAGTGTGCCGTCGGTGGTGACGCTCGTCAGGCTCGAAACTCCGCCCGGATACGCGAACGACGAGTTGAACAGCCCCCCGGCGTCGTATTCCGCGACGACTGCGGAGGACGTCCCGGTGGGGTTGTAGAGCCTCGGGAAGTTGATCTGAGTCGCCGCCGCGCCTGCGCTCTGGGTGAAGAGGTAGCTTTCTCCCGCGACATCGTTCGCGTAGACGAGCTGGGTGTTCGAAAGCGCGTGGATGTCCGTTACGAGCGTCGGATCGTCGCCGCCCATAATCCCGGTCTTGGCGGGGTTCGTCAGCGTGACTGAATTTCCGGTGTCCCTTTCATGCCGCGATTGCAGGGTTCCGTCCGACCCGGCGAAGTAGACGGTCTTCGTGGCGGAATTGAAAATCGGCGAAAGGAACGGAAGTCCTCCCGCGTCGCTTGCGTCGGTGAGCCTTCCGCCTTCGCCTAGCATGTTCTGGTTGTAGATCGCGATGCCGTCGTTATTGATGTCGCTGACGATCGCGACCTGCGACGAAATGAGTTTGTGCTCGCCGAGCGACAGACGGCTGCCTTCGGGAATATCGATTTTCGTCCCGCCGATGACGCTGAGGTCGCCCACGAAAGTAATTTCCCTTCCGAGCGTGCCGTCGAGGATGTTCTTCCCGAAGCCGCGGGTCGTGGACGAAATTCTGTCGATCGCGTCCAGAATATCGTCGATCCGCCTCTGGGCCGCGGCGCCCTTCTGAGAACTCGAAGACGGAAGATTCTGACTCTCGACGAACACGCCGCGGAGCTGGTTCAGCAGATCGTCCATTTCCGCAAGCGCGCTTTCCGCAATCTGGACGAGCGACACTGACGAGAGCACGTTGCTGATGGACGTTTGCAGGCTCGCGATCCGGGTGCGGAACTTCTCGTGCATCACCATCCCGCCGACGTCGTCGCTGGCGCGGTTGATGCGGAGTCCAGTGGACATTCGCTCGAGAGACCGATCCCGCAGGGCGCTGTTCTTTCCGAACGCCTGGCGGGCGACGTCAAGAAGGTAGTTGCTCTGTATGTTGAGGCTCAAAGTCGAAATCCACGGTTTGTACCGATGGCTTCGGCACGGCTTTCCGCGCGCAGCCTGACGCTTCGGGCGAGCCGGGCTATCGATAGCCTGCTTCGCGCCTTGCGTAAAACGTTGCCAGAACTCAGTCGAACCGTCCGCAGACGACCCGGCCGTGCCGAACCATTGGTCAGAAAGAAAAGAAAACTCTTCTGATTACTTCAAATCCTGAGTTCTGGGATAGAGCGGTCCGAACAACGCGTTCAGACAATCGCTAAGGATTGGAAGAAACAAAAGTTCGTCATCCATATAATCGGCGGCGCGCCTTACGATCTTGAGCTTAAAAACAAAATTATCTTAGCGCCCGCATCCTCGATTTCAGTTACTCAGGGGCTACCTGATAAGGACCGGAAACTACAAGTGCCGGGGACTTTCTCGTCTAAAGTTGCGCAAGAAGTCGATTCCAGGCATCGGAGTGTCAGACGGTTGAAGTCCCCGGCACTTTTTCGACAACCTCACTCAGAGAGAAGATTGCGAAGGCGCCGGTAGTTTCGTCGGGAGTATTTGAAGTTTTCTCCGATCACTGCCGGGATGGCTGGATTCTGCTCGATGTGGGATCAACAGAGCATTTCATTTTGCGTAGCGCTCACCGAAAACGGCCCGTCACGGGTCAGCACTTCATATAGTCTGTTAATAATCTATATTATCCTTTATCTGCGTTTCACACTGATACTCGCATACATAAATCGTCCGATATTATATCCAAACTGTTTTAATAGGTTATTTTAAGTTGATATCTTATGCGATTCGGAGCAAGATCGTTTACTTTTATCTTGCTCTGCGCAACCACCAGAAAAGCAGGGACAGAATCGCGGCGCCAAAGAGCGCGGAATCGAGACCGTAAGCTGCTGCGCTTTCGCTGTTGCGAATTCGCACGGCCCGCGCGTCCTTCACTACGGCGCCTCCGGAGAGCGACGCCAGCGTCTGGATTTCCATCTGCCTGGGGGCGAGTTCAAAGAACTCCCGCGCAAGCCTGCCGGAGATCACCGTGCGGACGATCACGGCTCCGGACGCGGATTCTACCACCGCAAGCCTACCAGTAGCGGAAGCCGGAACGCTATGAACCTCGAATCTCGTCGCGCTTTCCCTGATCAGCGGGAATACTTCTCCCGGCCCGCCGGTCCCAATCGGCGTGAGCCTGACGAACATTCTTTCCTCCGGAGCCTGCTCGGCGTGATCGAACGTGATGACGAGATCGAGCGTACTGTCGTCCTGCGAGTTCTCGCGCGCCTCGATTTCAGGTTGATTTTCGGAGTGGTCGCGAATCAGGCGGAGTATGAAATTCTGGAGGAAGACGTTCCAGTTTCGGTCGAAGGCGAGTTCGCCCGCCATGTTTTTGTCGGACGGGTCGAGCAGGATCGCTCCGGAAATCCCTGCGCCGACGCGCCTGATAGCGACCAGCGGCAGATCGTCCTTTTCCACGCTGTAGATGAGAACGCCTTCTTCCCTTCGCGCGCTAGTGACGATCTCCCCGGCCTTCGCTTCTATTCCCGGCGCGTCCTCGAAACCCGCCACCGCGTTTTCAAGCCGCGCGTTCCCCGGCTCCGGCTCGAAATAACTTCGTTTTTTGCGAATGTCTTCAAGGAGAAGCTCCGGAATCCGTTCAATGGTCGCGTCGAGTACGTTCGCGTCTGGATTCCCGGACAGTGCGGAATAATCGAGGGTCGGAGCGTCGTCTACCGAAAGCACGGTGATGGACGCGCCGAGGTCAAGGGTTTCGCGGAAGAACGCTTCGAGCCTGGCGTTCGCGTCCCCGATTTCCGCAAGCTGCCTTCCGTCGGTGATCAGTACGACGTGGTTCAGCGGCGCGTCCGAGCCTTCGAGCATGGACTTTGCGGGACCGAGAGCCGGACGCACGTCCGTGGGCCCGAACGGACGTACCGCGGACAGCCCGGCGGAAATCTCGGCTCGATTGCTCATCGGGACGAACGATCTTCCCGCGGGGAAATCAGCCCGGCCAGCGAAAGTGATCAGCCCGATTCCGTCGCCGGGGAGAAGTTTCGCCGAGAGCGAGCCTACCGCCGCGCGGAGGACGTCGAATCTGGTCGCGCTGCGGGATGCGCCGGCGAGCGGCTCGCTCATGCTCGAGCTGACGTCAAGCAGCAGAAGTACGTTCAGCCTGCGATCGTCCCGTGCGCACTTGACGGGGAGCAGCCTTTCCTCGACGATCGTATCCGCGTAGCCTCCGGGAGCGAACGCGCCCCCCGCGCCGAGCATCAGAAATCCGCAACCTTCCCGGAAGGCGCAGTTCACGATGGACTCCATGGTTTCCAGTGGGATTTTGTCCGCGGGATAGTCCTCGACGATAATGAGGTCCGCGAGCGAAACTTCGAGCGCGGCGCCCGAACTTCTGCGCACGACGACGTTCCGCGAGACGCTGCTTTCGAGCGCGCGCTGAATCTGGCTGTCCTCCAGGCTCGAAAAAAGCAGCACGTTCCGAACCTCCGATCGGACGAGAATCGTAACGCTCCCTACGTTATTCGCCAGATAGTGCCCGGACTCGCGATGCTCCGGATTTTCGTCCGAAGGGTCGATTCGGAACTCGAGTTCGACGAACCCCGACTCCGGAGCTGTGAAATTCAGGATCGCTCGTGTCTGGGCGTCGGGCGCGAGGTCGATTTTCCGCCTGAAGATTTCTGCTCCGCTTTCGCGCGAACTCGCCGTCAGGATCGCCTCGCAGGAATCGCTCGCAATCAGCTCGACCTCCACCGCGAACGTCTCCGACGGATTCACTTTCAGTGGCGCGACGATGTCCGCGATCCGCGCGTCGAACCTTCTAAGGTCGCTCCAGACGAAATGAAGTTCCGGAGTATCCTTCTGAGCGGCAAACCTCGTAGCGGCCGCCGTCTCGGACCGCGAATGAGTGAACGCGCCGTCGGTGAAGACGATCGCGAAGTCCGCGTCCGGGGGAATTTCTTCCAGTGCTGACGCGAAGTTCGTCGCACCGCCCGCTATGTTCGGAAGCGGCGTCGGCAGTTTCGACGGCGCTTCCGAAAGGCGCTCGCCGCTCAGAATGGTCCGCGACCAGCCGGCAAAAAGAGTCACGCTGATGATATCATCCTGCCGGAGCCTTCCGGAGGTCGCGAGGGTTTCGAGTTCCCGCGCCACGTCGATTCTGTCGAACGCGCTGTGGCTGACGTCGAAAAGCAGCGCTATCTTTCTCGGACCTTCGATGAGGTCTATCTCTGGCTTCGCGAGCGCTAGCGCGGTAAGCGCGAACGCGAGCAGCAGGCTCTTCAGACCGTAGTGCATAGAAGGCGATTTTTTAGTTGCCCGCGCACGCAGATAATAAAACCCCGCGGGAAAGACGAGCAGCAGCAAAAACAGTGGTTCCCGAAATTCCATTTCCCGATTCTACTCGAAGGCCGAAATCCATTCGTTACAAACGAATGATTATTGTATTCGTTCGGTGAACCACGTTTCTTGCGGATCGAGTACCTACCTCGGCCATGATCTACATTAGTGACGCGGACACCACCGGGATCAGTCAAAAACTTTCTGAACAGAAACGCTTTTGACGTCTGATTTAAGTTTTGATTTCAACTAAGCCTTAGTCGTAATCTTTTAAGTCGCTTTATTCTTATATAAAGCTTTATTATAGGCTTATTAGCATTATTCTAAAGTCAATAAAATGTAAGCGTTCGATAAACCACGTTGATAGAAGCCTACGAAGGTTTTTGCGCGTGGCACGGTCATCTTGACCGTGAAATCGCGAATGGGACGTCCGTGCCACGTGGATCACCGAACGTTCACGATTATTGGTGCGAGTTTTCCTCGATCCACTCTGCGGCGTTCACCGTAAAGAATTCGTCGTCGATAACTTTGCCTTCCGTCTGCCCCGGCATCTTTATTATAAGAGGCACGTTAAGGCTGCGCGCCGCCGCTCCGTCGAACGCGACGTGACCATGATCGGAGGTAAGCAGCAAAAGGCAGTTATCCCACCTGCCGCGGCTTTTCAGCGCGGAAATGACCTCTCCCACGATCGTGTCGGCGTAATCGAGCGCGTTTTCGTAGCCGTCGCCGGAGTTACTCTTGTTGAACTGCGATCTCGGGACGACGCCGTCCCGGTCGGTGACATAAGGCGCGTGAGGGATCGTGAAATGGAAGTAGCCGAAGACGTCGTCCCCGGCAAAATTGACCGTGCGAAGCGCTCTTTCGCGCAGATGAACGATTGCGAGCGCGCGATAGTCCCAGAAGTAGTTCGGCGAGAGACGCAGCGCGCTCCTCACTGGAAGGTACGCGAGGTCCGTCAGGTAGAACGCGTGGGTGTTCATCATCGCCTCGAAGCCGAGAATCGAACCGTTGTAGCTCGGGATGGAGCTGGTGTAGTCGATGTCGTCTTCGAGGAGCTTCCGGTAATTCAAATGCCAGCCCGTGGCGACTTTCATCGTGCCTTCGCCGCTCCACCTTTGAAAGAGGGATTCGAATTCCGTCGCGGGGCTTTTCTTTCCGCCCTGCGTGAACCAGCATTCTCCGCCTTCGTCCCATTCGACTTCCGCGCTCGTCTGGTAAAGGAATTGCGGGATGCTTTTCTGCGTGACGTTCGCTGGAGACCGCGCCTTCGTGAAGAAGAAACTTCTCGAAATCAGCTCGTCCAGATTCTTTCTGACGCGATCGGACTTCTCTGAACCGAACGCGATGTCGTAGTCGAACCCGTCGAACATCAGGATGTAGATCGAAGCTGAGAATTTTGTCGTGGGCGCGCCTTCGAGCGGGTTCTCCTCTGAAAACGGCGGCTCCTCGTACGCCGCGCCCTGGGCGCCGAAGGTAAGGAAGATCGCCGTCAGAATTACCGGGAAAGGCGAAAAGAGCAGCGCGAAGCCTCGTGCGAACCTGCAGAACCCGGAGAACCCCGTCTCCGTGACGAACAGCAGAACTGCCATCGAGCCTACGACGATCCGCTGATACGGAACGAGCGCGAGATCCCACTCTGGAACGAATTCGAACAGCGGAATACGGATTACGTTGAACGCCACCAGCGCGAAAAGCGGAGAGAGCGCGAGTCTTCTCGCGAGTCCGGAAACTCTTCGTGGAAGCCTCGGAGCGATCATCGCGAGTAGGCCGTAATATGCGGCCACGCAAACCGCCACCGACGCGACGATTGCCATGATCTGGAAGTAGTGGATGTGCCTGAAACCGTATGCGTGCCGGTTTTCATTGTCTGTCAGAAACCTGAGGTACGGAACCGCCAGAAAAAAGCAGGCCATGAAAGAATAGCCGAGCGCCTTCAGCGCTCTCCGCGAGACCGAGGGTTTAGAGGTCTGTTCCTGGCTTAGGTCGCTCATTTGGTTCTCTTTTTTCAAGTCTGAAGATCGTCCTGGTTCCGCCTCCGAGAGACTTTCGATCGACGACTTCGAATTCTTTCTCGAAGGCGATGCGGAACGATTCCTCGCTGATGCCCTCGTATAGATCTTTTCGAAACGCTGCGAGTTTGGTGAACATCGGGTCCGCGGGCGAAACGAATTCGATTATCAGCGCCCTTGACGCGATTCCGCTGAAGAACTCTACAAGTCTCCCAAGCGGCACCCGTCCCGTCACGAGAAGATGATGCACAAGCGCGAGCGCGAGCACTACGTCCGCCGAAATACGTTCGAACAGCGACTTGCGCTCCGAGTTCGTCCATCCTATCGCGGGCGTCGGATTGTCGATTCCCGACCACACGATGTGAACCTTGTCGCGAAGTTCCGGATCGAGACTGAATTTCCTGTAAAGCGAATCGAGGGAATCGTGATCCTGGTCGAGCGCGATGACTCTTTTCGAATGCTTCGCCGCGATCCGGGAGTAGTTACCTGTGTTGCATCCGAGATCGAGCGTCCACGAAGGCTTCAGATCGTTAAGCGCGCGATCGACGAATTCGATCTTCTCCCGCTCGGATTCGTCATTGTACGTGCAGGTCTTTTCGTAACTCGACCAGTCGCTTCGAGACTTGAACGCTTTGCGAAGTTTTGACAGTTTCGATTTTTGTCTCTGCAGCGTGAACACCTGGACTTCCGGGTTCCCGGCCTGCGCCTGCGCGCCGTCGGCCTGATTCTTCGCGGGGGCGTCCTTTTTCGAAAGCCACGACGGTAGCCACACGTCGAAAAGTCTCGCCGGGCTTAGGAGCGTGCCCTTGCCGAGAATCCTTGCGACGTTCGTAGAGTCGAGGCCGTCGATGTTTTCGAGAAAGTAACCCTTGGTGCTTGCGCCGCGATGCAGTTTAAGCAGCATAGGATAGAGGAAGTGTCTGTAGAACTGCCCGAGCGCGAGCCAGATGTCCCTTCTCTTTTCGATCTGCAGGGACGTGACGTCGATGAACACCGGCTTCGTGCCGATAAACTGCACGTTGTACGCCGACGCGTCCTGGAGCGAAAGCCCCTTCCGCACGGCTGCGATCTGCACTGCGAGCGTCAGAATCCCCGCGTCCGCGAGCATGGAAAGCGTCCACTCGGTCGGATACGTAAGCAGATCGATGCGCTGATGTTCGAGGACTCTCTTCGCTTCCGGGAACGTGGATTTAATGCGCGACAACTGCTCGCCTTCATCGAGAGTCGTCGTGCCGACGATCTTCCTGGCGTCGGATAGCTCACGCAGGAGACCGCTTTCCGTGGCCGCGTCGATGGCGGGCAGCGCGACCTCCGTGAGAACCCGGAAAACGCGATCTTCCGAGTGAATTACAAAGCCGGACGGATCGCGAAATGAACCGGGGTCATTTTCGAAAACGCCGGGTCCGCTCAAGTATGGTCTCCGTCTTTGCTTTCTTCCGAAACTGCCGACGATTCGCTTGTAACAGGCGCGATTTCTGTTTCCGCGGGCTTTTTCATCGCCCAGCCGAAGCAGAATCGAAAGGCTCTTTCGATCATGTTTCTGAAAAACAGCCACGACCCAATGACGGCGGACAGAATTGCGGAAAGAATGACTGTTCCCACCGCGGGATCGATGTATAAAAGGCTGAAATTGATCGCTCCGTTCATTAGTGTCTCCTTGCCTGGACCTTAATATAGCATGAAGCGACCTAACTGAAAGCAAATTTTGAGCGAGACTCGTCAAACCGGAATATGCCTGGCACATTACTTTTCTTCGCCCACGATTTCCCGCCTCTCCAGACGGGAGGGACGCTTCGTTCGCTCAAATTCGTAAAGTACCTTCCTGGGTCCGGCTGGGCCCCGGTTGTCGTAACCGTCGACGACGATCCGATTCACAGGAAAGACCACAAATTGCTGGGCGAACTTGGTCCGGAAACCGAAATCGTGCGTGTCGGCGCGAGACGGTTCGACCGCGTGATAATGCAGGCCGCGAAGCTCGGCCTCAGAAACATCGCGACGAGGCTTTCGAAACGCTGGGCCTTCCCGGATCGCGCGCGGGGCTGGATCAAACCAGCGATAAGGAAGGGAGTGGAGATCGCGAGAAAGCGGAAGGTGGACATCCTCTTCGCCACGGGTTCGCCCTGGTCATCGTTCCTGATCGTTCATGAGATTTCCCAAATCACGGGCATTCCGTACGTAATCGACTTCCGCGATCCATGGACGAGGAACTCGGTGAACAAATACGACCGCGGCAAACTTCTGGAAAAGGCGAAGAGCCTCGAAGCGAAGATGATCGACGGGGCTTTCAGAGTGACGACATGGGGCGAGGTCGATTACCCGAAGTTTCTGGAGCTTGGCAGTGACGCTTCCGCTGACAGGATTCGTCCGATAAGCAACGGGTACGACGAAAGCGACTTCCAGAGCGTTCCTCTGAAGACGTTTTCGAAACCGACGATCGTGTTTTCCGGATCGATGTACGCGTTCACCCTGCCGACCTACGTGCTTATGGCGGTAAGAAAACTTGTCGACTCGCACGAAGGCGACCTACCTTTCCAGATGATATTCGTCGGGAACGCGCAGCCCGTCGTTGCTGAAACCGTAAGCGAACTCTCCCTCGAAAAACACGTCTCGATAATACCTCCTGTAAGCCACGAAGACGCGATTTCGTACCTGCTTTCCGCGGACGCGCTGCTCGTCATAATCCAGGAGGCGGAGAACAGCACCACCGCGGGCAAGATGTACGAGTATCTTCGATCAGGGAAACCGATTCTCGGAACCGTACGCGAAGGCATCGCGGCGGACCTCATCCGCGAATCCGGGTCAGGGATCGTCTGCGCTCCCGCGGACGTAGAGGCGATTTCGCGCGGACTTCTGGATATACTGAAGTTTGAAGTGAGCGATTCCGAGGAGAGATCAAAGTTCGTGCAGGAATTCGAGCGAAGGAAACTCACGGCAAAACTCGCTGCGGTTTTCGATGAGGTGCGGCCCGCGCCAAAGACGTGACCGCCTCGCCCGCTCAGATCACGAAATCGCCGTTCGAGAGATCGTCGCCAGGTGGGTCGAAGGATATGGCGCCTTCGAACGGAAGTCGGATCGCAGATTCATTTTCGCGCATCAGTTCGATGTAGAACGAAACCCTGCGCGTTTCCTGCCTTTGAAGTTCGATCACCGCTT
The DNA here is from genome assembly GCA_024653775.1 of Planctomycetota bacterium. GTDB lineage: Bacteria > Planctomycetota > UBA8742 > JACQVU01 > JANLHZ01 > JANLHZ01. The sequence continues at coordinate 45,212 of JANLHZ010000016.1, read as the reverse complement.
CGAGGACGTTACCGTGCGCCCATATTGCCCGGTCGGGAGTAGCGCCGTTTCGAAGCACGATTTCGCGCTTCACCGGCTCGATAACGTGAATCTTACAGGTGTCCGCGTCGCTCGTTAAGATCGCTCCGCCTTCGCGCGGGTCGATCCTGATGGCGAGATCGTCCTTGTTCGTCAGTCCGAAGAGAACTTCGCGGACGAGATCGAAGCCGAGGGTCATCACGCTTCCGCGGCGTGTCGGTTTGTACCGTCCTGCGCCGAGCCATTCGAAGTAGCTCGAAGCCTTTCCGTCGACGACGATATCGAGCCTCTGCCCGGGCGGGCTGAATTCCTCGCCCGATGCGCCCGACTTCGTCATTGGCATGTCGAGCGCCGCGGGATGCGGCTCGCCGACGAGATCGTAGATGTTTACGAGATGCGTCCTGAAAAGCCTGTCGAACTCGAGGTCGTGGCTCGACGAATGGTCGGTTCCGTACCACCAGCACCAGTCCGACCCTTCCGCGATGTAAAGCTCCTCCCATGCCCGCGAGACGTTCTCCCGCGGGATAGCGGGGTCGTCCGCTTTCGATTCGAGCGCCTTCCGCGCCGCGAATAGTTCCTCCCAGGCCCGTCGGTCCTCTTCGTGCCCGGCCCAGATATAGAAATTGTGGTTGATCCAACTCCCCGCGAACAGCCGCGGAATAATCTGCTCCGGCGGGTTCGCCTCGATGAAATCGCTGATACGCACCGTGCTGATCTCTCCCTGAAGTTTCGTCAGCCGGGAGTAAAGCTCCGTCAGGAACGGAACCCCGCCGCCTTGATACCACTCCCACGGGTTCTCGCCGTCGAGAATCACTGGCATCAGCGGCGACTTCTGTTTCGAGCGCTCTTTCGCAGTCAGCGCGGTCTGGATGAAATCCTCCGCGGCGACCTCCGGCGGCAGAGTCTTGTAGTTGAAGCCGACTTTGTCCGAGATCGTGAGATCGCGGAAAATTATCGCTGGCGCGTCGCCCTGCGTCTTTAGTCTGTACGGTCTGCACAGCACGTCCGGGTTTCGTAGCCTGCGTTTTTCGTCCCGTTCGAGCTTTGCTTCGATGCTCCGCTCGAGAATCTGCTCGTCGGTCGCGATCCATTTTACGCCCTGTTCCGCGAAGACCTCCGCGGCCTTCTGCGAAACGCTTCCCTCCGAAGGCCAGCAACCTTTCGGACGGTGGCCGAAGACTTTTTCGAAATACTCGATCCCGCTCTGAATCTGCCTTCGCGCGTCGTCAATCAGCGATCTGTGTCCCTTCGGAAGCTGCGCCCTCGGAAGCGCCTCCTTCACCGACGTGAAATCGCAAAGCAGCGGCATTATCGGATGATAGAACGGCGTGAACGTGAGTTCCACCTGCCCCCGCGCACAGAGTTCGCGGTAAAGCGGAATCACGCGCTCCATCATTTCGAGATGCTTCCCGAGGACGAAGTGCTTCTCGCCTTCGGAGAAATCGCCGCCTTTTTTCTGGAGCTTCGCGAGTTCTGGTTCCCCTGCGATTACGAGCGGATGAAACCACGTCAGATTGAACCACGTCTGGAGGTCGCGAAGATCGTCTTCGTCGAGTTTATCGCAGGCGCCAGGCTTCATCGCGATCGGATCGAGGCAGAGTTCGCGAAGCTCGCGATACCGCGGGTACGGGTCGATCATCGTCGTCTTCGGGCACGAGAAGAAGTTCCTCGCAATGAAGTTCTTTTCGCCCTCGGTGAGCGTGTCCGCGGCTTTGTGCGAAACCTTGTAGTATTCGTCTTCCTTCGTGATTCTATCCTTCTCCACGATCTGCTTCAGAAGGCACGGAACGAAATTGAACGTCGCCTTGATCTCCGGGAACTTCTGGAGCAGCAGTCCCATGCCGAGATAATCCTTGCAGGAATGCATCCGCACCCACGGAAGCAGGATCCCGCCGCCGACGTCATCGGCGTAATACGGCTGGTGGAAGTGGAAAAAGAAGGCGATTGAAATCACGGCAATGAATTACGAATTACAAATTAAGAATGGAATAAATAGCAGCGAACCACTAACCACTAACCACTATTCTGCATTCTTCAACGGTCATAGGCGTAGCGAAACCGTGCGCGAGCGCGCGAATCGATCCGAGGTGCAGATCTTCGCTGTACGATGCGGTGCCGTCAAGAAGAATGACAACGTCGTAACCTAGCATGAACGCTTCCCGCGCGGTCGTATCGCAGCAGAGGTGCGTCAGAAGGCCGGAAATCGCCACCGTCCGGATTCCGCGGCGCCTGAGTTCCTCTTCGAGATTCGTCCCCCGAAACGCCGAATACGCGGTCTTATCGATTCTAACGCCGCCCACGTCTTCGAACGCGGGGTCGATGCCCGCAAGAGGATCCGCAGGGTCGATATGCCCGCGCCACCACTTTCGCATCGGACTCGAAGGCTCCGGATCGACGTGCCGCGTGAAGATCACCTGGCTACCGGCCCGCGCGAATTCGTCCGCGAGTATGCGTAGCGGCTCGATCAGACTCCTCGACTGCGGCGCGAACGCGCGGCTTGCCTCGTTTGTAAAATAGAGCTGCACGTCGAGCACGAGCAGCGCAGAGAGGCTCGCGTCCATCAAAACCTTCGGAGCAGGTTGCAACTTCCTGACCTCGCTTCGCCAGCGTTCGAGCGTTTCCGGCTGCGTCTTCGGATCGTAGTAGTGAAGTTTTTTCATTGCCTCTCAGTTCGAACCTTTTGACGAAATTCCTCGTTTAAGATAGATTACGGGTAGATTCAGGTTTTCCGGTAGTTCATCTTCACGAACAATAATTTTGACTAAGAATCGGTTTTGTGATTAACTGCCTGCCGGGTCCATTCAAGGAGGTTCAAGTGTTCGCCGCAAGATTAATCGTAGCTTTCATCGCGCTTTTCGCCGTGTCGTCGATTTCGGTGGCGTACGCCGGAGACGAGGCGCCTTGGCAGTTCACCGCGTTCGAAAAGAAGCTTGGCGCCGGACTGACGAAGTTTCCGGTCGACCAGGCCCTGCAGGATAAAATCGACGCGGCAGTGGACAAGGGGACCAACTGGCTCCTGACTCAGCAGAAACCAGACGGCCACTTCGACATTTACATGAACACTCACGTTATGGGAGGCACGGCGCTTTGCCTTCTTGCGCTTGTGCATAGCGGAGTCATCGAGCGTGAGGACCGCAGAATCCAGAAAGGCATCGAGTGGCTTTATCAGCAGTATCTCGATCTGAAGGCCCACGATCTGCTTCGCACGTACGACATTGGCGTGACGCTAATGCTCCTTGAAGTTCGTCCCGTGCAGTTCAATCCGAGGAGAACCGAGGCGCAGCAGCAGCGTACGCCGCTCGAACTCGACTGGATCAAGGAAATGGTCGCGTGGATCGAAGAGAAGCGAAATTCCTCCGGCTTCTGGAGCTACCCCCACGGTCAGGGCGATCATTCGAATTCTCAGTACGCGCTGCTTGGGCTTAGTTCCGCGGCTCGGATGACGGTGGATGTAAGCACGCCGGAGTTCTACATCCCCGTGCTTAATCACTTCCTCGATACGCAGGATCAGAGCGGTCCCGCGGTTCCTCCGTTCGGTCCGACCGTCGATATGCGTTCGACCGACAGCAACTTTGCGAACGCCCGCGGCTGGAACTACCAGGAGGGATGGCTCAAGACGGGAAGCATGACCACCGCGGGAGTCGTCACGCTCGCGGTGATTCACGATCGTCTGACCGAACTCGACGGCAGGCGCAGAAGGTTCTATGACCTCCAGCTTCAGGGCCGGACGACGAAGTCGATTTTCGACGGCCTCGGCTGGCTCGGCAAGTATTTCTCCGTGGAGCGCAACCCCGCGGCTCCCTCCGGCGACGGCGGCTGGCATTATTATTATCTCTACGGTCTCGAGCGCGCGGGCGCGCTGACGGGGCAGGAGTGGTTCGGTCAGCACGACTGGTACAAGGAAGGCGCGCAATACCTCGTAGACCACCAGCTCGACGACGGCAAGTGGGATACGAACGCCGCTGGCAACCTGCCTGCGCACATTCAGGCCGTTCAGGACCAGGAGGACCATCCCTTCGCGGTTAATCAGTGGACCGACACCTGTTACGCGATCCTGTTCCTGAAAAAGGCGACCAAGCCCGTCCCGAACCTTGCTCCTCCGCCGGTGACGCAGGGCCATTAGGTTTCATTGTACTGGTGAATTTACCGCGGTTTGCGCGGACTAGACTCGATGACTTCATCGGAAGCAATCTTCTTCGACGCGCGGATGTTCGGGCATTCCGGTATTGGAAGGTACGTCGCGGCGTTCGCAAAGGCGCTGTCGAAGGAGTATAGTCTGATAGTCGGATTCAGAAACGATATTCAGCGCGGAGAAATAATATCGGAGGGTATCGAATGCGAATTCATGTCCTTTGACGCCGGAATATATTCCATTCGCGAGCAGGTAATAGGCCGGAGAATAGTAAACGAGCTGCGCGCGAACGTGAAACTATACTTCTTCCCGCAGTATAACGCTCCATGGAACATACCTCGGAATTCGATAGTAATGATTTACGATTTCATTCAGTTCGAACAGCCTGGGTATGGCTCGCTACTAAAGAAATTCGCAGCGCGACGGATAATGGCGAATGCGGTTAAGAAATCCGGCAGGATAATCGCGATTTCAAACCATACCGGGAATGCTATAGCTCGATATTTTCCATTCGCCACCGATAAGACGATAGTCATAAATCCCGGACTCGAAGATACTATTGCGGCTCCGCGGGCCGGCGATATTGCCGAATTCAAAGCGCGGAATAAGGTTCAGAGGTATTTACTATGCGTCGGGAATAAAAAGCCCCACAAGAATTTCGAGTTTGCGATAAAAGTATTCGAAACTATAGCGTCCGAATTTCCGGACCTTTCCATAGTTATTATCGGGAAGCGTTTTCCGGAATGGACTTTGCCAGGTAACGCGCGAATTATCGACGTGGAATACGTATCGGACGCGGAACTCGCGTTATGGTACGCGGGCGCGGAAGCGATGCTCCATCCGTCGCTCGCGGAAGGATTCGGGCTTACGCCGCTGGAGGCTATGCGCGCGGGGGTACCGGCTATAGTATCGAATTGCGGGTCGCTCCCGGAAGCGGTGGGGGACTCGGCTATAGTCCTGGGCGTCGCGGACGTTTCCGAATGGGCGAACCAAATCAGGAAACTATTGTCGGATGGAAACTATAGTTCGGAGTGGAGGAATAAAGGTATTTCCCGCGCCGCGGAGTATACCTGGGAAAAATCCTGCGCGAAGCTGCTGGACGTCGTGCGGGAAATGATCTGACGCCGACATCGTTAAACGGCGGCTTTTCCAGAGAAATAGAACTACCTGATATTGCCGCCGGGAGTTTCTGACGCCGGCGCGAAGGCAACGATTTTCGGATAGCCCGTAATTCGTGGCATATAGAACGAAACGGCGCCCCTGATGTCGAGACTTGCGCTAAGGCGCTCGTGCTCCTTTTCGCGAGCAAATTCCTCGATGGCTTCGAGGAGGTCGAGTTCGAAATCGGAGAGCGAATAAGGAAACGATGGAAGTATCGTTGCAGCCGCGTCCGCCCGAAGCGGAGGAATCTCCGGCGGGAAGACGAACGAACTCTGATTTTCAAAATCGGAAGCCGCGTCGGAGGGAGGAGCGTTTACTACCTCATTCGAATTGCCGGGATCGTCTTCGTCAGCAACTTTCTCGATTGGGACGAACCTTCGAAGGGCGGAATCGAATCGCACGCCGAATTCGGTCATCAAGTACGCGGTGTCTTCGATCGACAGCGGCAGCGGTACGTTTTCGTCAGCGAGCAGCGCTTCGACGATAAGCTGGCGCGTGATGCCGTCCGGATGCTCCGCAAGAGTTTCGCGCAGCACCGCGGCGGGCGCGATCAGCTTTACGCGGGTCGCCTCCGTCTGCGGCTCGCGGTAGATCATAGAAAACGTCACGCCGCTTTGTCCGATGGGGTTATGTATAAGCGCGATACTTCTGCGGAATCCTTTTTCGAGAGCTTCGAGGTTGACTTCGTACCCGCGGTCAGGGTCCCACGCGGCGCGTCGTTCTCGAACTCTACCGCGCGACTTCCGACCGCGGCTGGCTGAACCGACACCTGGAACGAATGGAAGCATTTTCTGCCCTATAGTTTCACGAGTTTATCTCTAAACTCGTTCAGATTCTTCGCCTTCAGAAGGAGTCTTTCAGCTCTGTCGACCAATTTGAGGTTCCGCAGTCTTTTCATTTCGGGCAGCAGCTTTGTCCCAGGTTCGCCAAATTTAGCTTGGATTGCGGTGCCAAGACCTTCGAGTTTGCCTTCGAGTTTGCCTTCGAGTTTGCCTTTTTCCAAACCCTCTTCACGACCTTGGTCGCGACCTTTTTCAAAACCTTCGTCGTGAATCTTTTCCCAGGTAGTTCTTACGAATTCTTTGCCGTTCTTCACCATTTTATTTTTCTCCACCAATTCGATGACTCTCGCTTTGTCTATATCTCCGGCTGCAAGTATGTAAGTTAATCCCGCATCTCTCACCTTCTTGTATTGAGCTTTCGCAAGTTCCTTCATTGCCGCGTCCACAACGTCAATATTATCATTTGTAGTTCGTCTCCACAATAAAAGAAGCACGCCTTTAAGGTCCGCGGAACCAACTATTTTCGTCCGTTCCAGCCTGGGAATATCGACAACTTCGATCCTGTTGTTGAATGTCCATTCGTGGAATTCTTCGTCAATGCCGAGAATCACGGCGAGATAGCATCCAAGGGACCACTTCATGCCTCCATTGTACAAAACCACCGTGACTATCGGCGTTCGTCGCTCCCCGCGGGCGCGTTGCTCTCTCCAAACCGCGCGATTGTAGTCGATTATCTGTAGACCTAAGTCGGAGTCCTGATAACTCTTGTGCTCGAACAACAGCCTTATGCACTTGAGTCCATCGCGGGAATCTACTGTGAAGAGCAAGTCCGTTCGATCTTCTGTGAGGTTGGTTTCGTCGATGAAATCGCCTTTGACAAGTTTCAGCGTTCGGAGGTTCAATCTCGCTATCAGTCTTTCGGGGAGATAAAGCAGTAAAAAGCTGCGCATCACGCCAAGGAGCGCAAACACGGTTCGCACGAATCTGTCGTGAGCGTATCTGACCTCGGGCGGTCTCTTATCGTCATCGGCTTTTGTCACTAAAAGTCCTCTTCGCTGTCCGCTCCGTCCGCGCCTCGGGCCGGCAGATCATCCTCGCTCGGCAGGACGTACCCCTCCGGATACTCCTCGATCGGAGGTGTCCAGAACCAGAAGTCCCCGGTTTCCCAGTCGCCGTGCGTGGGATGACGAAACTTGAACCTGAAAACATATCTGCGGTTCGGAACAGTTTGGTTAATGTCGATCAATCCTCCAAATGCCGTTCGCGGCGGTCGCGTCGCAAACAATGCGCTGTCCATAGAATTGGACATCCTCATTGGTTCGACGCCCCACTCGCCTCCGTCGAAAACTACTTCGGGTGGTTTCGTTCCGCTCGCGATCAGTCTTGGCGGCGTTCCTTCGTCGGGATTCGTTTGGCTGTATGCGACGGCGATTTGCGGCAAACGAAACTCCTCCGACTCGCGCGTCCCGCCGCCGAGCGCGTCGCGGATGCTTTGCACGCACTGTTCGATGCGGTCCGGGTTTCCGGGGAACATATCCCGACGTGTTCCCCGGATTTCGGTGGATATGGATTCCAACTCCTGGAGCGAACCTTCCAGCAGCGCGCGCTGGCGCGCGTATTGTTCTGAACCTTCCGCCTGCGTCTTCAAATGCTGGTATCTGAAAATCGAATCCGCAAGCCACTTCCAGACATTGGTGCACTTGACGAGGATTTCGAGACGATCTTTCAGGTCCGTGAACTGCGCGTCTGTGAATTCGCTCCGGAGTTCGTTAAGCAAGTCGAGCGATTCCTGCGCCAAATGTTCCGCTTCCATTTTCTCCTGGAAAATGTCGCGCATCGTCTTTCCGTCAGGAGCCTTCAATCGTTCGTACCAGGGCTGGTAGTCGGGATTCCAGAGCGCGAGACTGCGACCGTCGAGGAGCGCGGGATATGTGCCGCGGGTGGTGACGTCGCTGCCCTTTTCGAGACACCAGAAGCCGAGGATGTAATACATCTTTCTCGCGGCGTGGAATGTATTGCTGAACATCTTTTCGAGCTTTTCGAGCTTGTCCATTTCCGTGGACGGATCGACGCTGTAAGTCTTCGGCAGGTAATCGCGGTAGAAATCGTCGATTGTGAGGTCCGGGTTTTCCCAGAACTTCTGGAGCGCGTAGACGTTCAGCTCGTTAGGATTTTCAAACACCCAGCGCGAGCCGCGCTCGACCCGCGCGACGTAGCCAGAAGTGCCCGCGCGTTTCTGATAGCCGAGGCGGTACTTTAGATATTCTGGAAGCGCCACCGGGAACGCGCTCTGCCCCATATACTCCATCCCGAGGTCGAACTCGACGATGCATTCACTCCCAGGTGTGTTCCCGATCATGGGGTTGTGGGGATAGTAAGGTTCCCAGTCCTGCGGGACGCACTTAGGCATCCACGTCACGCCTTCGACTAGTTTCGCGGTTTCGCAGATCCATTCCTGCTGCTGCGGCGCGTGGTTGAAGTCGCGTACGATGACTTCCTTGCCAAGCTCGTCCCGGACGACGTGCGCGATATGGTTTATGATTGTCGCGAGCCGTTCCGGCATGGACATATCGCGAGTCATCTGGCACGACGGATGAGGAATCATATGCCACGGCTCCATCGACGCGCTTCCGAACATCAGCACGATGCCGTCGACTTCGGGGCATTTTTCGAAGAACTCGCGGTACGAATCGAGCCGGCTTTGCCAGAACGATTTCATCGGGCCGTCCAGGTCCACTGAAATCACCGGCAGAATAGGTCTTCCACCCGCGCTTTCGAATTCGTGCGCCCACTGGAAAACCTTCGCGCCCTGCGAATGCGCCCGCTGCGTTACGAGGTTGACCAGCGCAATTCTTCCCGGCGTCTCAAGGACTTCGTTCACGCTCATTCCAATTCCGTGGCTGAGCTGGACGTGGTTGATATCGTATTCCTTCGCCTTATCGAGAACAGAGAGGATGTGCCGCAAATCCGGATCGTGAAGCTGCCAGCCGCGAATTTCTGCAAGAGCTGCCTTCGAAAGCAGAAGCCAGAAAATTAAGGCTAAAAGAGCGATTGTAGTTGATTTTGTTGGCATATCATCCGGGGGTTAAAAACTAAGTTTCCAGCGCGGGACAACGGGCTTGTAATTCGACATTGCGAGTATAACCTTTGCAATCAACTGTACAAAATCAGTTTATGGTTAAGGAGTCGTGCCAAAATAAGTTTACGAATTTCACGCTCAGATTTGCGTGAGGTTCGTTTTGCGAGAGGAAGCCAAACCGGAGTCGTAGCCGTAGTTCCGTCGAGGATTTGGCGACCGAGCGCGAAACGAAGATGACGTGAAGATGTGATGTGAAAACGGTAACTTATTTCGACACGACTCCTAAGATGGTTTTACCTTCGGAAAAATGCCACTTGTAAAATTGCCAGGCGGAGTTTCGCTCGCGTATGACGAGCACGGCGAAGGCGACAAAGCGCCGATCGTCCTGTTGCACGGATTCCTGCTTTCCCGCTGGGTGTACGATCCCGTGGTTCAGGAGCTTGCGAGCGGTCGTCGCGTCGTCCGCATCGATTTGAAAGGCCACGGCGACTCCGAAAAACCTGAGCCGGACGATTACAGCGTTCCGCGGCTTGCGACAGAAATCGCGGATGCCTGCAAGGCGCTTGGCATCAAGTATCCGATAATCGTCGGCCAGGGAATCTCCGCGCAGATCGCGCTCGCAATGTCCATAGGCCATGCCGGTGACGTTTCGCCTACGGGACTCGTTCTGCTGAGTCCGTCGCTGAAAGCCGCGCCGGCGGACAGCGCGTTCTTCAAGCTCGCAAGGTTCCTGCAGGGCGAGGTTCCGACGAAGGGCGTCAACGTGCCGAAGTCGACGATGAACGTCATCAATCGCGTGATGTACTCGGCGGAATTCTCGAAGCGGGAGGATCTCATCGTCGAGAGATCGCTTCAACTCTTCGATCTCGTTCCGACGGAGGTCAAAACGCGGTATCTTCGCGAGATGACAACGTTCGACGTCGAATCGAGGCTCCCCGGCGTCAGCACGCGAACGCTGCTCATCCACGGCTCCGAAGACGGAATAATCCCAATTGCGTGCAGTCACGAAGTCCGGATGCGGATGAAGAACGCGCGCTTCCGCGAAATGCCGGGAACAGGCCATCTCATAACATGGGAGCGCCCGATAGAGTTCCTCGCGATCGTAAAGTCGTTCGCGGATCAGGACAGCAGGATCGGGTCGTACTGAATTACGAATTACGAATTACGAATTACGAAATGAATTTCTGACTACTGACTACCGACTACTATTCGTGCTTCGTAATTCAGTACGCGACGGTAATGACGTGTTCGTCCGTGAATATCGGGACCACGGTATGAGTGAGGCTAAGGCTAGTATCGAACCTGCTTCTGCACGCGACCCAGAAGACCTCGCGTTCCAAATCCCAGGAGAGATGCAAATCATTCAGCAGCGGATCGTACTCACGAATCCTTCCCTTGAAGACGTCGGTACTCTTACCCTCGCTTAGGTTCTTGTATCTGTTGCAGACGTACTTGAACGACGCCTCCTTGGCGCAGAACTTCACCAGGTTCGGATTCGCGATTCCATCGCACTCAGGATAACGGAGTCCCGCCCAGCTTATTGCGCGATCGCTGACTTCGCGCCCTAAGCGTTCGACGTCGACGCCGAGGGCAGTGAAACCCCTGTCGAGAGTGGCGACATGAATCACAAGATCGTTCGTGTGCGATAAGGAGTGCCGTCCATTGAAAGGAGAATGCATTTTGAAGAATTCCGAGAGAGGAACGTTCGCGAGTTCAGCCTTGCCGGGGAGCTTCGATCTGACAACGCATACGTCCGCCAGACTTTTAAATGCATCATCCTCTGGAATTCTGCCGACGCGAGCATCGGCAACCGCTTTCGACATCATCGACCTTACTTTCAGGATAAGCGACTCCCCGGCGACGCTTTTCGCGACTTCCCGCAGAAAGCCGCGAGCGGTGAGCCTCTTGCTGTCGATGCCCAGTTTTTCCTTCGGAATCTTCAGTTTTCCCGCGAACCACCTTTTTTCGGCTTCCGCAATCGAGCACACGCCGAACAGGATTCCTGGCGGGAGTTTCGCTTCGAGCGCGCGTTCGATATTTGTGACGTCGAGGCTCATTTTGGGTCGGCATTTATCTTGAAGAATTAATACCGCTGAAAGTTTTCATAGTATAGTTTAAGTGGAAACAGAATCCACCAGCAACAAGAAGGAGGGTGCCATGTCTCTTTACGGAAACATAGTGTTCACAACCGATTTTTCCGGTCACTCGATCGCGGCGTTCGATCATGCGAAGGCGCTTGCGGATAGTTTCGGAGGGCATATAACGCTTCTTCACGTTATCGATCCGAGCGTGCATCTCGCCGTGAGTTTCCAGGCGCACATCCCCACCGTGCAGGTCGATGGGGACTGGAGCGCGAAAGCGCGGGACTTCGCGAAGAAGAAGTTCGACGAGCTTTTCCCGGCGGACGTCAGGTCGAAGTACAAACTCGAGCTGAACATCGTCGAGGGTACGCCTTTCGTCGAGATCATCAAGTTCGCGAAGGATAAGAAAGCCGACCTCATCGTGATGGCGACCCACGGTCTTACGGGGCTGAAGCACCTGCTCATCGGTTCAACCGCGGAGAAGGTCGTGCGCAAGTCGCCTTGCCCGGTGCTTACCGTCAGGCCCGAGGGTCAGGAGTTCGAAGCGTTCTGATTTCAGGTTTCCGATCCGCGAAAAATACCTGTAACCTGAATTGGTGAAAATCAGTCAGGCGCAAAAACGGTTTCTATTAGCGGCGATCTTCGGAATAGTCCTTGCAGCCATCGGGGGGATTTCGTATGTGGCGTTTCCGCCGGAACCTTCCGCGGTCGTGCCTGAGCAGAAATTGATCGAGCTGAGCGACGGCACGGTCGTGCTCGAACGAAGGACGCTTACGGAGCCGGAGTGGGGGAGTCTGCCAGCGCACGCGATGCGAAACCTCGTCCTCTCCGGAATCGGTGTGGTGCTGCTCGGCTCGCTCGCGTTCGTCAGCAAGCGCACCGACGTCGCTGCGCGGACGTGGATCGGCGCGGGGTTCTTCGTAGGCCTGCTAGCGTTCTTCTTCGACAACTTCTTTGCCGCGGGTCTGCACGAGTGGTTCGGGACGGGTCTTTTCGGCCTCGAAGCGGAGTACGACCTCCGGCGGAGCACGATTCTTGTTGTTTTAAGCGGTCTTGGGAAGGTCGCGGGCGCGGTATTCGGCGCCGTGATGCTGGGGATAATCTTCCACCTGCGTGACACTTCGACTTCGCTTTCCGCGGGACACTTCGAGGCAAGGCCAGGCGGCGCGTTCAGGGAATCGCTGCGGAGTCTTGGTTTTTCGGTTCTTCCGTCTGCGAAGGATTTGGCGATTTGCGTGCTCGCGTCCTTCGGGGTCATCCTTGCTGCGTCGACCCTGCTTGCGTTTCCGTGGGCGATCGCGCTTCACGGAATCGGAATCGAATTCACCTCGCACACGACGTTCTATCATCTGATCGCGGAGCAGAGCAGACTCGGAATCGTCCTTATCTATCTCTCGATCTGCGTTTTCGTCCCGATCGGCGAGGAAACGGTATTCCGCGGGCTGATTCACGGCGGATTCGCGAGTTCAGGCGCTCTCCGTCCGTTCTCAGCGATTATGGCGAGCTCGTTTATTTTCGCGATGGCGCATTTTCCGGTGCCGTACTCGCTTTTACCCGTGTTTTTTGTCGGAGCGGTTCTCGCGTTTTTGTTCAGCCGGACGAAATCGATCTATCCGTCTATCGTCGTTCACGGACTATTCAACGCGGCGAATCTGACGATGGTGCTCTACGACTTCGACATTACTATCGGATAATAGACCACTTAGACTGGACAAAAGTTCAATGAAACGAAAAGACAGGCCGAAAAGATTCTCTTTCCTGAAGCAGCCCCACGACGCAATTTTTTCGTGGCTGATGTCGCGAGAGAAAATCGCGGGTGAATTTCTGAAGACGACACTGCCCGAGTCCCTGCAGTCCGGGCTCGATCTTTCCAGGGTGAAAATCGAATCCACGGATCTGAGGGACGGCGGCCTCAATCGTCGGTCGGCGGACGTGTTGCTGAAGACGAAGGTCAAGGGAAAGAACATTTACGTCCTACTGATGGTGGAGCATAAGAGTCATAAAGATATTTCCACGCCGTGGCAGATATTCGATTACCTCCATTCGAAGTACAATCGGATGAAAAAACAGATCAAGCGTCGGGGCGGGAAACCTTCGCTGATAATCCCGGTCGTCGTTTATCACGGCGAGCAGGAGTGGGACGTCCCCACGCGGTTTGCCGATCTTCTGGACATCCCGCCAGGTTTCGAGCGATTTGCGATGAACTTCGAATACCTTCTGGCGGACATGAACAAACTTTCCGACTCTGAAATACGAGGCGGGCTGGAAACTGTCCTATGCGCCCGCCTGTTGAAAAGTCACAATTCAGAAGATACAATCAATTCGTGGAGGAAATCTATCGAGGAACACGAAGGCGACCTCCGGAAACTTTCGGACTATGAAAGAATTGATGAACTTGCGCCATATATCCTCTATTCCCTCTCTACGACCGAGGTTTCACAGGAAGAGATTGAGACAATAATCGACACGAGTCTCGAAAAAGGAGGAAGCAGATTTATGACTACGCTTCAAAAGATATGCAGACGTGAATTCCGGAAAGGTAAAAAGGAAGGGATTTCGAAAGGCAAAATCGAAGGCAAGATCGAAGGCAAGATCGAAGGCAAGATCGAAGGCAAGATCGAAGGCAAGATCGAAGCTCTGTCGGAATTGCTCGAATCGAAATTCGGATCGGAAGGAACTCAGTTTGAGAGCCGGATAAAAATGATCGAGGATGAGAAAACCGTTGACAGTCTTCTGAAATTCCTCCTGAATGCCAGAAACTCCGGTGAATTCGAAGCGTTTCTGAATAAGTTTTAGCACCCTTCTTAAGAAAGTATCGTGCCGACCCTACCAGCAGATTACCTAAGGCTCTACGAAAGCCGGTATCACGAAGCTTACGGGCAAGGCGCGTCCAGACTTTTTTCGACCGAGGCATCGAGGTCGCTCCGCGAATTCCTCGAGTCGAGCGATGTCCCAGTCTCCGGGCGAGCGCTCGACGCAGGCTGCGGCGAAGGCCGGAATCTTTCGCTGCTTTCGACCTTCGGCTGGAAGACGCTCGGAATCGACAACTCGCCGAGCGCGCTGAAAACCGCGTCGAAGATTTTCGAGAAGGAACGCAAAAAGATTCAGTTCACCGTGTCCGACTTCCTCGAAATGCCCGACATCGGCTCCGAGGAGTTCACGATAGTCGCACACGTCCAGACCCTGCATTTAGTTCTTCGGGACGTCGATCGCAAAAACGCGCTCGCGGAGGCGCACAGAGTCCTTAAGCCCGGCGGGTTCCTATACGCGGAAACGGCTGGCTGGAGCGCGGACAGCCGCGCGACCGAACGGGGTGCGCTCAAGCATTTTGGCGATCACGGTCTCACTCGCGCCAGGGAGCGCGTCCTCGTGGCGACGGATGGCGGAAAACGGGAAATCGAAATTCCTTCCGTCCCGATTCGCGTAGTTTCGGAGAACATGTTCGTCAGCGAAATCGAGCAGAGCGGATTCACGATTTTCAAGGTTCTGTCGGAAACTATTCATGACGGGCTAGGCAATTCCGGATGCATCATCGTCTGGGCTACGAAGGAGTCGTAGTCCTCGTGGACGCGTCCGGGGCGGATGAGGTATACTTTTTACGTGGAAAATTTCGGCAAGAGTTTCGGCGGAAAGTTGCGGGAGCGTATTGCGGCGATCGTGACGGCGGCGATTCTGACGTTCGTTCCCGGCGTCGTATTCGCAGAGGACGCTCAAAATCGCGGCGACGACTGGTCTCCAGTTTTTCAGAAAGTCGTCGCGAGCGTGGTCCGGATCGAGTGCGGCGGCCAGATCGGCGCGGGAGTGATCATCGACGCAGAGCGGGGATACATCGTCACTGCGAGGCACGTCATTGTCGAGCATCTCGCAGAGCGCGATCCTGCCGCGATAAACGTCCGGTTCTACAACGTCGAGGGAACGTTCAGCGACGTGCAGGTCCTCGGGAGCGAGCGCTTAGGCGACATTTCCATCTTCCAGATTCTGAATCCGCCGCCGGGGCTGACGCAGGCTTCCGTCGGCAGCAAGGATTCGTTCACGCAGCTTACTCCGGTGATCGTCATCGGTCAGCCGGACCAGCTCGAGTGGGACTCGGACATCCAGTACATTCGAAACATCACGGACGATCGAAGTCCGTGGGGACCCGGATTTTTCGGACTGAACAAGGAAGTCCTGAAAGGATATTCGGGCGGACCCGTGTTTCTCCGCTCCGGCGAACTCATAGGCATTATTTCGTTCAACGCGCAGGAGCGCGCCTTCGCAAGGGATTGCGACAACATAAGGAGCCTCCTGATAAAGATCAGAAGCGAGCTGAACACGTCCCTCGCGCCGAGGGTTACGGACCCCGATACGGGAGTCAGCATCGCTCCGCCCAGGGGGTGGGTGACGCTTGCAAGGGAGGAGTGGAATCCGTCGACGGTGTTCGCCTTCGCAGACAACACGACGGAGCGGCCGCGCGCGATCGCAAAGCTAGACATCCATCCGAAAAGCGCTGACCAGCGGCTTTCGACCTTCGTGATGCTCGAGGAAGCGACGGGCAACGTGCTCTACCAGGACTACCGCGTTATGCTTGTCGACAATCTGAACCTCCACGAAAAAGGCGTCAGCGGAGTGCTACACCTTTCAAGCAGGACGGAGAACGAGCTTGCGGTATACGACGTTTCGCTTTTCATCGACCTGGGCGAGAGCGTGCACAAGATCGGGATTTCGTGCCCGAAACCCATGTTCGAAGAAAAGCGCAAGCTGCTCGAGGAAGTGATCCTCAGCTACGACTGGCCTTTCCAGATGCAGAGCGCGATTCTCTACCGCACGCCGGTTTCGACGATGGAGTCGATGGTAAGGTTCATCCGCGCGGGGGAGGTCGACGGTCTGCTTTCGTGTTTCGACGTAGATGAGTATCTGAAGATCGCATACGAGGAAGAAATCCAGACCTGGAACGACGAGCAGCGAGCGCAGAAGCGCGCCGAAATCGCCACCGAAATCCGCGGCTCTATCGCGGGATTGCAAGAAAAAGTTTCCCACGGCGTGAAGTTCGAATACATCGAGTCCTCGGAGACTTCGACAACCGCCATCGTCGAACGACAGACCGCGGACGGCGTAACCCACGTCGAAGCGCTGCTTCTTAAGAAAATCGACGGCAGGTGGAAGATCGTTTTCCACTACGAGGATTACGATCGCGACATAGGTCAGTCCCCGCGGGAGAGCCTCGACGAGTTTCTGCGGCTGCTCGTTACGACAGTGAACGAGGATCTGCTTGAGCACTGCGACGTCGAGTCCCTCGCGGCTTCGAGCTACCCCGAATTCGGAACTCTCGAAGGCGAAGACCGCGCTGCGGCGCTACGGAGCTTCAGGGAGGAATTGCTTTCGTCGAAGCTGCCGAAGTTGCGCGACCTCGTGGGGAAGGTCCGCTTCGAACCCGCGGCGCTCCAGACGGACCCGGACGTCGCGGAATTCGTCGGGATGGAGGTCCAGGTGCCGACTCCGCGGGAGCTTGTGCGCATAACGCTCCGGAGGCAGGAGAACGTCTGGCGCATCGTGGAAATCGATATGGCGGAATGACCCATAGCCCAATTACACAAATATCAGATTCTCGCCTTTATCGTCCACGTCGATCACGACGTTCTGATCCGGGCGGACGTCTCCCGATAGAATCCGCATCGCGATTTCGTTTTCGATTTTCTTTTCGATCAGCCTCCGAAGCGGCCTTGCTCCGAAGCGCGGGTCGTAGCCTTCGCGGACGAGGAACTCCTTCGCACCATTAGTAAGCGAGATCGCGATGCGCTTTTCGAGCAGTCGATCGCAGAGCTGTTTCACCTGAATCTCCACTATGCCCGTGAGATTCTCCCGCGAGAGTCGGTTGAACACCACGATCTCGTCGAGGCGGTTCAGGAACTCCGGCTTGAAATGCTCTTTCAGCCCGCTCATTATCTGTCCCGCGATGTTGCCTTTGTCTGGATCGCCGTTGACCTCGCCGGTCGACAATTTAGTTGTGAAGCCGACGAAGGTCGAGCCGGTTTCGATCTGGTCGAAGATTTCGCTTCCGAGGTTGCTTGTCATAATGACGAGGGTGTTTGAGAAGTTGACCGTGTGCCCGTGAGCGTCCGTCAGCCGTCCGTCGTCGAGCATTTGGAGCAGCGTGTTCCAGACTTCCGGATGCGCCTTCTCGATCTCATCGAAGAGCACCACCGAATACGGTCTTCGGCGAACCTGCTCGGTGAGCTGCCCGCCTTCTTCGTACCCGACGTAACCCGGAGGCGCGCCGACGAGCCTCGACACGGTGTGTTTTTCCTGGTACTCGGACATATCGACGCGGATGACGCTGCGTTCGTCGTCGAAAAGGAACCACGCGAGCGCCTTCGCAAGCTCGGTCTTGCCGACTCCGGTCGGGCCAAGGAACATGAAACTCCCGATCGGTCTGCGCGCGTCCGAAATTCCGGCCCTCGCTCTTCGAACGGCGTTCGAAACCGCAAGGATCGCCTCGTCCTGACCGACGACGCGCTCGCACAGCCTCGATTCCATATGCACGAGTTTTTCGCGCTCGGTTTCGAGCATCTTGTCAACGGGAATCCCGGTCCATTTGCTGACCACCCTCGCGATCTCCTCCGGGCCGACCTCGTCTGGAAGAAGCTGCCCGCCTTTCTGGACGCTGGCGAGCTTTTCCTGGAATTCCTTCAGATCGCGTTCCATGCCAGGGATGGTTTCGTATTTCAGTCTCGACGCCTGTTCGAGCTGGCCTTCCCGCATCGCGCGATCCGAGTCGGCGCGCGCGCGCTCGAGCGACGCTTTCGTCTCGCTCATTTTAGTGATGATGTCCTTCTCCGTCTTCCATTTGGCGCGGAGTCCGGACGCCTTCTCGCTTAGCGACGTCAGCTCCTTTTCGACCTTCCCGAGCTGGATTCGAGAACCCTCGTCGTCCTCCCTTCGAAGCGCTTCCCGCTCGACCTCGAGCCTTCTGATCGAGCGCTCAAGCGTGTCGAGGTCGCTCGGCATCGAGTCGATGTCGAGCCGGAGCGACGCTCCCGCCTCGTCGACAAGGTCGATCGCCTTGTCCGGAAGGAACCGATCCGACACGTAACGCGTCGAAAGCTGCGCCGCGCTGACGAGCGCGCTGTCGCTGATGCGCACCTTGTGGTGGATTTCGTAGCGCTCCTTGAGACCGCGGAGGATGCTTATCGTGTCCTCCTGCGTCGGCTCGCCGACCAGCACCGGCTGGAATCTCCTCTCGAGCGCCGCGTCCTTCTCGATGTGTTTTCGATACTCGGTGAGCGTCGTCGCGCCTATGCAGTGGAGTTCGCCGCGAGAGAGCGCGGGCTTCAGCAGGTTCGCCGCGTCGGCGCTGCCTTCCGTCTTGCCCGCGCCTACGATATTGTGCAGCTCGTCGATGAAGAGGATCACCTCTCCCGAGCGATCGCGGACCTCCTTTAGCAGCGAGTTCAGACGCTCCTCGAACTGCCCGCGGAACTGAGTCCCGGCGATGAGCGCGCCCACGTCGAGCGCCATCACGCGTTTGTCCTTGATGCTTTCCGGAACGTCGCCCGCGATGATTCGCTGCGCGAGCCCTTCTACGATCGCGGTCTTGCCCACGCCCGGCTCGCCGATCAGGACGGGATTGTTCTTCGTCCTTCTCGCGAGCACCTGCATCACCCGGCGGATTTCGTCGTTTCGACCGATGACGGGATCCAGCTTCCCGAGCTTGGCTTCTTCCGTAAGATCCCGCGAGAACTTGTCGAGCACGTTGTACTGACCTTCCGACGCTCTGCTCGTGACGTGCCTTTCGCCGCGCATGTCCTTCAGCGACTCGACCACGTTTGTGTACGAAACCCCAGCGTCGCGCAGCAGCGTCATCACCTTCCCGCCGGACTTCAGGATTCCGAGAAACAAATGTTCGGTGGAGCAGTACGAGTCCTCCATCATTTTCATTTCCCGCTCCGCGGCCTTCAGCACCTCGTTCATCTGCCGCGACGTCGTCGGCTGGGATCCCTGGCTCATGGACGGTAGATCGTCTAGCATTCCCGTGACCTTGACGCGCAGCCTTTCGACGTTCGCGCCCAGCTTCGCCAGAATCGCTGGGATCGGACCTTCCTCCTGCTCTATCAGGCTTTTAAGAAGGTGTTCCGGATAGACTTCCGCGTTTCCAAGCTCGATGGCGAGCTGCCCGGCATTGGAAAGCGCCTGAAGGGCGGTGTCGGTAAATTTTTCCTGGTTGAGCATCGGATTCTCCGCTGGATGTATTTCCGTTTTATCTTAATTCTATCAAACGACGTTCCCAACCGGGGAAAATTCGTACTCTTGTCGTAAATCGACGATTAACAGTACATAATGCTTGCTATATTCGAGGGAAAGCGTGAAACATCGCCGTCACTAACTGACAACTCGGCACCTGACAGCACGTCAGCAAGCGTCATAAGCTATGTTTCTTATATTCGATATGCGATTTGTAAGTTATTATTGTTATAACGTAATGTTATCCAGATCAAATGAAATTGGTGGTAGTATTCCATCGACAAATCTAATAAAATGATGATAGCAGAATTTTATTCAATCTGAAACCGAGGGTTGGGGAAGTCCCCGCAAATGGAAATTCTCAAAGGAATACCAGTTTCGAGCGGCATTGCCATCGAGGAAGTCTTCAGGCTTTCCTTTCCCAAGGAAGACAAGCTCCAGAGGTATTTTTCTGGTGAAGATGTAAGGACGGAGCTTCAGCGGTTCGAGAACGCAATCGAGGAAACGAAGGCGGAGATCAAGGGCCGGCAGGGACTCGTGCCTGAGGAGATCCGCGGCGTGTTCGATTTCCACATCGCGGTAATGAGCGACGAGAAGAGTTTCCTCGCGCCCGTGAAGAAGCTCATTTCGAAGCGGAACATCACTCCTGAATACGCGGTACACAAGGTTTTGACCAAGTTCCGCGAAGATTTCCAGCAGGTTGCGGACGATTATTTCGCGCTCAGGCTCGCGGATATTCAGGACGTCGAGATGAGGCTTCTCTCCACGCTGAAGCAGACGCGGTCCGACGAGGTGGTGACAATCGACCGCAGGATGATCGTCGCCGCGCACGACCTGACGCCATCCCAGGCGATAACGCTGAGCAAGGAGAAGGTCGCGGGGTTCGTCACCGACGTAGGCGGTGCCACCAGCCACACGGCGCTGATCGCTCGCAGCCTCGGCATACCCGCCGTTGTAGGCCTCGGGAACCTGATGAACGTCATCGTCCCCGGCGACCTACTGATAGTAGACGCGATGAAGGGAGTCGTGATCGTTTCGCCGGACGAAGCGACTCTCGCGAAGTACCGCCAGGCGATAAAGGACCGCGAGAAGTTCGAAATCGAACTCCGCGAGGAACTCGCGGGAACCGTCGCGGTAACGATGGACGGCGAGGTTGTCGAACTGCACGCAAACGTCGAATTCCCGGAGGAAATCGCTCCTGCGATCACGGTGGGCGCGACGGGGGTCGGGCTGTTCCGCACGGAGTTCCTTTACACCATGGTCGGGCATATGCCGACGGAGGAGGAGCACTATGCCGCTTATCGGATGAGTCTTCGCGCGCTCGACGGAAAGCCGCTGGTGATACGGAGCTTCGATTTCGGAGCGGACAAGTTTCCGGAGATCGTCGGCGGCGAGCGCGAGGCGAACCCGTTTCTCGGCTGTAGGAGCATCCGGCTCTCGCTCGAGGAGACCGGGATGTTCAGGACGCAGCTTCGCGCGATAGTCCGCGCCGCGGATGAAGGCGACATTCGGGTGATGTTTCCGATGATCACGAGCATCGAGGAGATAACCCGCGCGTCGTACATTTTCGCGGACGTTCAGAACGAACTCGTCGCGAGCGGGGCAGTGAAGGAAAAGAAAATCCCTATCGGGATGATGGTTGAGGTTCCGGGCACCGCGCTGATGGCGGAGAAATTCGCGGATTACGTCGATTTCTACAGCATCGGGACGAACGATTTAACGCAGTACACGCTCGCCGTGGATAGGGGCAATCAGAGGATCGCGAATCTGTTCCAGCCGGGGCATCCAGCGGTGCTGAAACTCATTCATTCCGTCGTGATCGCGGCGAGGCGAAAAGCGAAGCTTGTGAGCTGCTGCGGCGAGGTCGCGGGCGATCCGCGATTCACGCTCGCGCTGCTCGGAATGGGGCTGAGGTCTCTTTCAATGCCGACCATGAGCATTCCGGAGGTGAAAAAAGTGATCCGCTCGACGACGATCCGCGGCTCGAAACTTATCTGGCGGCAGATTTCGGAAATGTCGAGCGCGAGCGAGATAATGAACTTCCTCGTTGCGAGAACCCGCAAGATCATCCCGAGCCTCGCCGCGGCGTCGGTGTGAAGAAGTCTGGAGTGAGCGCGTGAGTAAATTTCCGACCCGTTTCCCGGCGCGGAAATGGTCGAGAGCCACTTTTCGCTTGACTCTTTTTCGTTCCCATGATGGTCTATGCAGATAGTTGTATGAGAGAATGGGTGTAAAGTAGGTCCGTTTGATCGCAGGGAGAACGTGTTACCCACAAAGGACGTACATATCGGGAAGGCCGCGGTGAAAAGCGGCATGATCTCCATGCAGGAGCTTGAGAAGGCGAAGAAGATCGCGCTTCGCACGCATCCGCCCGCGCTTCTTGGTCGCGTTCTCGTGGAACTCGGGTACATCAACTCCGACGAAATGCTCGCGTTGTCGAAACACATGCACGAGTATTTCAAAAAGAAGAAGCCGTTCTGGATGGAGAAGTTCAAGGACCGCGAGTTCGCGAACCTTCTCGTAAGTCAGTCCGCGGTTACGGAGGACTCGATCTCGAAAGCGCGCAGGATTCAGAACTCGCGGGAGTTCGAGGAGCAGAAGTTCTATCGTCTCTGGAAAATCCTCGTAGAAAACGGGGATCTCGAATACGAGGCGGTACAAAAGCTCGTGCAGGCGCAGAACACCGTCGTGCTGACGTGCCTCTACTGCGAGACCCAGTTCGACAGCCGGAAATACAAGAATGGCGCGCGGGTCGTGTGTCGTCAGTGCGGCTGCGTGCTTGTGGAGGGCAAGGAAGTCGAGAACCCGCGGGTCGACGGCAAAGTAGAGAAATATCCGGGCCAGGGCGCGAAGCGAAACAGCGAGCGAACGCGCATCGTAACGAAGGAAATCGCCGACAGAGGCGCGAGGCCGCAGGGTAAAGTCACGGACAGCGGCGTCACCGCAATTAACCTTGACTTTGCCGAATTAGATAGGATGATGGACGAGACCTCCGACTCGTTCGAGGAGTTGAGCGACGCCGTGCTGGAGCCGGTTTCGACCTCAGCGACACTCGACGACGAGGAGTTCACTCCCCCCGGAATCGACGAGTCCGATGATCCTGAAAGCGACGTCTCCGACATCCAGTACGCAGTCGCGGTCGAAGATGAGGATGAGGCGAGCGCGAAGACCGACAAAATTCTCGTGTACAACGAAATATTCACAAAAGCCGCGACGAAGAAGCCGAGATTCGGCGTCGCGCGTAGAATTGCGGAGCAGCGAGGCCTCGTAAAGAAAATCGGACAGCGCAGCAAAGGTTGAATCCTACAAAATTATTTCCCTCTGAATCTGGCACTGATATGGCAACAAAACTTCGAACCGGGCAAAAACAATCCGCGGGGGCAAAACCTGAATCCGCAGCGGGCAAAGGGAAAGCTTCGAAAGGCGACGCAGGAGTGCGGGCGAGAGATCGTCTTCACCAGTCCGGCGCGAAAAACGCAAAGCCCGGCGGCAGCGGCGGAGTGATTCTGAACATCGTCGCGCTGCTGATCGTCGCGGGAGCCGTCGCGTTCGCTTGGTGGTTCGCGAACAATCAGAAACAGGAAAGCGCGGAGTCGTACTCGCAGGAGCTTGTCACAGTCGCAAGCGAAGCCATCAATCCGGACGGCGACCTCGGAGCGGTGCCGGAGATGATTTCGAATCTGGAAGCGCTCGGGCAGAACACCGACGAAATAATGCAGAAGTTCGAGCAGGCGCTCGACCTGAAGGTACAGAGCCTGCGGGAATCCCTCGATCAGGCGAAACGCGATCTCGACGACGGAATCGCGTCGGGCGATCCGGAGAAAATCACTGCCGCCATCGCGGCGTACGAGCGGCTGAGTTCATCTGCGCCCGCCCAGGCGAGTGGAATGGATGAAGGGACCGCGGAGGGAGAGGGCGAAAAGTCCGGAAACCCAGAGAAATCTTCGAAGACCTCGAAGCAGTCCCAGCCCGAAACGGAAGGAACGCCGGCGCCTTCGGAAGGCGCGGAGGGCGAGACTCCCGCGCCCGCGGCGCAGCCTGCCGAGTCTTCAGCGCAGCCTGTGGCGAGCGCGTCGCACAACGCCTCCCAGGCGCGAACGCTTTTCGACGATCACCAGCAGCAGGTCCAGTCCCTTCGCGCGAGCGCGGAAAACAGCGTCCAGAATGCCCGCAACTGGGTTTCGTATTTCGCCAAGCTGAAGGAAGCCCAGGCGTCGTCGAACTCCGCCTTTCCACAGGACTACCGCACCGGGACTCAGGTCGACCTTGGAGCAGCGATCGTTATCCTTATCGAGGCGGAGGCGCTTGCCCTCGATCGGGACGACACCCGCGCAAGCTCATATAAGGCGGCGCTCGAAAAGCGCGTCGAGTTCGATCGAAACGCGCTGCGTTTTCTAAGCGCGATGGATTCCGTCGACAGCACGATCAATGTCGCGGATCCGAGAAATCCGCTGAACGAAGACGCCTGGAGTTCCGCGCTCGAAAACGCATCGACTCCGTACGAGGGCATTCAGAGCGTTACAGACGAGATCGAAAGCAGTCTCGACTGGAGCTTCTTCGAGCGCTCTGACGTCGGGTTCGATTACGACCACGGAGCGACTTTCAAATCCCGTCTCGCAGAGACTCAAGACCTCTTCTCCGAGAAAGGCAAGGAGACGATCTACGCTTACGCCGA
Source organism: Planctomycetota bacterium (assembly GCA_024653775.1). Taxonomy (GTDB): domain Bacteria; phylum Planctomycetota; class UBA8742; order JACQVU01; family JANLHZ01; genus JANLHZ01. Next base: position 21,067 of record JANLHZ010000016.1, on the reverse strand, counting down.
TCGCGGGCAGACCGGAAAACAGGCGGCTGAGTCGTTCAATTCGTTCCTCGTCGCGTTCGAGAGGAGCTTCGACCTTCCCGCGCAGACGTCCCGGGAGTTCGCGCAGGAGATGCAGTTCGAAAACCTCGTGATGCAGGGCAAATTTTTCGAATCCGAGGCCGAGCGGCAGGGCGACTATCGCCAGTGGACCGAGGCGATCACCAGCTACGAGCGCGCTCTCGAGTCCGGAACGAATCAGTCCGGACGGGACGCGCAGGTGCGAAGGATGATCGATTCCGCGCGAACGCAGCATTCCCGCGCCGCTTATCGTTCAAAGCTCGCGGAGGCGGATTCCGCATACGAAAGCGCCGTGAACTCGATGCGTAGCGGTACGACTCCGGACTGGGACGAGGTCCTTTCGCTCTACAATCAGGCGAAGGATTATTCCGAGAACAGCCGGGAGGTGGACTCGAAAATCGAGGAGGTTCAGGTTTACGTCAACTATTTCAATATGAAATCCGCGTTCGATGATGGAAGGTTCGCGGACGCGGTGACTTACGCCGACGCGATTCTCGGCTCCCGCAGGTCCAGCGACTCGCAGTTCGCGGATCTTCGCTCCGAAGCCGAGAACGTCCGGGAACTGTCGGGGCGTTACGCGTCGATGGTCCTGATCCGCGGCTCGGAGCGCTTCACGATCGGAAGTCAGAGGCACGAGTGGGAAAAGCCGCAGCATGACGTCGCGGTAGCGGACTTCCTTATCGATCCGAAGGAGATTACTTGCGACGAGTTTGCGGCGTTTATAGCGGATCGCGGCTACGAAAAGCAGAACCACTGGTCCGCGGGCGGGTTCGGCGATCGCGATCGATTCAAGCAGAAGGATTCCCAGGCTCACGGTCCCTCGAACTGGGAGAACGGTCGCGCGCCAGGCGCGGGCGATCTTCCTGTGACGGGCATTTCGTGGTACGAGGCGATGGCTTACGCGAGCTGGGCAGGCAAGAGGCTTCCGACGGAGGTCGAGTGGGAATGTGCCGCGAGGGGCGGAGTTTCGACCCAGTATCCGTGGGGATCGTCGTTTAGCCGTGGTGCGGTGAATTTCGGCGATAACGCGTCGCTTAAGGCGTCCGGGGCGACTCCTCAGACTTCGAACGGAATTTACGACATCATCGGAAACGCGGCTGAGTGGACGAACGACGTCTTCGCGCCTTATCCGCAGAGCGGAGATAGTTCCGAAAATTGGCCACCGCAGATGGGGCCGCTCCGCGTCGTACGCGGCGGATCGTATCTCGACGTGCAGCAGAGGCTCACGCCGACCGCGAGGGATTTCCGTTCGCCGCTGGATCGCAGGGACTACATCGGTTTCCGCTGCGCGAAAAACTATGAAGAATAACGGGAGATAACGATGAACAATTTATTTCTGATCGGCGCCCTGATACTCGCTTCTCTGACTTCCGGCTGCGAAATGCTGGGCCTGGGTGGGGGTGAAGATACCTCCGCGTCTTCGAGCGCGAGTTCGAGTTCAACTCCTGCGGCTTCTACCGCGACGCCAGCTCCATCGGCGTCTTCGTCCGGAACCGGGATGGCGTCGAACCAGCCAGCCACGGTTCAGGCCGCGCCGGCACCGGCGGCGGTCAGAAGCGAGGATTTCTGGGGCGAACCGGTTTCGGAGCTTGGGACCGCGGAATTCCGCGTCAGTGGCCAGCAGCAAGCTCAGCCAGAAAACGTAATGCAACCGACGCAACCAGCGAATACGCAGGTGCCGACGACGTTCACGCCAGTTACAGTCACGAGGCCGAATCCGCACGCCGATCCCGAGGGCTGGTGGGGGAGTCCGGTTCGTCCGGAGGAGAGCAGCGCCGAAGTCGTGTCGAGCCAGAATCCGCAGCCGGTCAATCCTGCTCCGGTGAACCCGCCCCCGGTCAATCCGACTCCCGTGAACCCCACGCCCGCTGGTCCCACTCAGCAGCCAGCGGTTCAGGCGGTTTCCGGCAACCAGCAGACCCAGTATCAGCAGGTCGTCAGCGGGAATCAGACCGGAGTTCGCGTGCAGAACTGGACGGGGATCGTTCAGACGGTTCTAGCGAATCCGGACGATACTTCGAGAATGTACATTTACGTTCTTCCGCGCAGGGATAACCTGCTGCACACTTACGAGGGTTATTTCGTCGACGTCCCCGCGAGCGCCGCCAATGGTCTGAGCGAGGGTTCGAACGTGACGGTGCAGATGGCAACCGTGCAGCTCTTCGAGCGGCACAAGGAGCCGGTGCTTCGGACGGACGCGATTGCGCGGTGAGCGGAGTTCCCGTTGTTTTCGTCTCATGTCGATGGTATCCTTTTGTTATTGGAAACCGCGTAAGGTATTCGCGCTGAAGTTTTCGATAGCAGGCTAACTAATGTCGCTCTTACCCCCAAACGAGATTGAATCCGAACTCAGCTATGCGTACCTGCATGCTGTAGCTTCAAGCGCGGGGATGTCATGTAGTGTTGTAGGGTCAAGGCATGACGATAAACAAGGCATCGATGGTCAAATACGAGCATTGGGACGCCTCTCCGAAAAAGCGAAGTTGACCGATATTTCGCTGAACGTACAATTGAAAGCGACAACTAATCAGCCCAATAGAGTCAATGGAAAGATTCCGTACTTCATTAAGGATGTAAAACGATATCAGAAACTGAGAAAACCGACTGTCAATCCTCCAAGAATTCTCATAGTTCTGTTTTTGCCGGGAATACAGGAAAACTGGTTGGAGTGGACCCCGGAAAAGTTGTCGATAAGAGACTGCGCATGGTGGGTTAGTTTACGAGGCGCGCCGGAAACTGAAAATAATAGCGGGACGACGGTATACCTGCCGGAAGAACAATACTTCAATCCAGATGGACTCAGCAAGATAATGCGAAGGCTCTCGGAGAATGAGGAGATTACGTATGAGCAATAAAGACATAATCTCTCAGACCGCGGAGCGCGTTACTCCGATATCGATTCGCGACTACGCAGTTTCGAGAGGATGGTTGATTCAAGATGGTTTCAGACAGCGCGTCTGGCTGCTAAACCAGCCTGGAGACGGTTTCAGGCAATTGATAGTGCCGATAGATCAGGATGAAGATTGGGATTCGGCTTTTCGAGACGTTGTTCGCAGGCTCGCGGAATACGAACAAAAAAGCGAAACGGCGATATTGGATGGACTGCTCAACACTGACGCGGATGTCGTTCGATTTCGCGTTTCAGGGCGAGCTTTCTCCGGAGGGATTATTCCTCTTAACAAGGCTACGAATCTCCTCGATGGAGCAAGGAAAGCTATTTTATCCTCGGCTTGTTCGGTCCTGAACAAGGTAAGGCATCACCCTCGGCTTTCCCGCGCCGAGCCTGATTCTCTCATAAACAAGTGCAAAATCGGGCAAACCGAAGCTGCTAGTTTCGGGATAAAAATAATTTGTCCGCTCGACGATATCGGGGAACCTAGAATCTTGAATCAATGCGATCCATTTGCCAGAGCTACTACTTTACTGCTGATAAACGCCTGTAACAAAATCGTGGATGGTATCGAGAACGATAATGTCGATAGGATGTTAGAAGAGGATGGCCGCCTTCAACCCATAGTTACTTCCAATCTTTGCGAAGCTCTGCTCAGAATGAACGCCGAAAATGAAGATGCGGAACTTGCAGTCGAAGTATCATGGGCGTCGAACCCCAGGCTGCCCGCGCCGCCATCGACTAAAAATAGAGTCACATTCAAACCAGAGTACTTTTCAGCGCTGGAAGAAATTTTTCGTAAACTTCAACCTGCAAATGAACTCGATGAAGAACGCTTCTATCTGGGCACTGTCGAGACACTTAGCGGTGACGTAGAAAAGGACGGTCGCAGGGCCGGGGAAGTGATTTTTGAATTGCTTATTCCGGATGAAGGGTCTGTCAGGGCAAAGGGAAATCTCGATGCGCCTGGATACGAGAAAGCCCTGCATGCGCACAAGGAAGGATTTGGATACGTATCCTTTAGGGCAATCCTGCACCGTGGCGCAAGAATCGGCAGGTTAGAACGTATATCTAACTTCAATGAGATAACCGCTTCAGCGCCATCTAAAAAGTGACGCAGACAGGGATTGCTTCAGCGAATCACTTGCGACGCGATAAGCTTGCCCTGCGGATTTATCCTGCGCGGGCGCTCCTTCGAGTGTTCCAGCGGGACGCCGTTTTCGTCGAGGGTTTCGTACCAGATGCTGTCGCAGCGGTGGTTGCAGATTTCGTATTTCGCGACCTGCTTTTCGAGCATGTCCGCGCGCATCGCCCGGACGCGATCGTTGTTCCAGATTTCGAGGATGGATTCCTCGCGCAGGTCGCCAAGAACCAGTTCGCCGTCGAAGTCGGCGCAGCAGGGAACCACGCGGCCGCTCGAATGGATCGCAAGGCTCTTCCACAGCCAGATGCAGGGGAAGTATTCGCTTCCCGGCAGCTTCGGTATGAATTCCTTCGTGTCGTTGAAAAGGCCGCGGAAGGTGCCGGGCTGCTCGACTCCGTACTCGTTAAGGCCTAGGCCGAAGAAACTTTCGAGGAACGGACGGAACGTCTCTTCGCCTTTCATATCGAGATCGAGCGAGTACATCTTGGTCCACGGTTTGTCTTTGCCCGAGGACGCCTTCATCTTCAGAAAGCGCTCGATGTTCGCGACGGTCTTTTCGAACTTCGCTCCGACGCGTGCGCGCTCGTAAGTCTGTTTGTCGTAGCCGTCGAAGCTGAAAGTCAGAAGGTCAATCCCGGAATCGAGGATCATCTGCGCCTTCGCCTCGTCCATCAGGGTCGCGTTCGTCGCGAGATGCACCTTCGAAAGCCCGGCCTTCTTGCTGTACGAAAGCAGCTCGCCTACGTCTTTATGCATCAGCGACTCGCCGCCGAGGAACAGCGCGACGAACGGATCGAACTCCGCGGCCTGATCCATCGCTCTTTTGAAAAGGTCCGGCTCGATGTAGTGACCTTCCTTGTTCAGAAGGATCGAGTTCGGGCACATCACGCAGCGGAGGTTGCAGTTGCTCGTCAGTTCGACCCACAAAATCTCAGGCGGGTCTTCGAGTGTAATCTGACCTTCCAGAATCCGGTTTACGGCCTTATTTTTATACGCTGTTAGCATGTACTTATCTTTTCGACACCCCGCGGGACTTTCTTTAACCCGAAACCGAAAAACCATTACAATTTTGAACGGTCTGCCCCGCCTGGGATTTGTGGAAAGGTTTTCTTTAAGGAGGCTAAAGTATGGCGTTAATTTGTATAGAATTATCGGCGCAATCGCATTCATCATAACGATTCGAACGGTGGGAAATATGCTCGGAGCTGTCAGAAAGGTCCTGTTTGCGACGGTGTTCACCGTCCTTGCCGCCATGTCGGTGTTCGTCATCGGAATCAGTGAGGCGGAGGAATCCGCAACTTCCGGCGTCGCTATATCGAGCAGCGCGGCGACCAGCCAGAACACCTGGATTCCATCGATGGACCTGATGGCGCTCCCGGAGAGGATGGTGACGCTCCGCGCGATGAAAAGCGGCACCATCAGCGAAATCGAAAACTACGATGACCGTGGCAACTTCCTTTTCGAGTACGTCGAAGGCGTGGCGGTAAACGCCGGGGACGTACTTGGGATAATCGAGGCGGAAGAAGAGGACGCCCGCGCGGTCAAGGCGGAGGAGACGATCCGTCAGTACGACGCGGAGATGGCAACGACCTACCTGAAATTCAAGGAAGCCGAGCGCAAGATGGAGCAGTATAGATACCTCCGGGACAACGACCTCGTCAGCCCGGCGGAATTCGCGCAGGTGCAGCTTTCGTATTTGACCAGCAGGATTCAGTGGGAGGAGGTCGTGCCTTCGCAGTACCGTCGCAGGCAGGCGGAGTATCGGATGAATGATCGCCTCGCGCAGCAGGCGAGAGTCACCGCGCCATTCGACGGAGTCATCACGAAGAGGTTCGTCCGCGAACACGAATGGCTATCGAGCGGCACCGAGATCTTTGAAATCGTCGATCCGTCCCGTGTCATTTTCACTGTCGACGTTCCGGCGACGTACCGTAGGTTTTTCAAAACCGAGGCGAAGGCGGATTTCGCGGAAAGCTCCATCGGCGGAAAATCCGGAACGACTCCGCTGCTCACCGAGGAACAGCTTCGCAGCCGGACGGAGGCGCGGGAAATCGTGCTTCGTCGTTTTCCGGCGCTATCGGACAGCGCCGAGGTTGTGGAGCCGGCGGACTTCCGCGGCCTTCCGTCCGACGACGGCTACGAACTTCGCAGGCTGCATCTGCGCAATCAGAATCCGAACGCGTCCGGAAACCAGGCGCTCGTCGTTCGCGGCGCGAGGGTGTACGTGACCGCAGACGACGTATCGAGGCGTATAGGGGGGAATCTGAACGCCGAGGCGACAACGTGGTTCGAAAACCACGCGGAGAAGGTCGGCAATATTCCCGTCGTGTTCGGCGAAATCGTGGGCGTCAGTCCGCTGAACAATCCGGAGATCAGGCCTGGCAACGCGACGTTCCGCGTGCGAGTCAGGTTCCAGAACTTCACGATCAGCGCGACGCCGACAATCGAGCGCGTGTTCATGCCCGGCTCCGCGCAGCGGATTCGCTTCCACTTCGAAGCCGGCGTGAACTGAGCGATTCTGAAATCACCCCTTCGTCTGTTCGTCGATCCACGTTTTGAGGAATTGCATTCCAGCGTCTTTTTCCAGCAACGTTTCCAGGAACTGCTTGAATTTTTCGGTTTTGGAAATGTTAGGAAGTTTATGAAGTTTGTCTCCCGTTTCCGGCAACTTGGATTTTTTCAAATCGATTCTTGCAGTATTTGCTCTTTCGATCAACCAATCTTCGAGCCGCGGGCGTATTTCGATAATGAATTTATTCTCAGCGCCCCGCCTTTTTATGGTCAACCCGTATTGGTTCTTCGTTTCGGTAAACCGGGATAAGTCTCTCGGTGGGTTCCCCCCTTCGGGGTCGCTGTCGACCATTCCGACGACAGAACCTTCTTCCTTTGCCACTCTCCTTATCACCTGACCTTTTCGCTCAATATGCTTTCGCTGCTTCCTGGAAACTCCAAGCGCCTTGAGAACGGCTTCGTCGTTGTTGCATTCGAAGAAGAACTTCACTCTTCCTCCAGAACGCTGTTCAATCCGAGAAACGGATCTCCTTCGAATAGTTCATCAAGTTCTTCTTTAGAAAGATGCTTGGCTTTGGTTTCGAAATTATCGAGATAAGTGACGAATACAGCCACGTCTTCCTTTTTCGCTTTTTCGATTATCGCGCTCGCAAGATAAATATTGTGTGTCGCGACAAAGAACTGGTTGTTTCCATTATCCAGCGCGATTCGCTCCCCAAGATGTTTTGTATAGTACGGAAACGCGTGCGATTCCGGCTCCTCGAATACAATTGCAGAGTCCTTGTTCGATTCGATCGCCGCAATGTGGAAAATATATCTTTTGAGAGTATCCGAGACTAGATCAAACGGCAGACCGAATGCGGCGCCATCACTGAATCTCTGGATTTCGAGTTTCTTTTCCACGGGTTTAATGAGGAGCATAAAACCCGAAGGTTCGATGATACTTGTAACTATGTCTCTGAGTTCCTTGTTCGCAGTCAATAACATGGTGAGGTTGCATCCACACGGCGGCACGAGAAATTCGCGATTATCGAAAGAAGTGTCTTCGAGCGACTTGTATCGATAGAATTTGACGTCGTTAAATCCGCCACTGAGGTTATTACTCCCCGCTCTTTGGGCGCTGATGGAAAACACTTTTTGTCGGTCGCTGGAGAATGTAAAGGTATCTTTGTCCATTCGGCAACGCGCTATGACAGGATCCCTCTTGTTTTCCCGCATTAAACTAATCGTGAGTTCTGAATAGGCATTCTCACCGATGTGAAAGAAATTCCACGGATTTTCATAGCGGATATAATCGTGTAGGTCGTCTTGTCCGTGGGAAGAATAAGATAAAAGCCCCAGCGCCTCGAGAATGTTGCTCTTGCCGGTGTTGGGTTCGCCGATGAAGAGATTGATCCGCCGGCAATCGAGATGAAGGTCATTAATGGACTTGAAGCCTTTGATGTCGAGGTCTGTAATCATACTTTAATCGTAGCACACCCCACGCATTGGCGAAAGCCGATTCACTCCGGGAGTTCGATGTCCGCCCAGCGGAGCGACGGCTTTCCGAGCTGCTTTTCGAAGAACGCAAGCAGCGGCGCGCGGCATTCGCCCACGAGCACTCCGGAGATCAGTTCCACTCCGTTCGCCGGTAGAATGCTGAAGTGACTTCCGCAGCCGCCGAGGAGGAGGTCGCGTTCGCCAAAGACGACGCGTTTGATCTGGTAGTGCAGAATCGCGCCGGAGCACATCGCGCAGGGTTCGAGCGTCGAGTAGATCGTCACGCCATCGAAGTTGAAGTCGTCTCCGACGTGGCCGAGGTTTCTGAGGCAGACCATCTCCGCGTGACTCGTGATGTCCGTAAGCTCCCGTCGTCTGTTGCGCCCTTTCGCGATGATTTCGCCTTCGCGGACCGCGACCGCGCCGATCGGAACCTCCCCCGCGGCGAGGCCTTCGAGCGCCATCTCCACGGCTTTCCCCATGAAAAATTCGTCGTTCGTTTTCGTGTTCATGTCCCGATGATAGCGAAATTCTGCATCCAGCAAAAGAAAGGAGTCAGTCGATTCGCAGTACATTTTATTCGTGCCGTCTACGAATTTTACGTACTATTTTTTGAAATCGCGAATGAGACGTCCGTGCCACGTGGTTAACCGAACCGATACCATTTTTATGGCACGTCAATTTTGTGCAGAGGAGACGTCCGCGGTCTGTTCTGCGCCCACAGTAAGGCGCATCTGCGGCCAGTTGATCAGTTCGAGCGTGCCGTCTTCCAGTTCGACGAGCGCGGTGCAGTTCTCGACCCAGTCGCCGTCGTTGATGTACTGGACGCCTTCGATGTCCGTCATCTGCGGATTGTGGATGTGCCCGCAGATCACGCCGTCGAGGCCGCGTTCCTTAGTTACCTCCGCGAGCTTGACCTCGTAATTCTCGATGAACTTCACCGCGTTCTTGACCTTGCTTTTCAGGTACGCGGCGACGGACTTGTACGGAAGTCCGAGCTTCGCCCGAAGCCACGCGATGATTCCGTTCAGCCATACGACTAAATCGTAGGCCTTGTCGCCAAGCACCGCGAGCCAGCGGGCGTACTGGATCACCGCGTCGTACTCGTCGCCGTGGACGACGAGGAACTTCTTTCCGCCGGCAGTTTCGAACACGTCTTCCCGAAGAATTTCGATGTTGCCGAGCGCCATGTGCGCGTAGCCGCGGAACCCTTCGTCGTGGTTTCCGGGGATGTAGACGATGCGCGTTCCCTTTCGCGCGAGTTTCAGGACGCGCTGGATGACGTCTGTGTGGCTCTGGTGCCAGAACCAGCTTCGCTTCATTCTCCAGCCGTCGATGATGTCTCCGACGAGGTAGAGCGTGTCGCATTCGATGTTCTTCAGGAACTCGAAAAGCAGGTTCGCCTTGCAGGCCGGGCTTCCGAGGTGCACGTCTGAAATGAAAACCGTGCGGTATCTGATCTTGCTGCTTTTCTCGTCATCGGTTTGCGGATTATACATAGCTGCGTCCTGATTTGCTGGTGATGTGAAGGCGGGATATCTGGTCGGTAGTCTCATAATTTCGGCGTTTGAGCCATAAGAATCGTACCTGTTAATAAATAAGAACTGTTAAATCCGGGGTTAATTGCGCACGAGTAATCTCCACGCGCCGGGCACTCTGAGTTCGTAGTGACGCAGTGAGGCGTTTATATGCCCTCACGGGCACACTACAAACCTGGGACTGCGCACGTCCTCGTCCGCGCATGATTTTTTTGCTGTAGGCGGGACGCATGCACTTCCAGGTAGTGGCACGCTCATCCTGCTCCCAAAATCTTTTTCAGAACACAGCGGTCAGCCCGACGTACCAGCCCCGATAGTCCGCGGCGGAACTTCCATCGTAGCTGAAGATTCCCATCATCTTGTACATCACGCCGACGCTGAGTTTCGCGCAAAATACCTGGACGTACGCTCCGAGCCGCAGTTCGATTACCAGTTCGGGCAGACCTCCGGGAGCCTTCAGGCGCTTGTCGACCTTGTACGCGGGTTTCTCACGGTAGCAGTCGCAGTCTTCCTCGTACTCTTTGGAGCCGTCGTCGCGGACGCTCGCGCCTATCCAGTCTTCCGTCTCGAGTCCGACTCCGAGTCCGAAAACCGACAGCGGCGCGCCCGCGGCGTTGAGTCCGACGTCGATGGTCGAATCGACGTCGTCTTTCCTTCCAAGTTGCCGGCTCAGCTCCGGAGAAATGTATCCGAAGCTGCTCCACGGGGTCTTCTGCCTCTCCTCGATTGTGATCGAAGAAATCGAAAGCCCGAACAGCAGCATAGCCCTTCCCTTCGCGTGGAACACCTCGCCGTCGCCTGCTCCAATCCCGGCGAAGAGTCTCAGCGTGAACACCTGGAAATCCGCGGGCACGGGCTGGCTCGTTCCGACGGTTCCGGAACCTTCCGGAAGGTAGAGAAACCGCGAAGTCAGACTTTCGATGGACAGCCCGAAGGCGTAGAAACTTTTGTCGCCTTCGATCATCGCGAGCGCGCCCATTCTGACGCTACTCGACCTCGGCGTGTAGAGATCCCACGGACCGTGCGAGCTGTCGCTGCCACTTCTGTCGCGATGGTCGTAGAGAGTGAGTTCCGCGCTGCTGACGCGGGTCTCCTCATAGCGGACTTCGATCCCGGCGAGCGCTTTAGCGGAGCGAACCCCGAAGAATGTGAGAAGGAGCGAAAGCGAAATCGCGACAATCAACTTCGATGAATCCATAGCTGTTACTTTTACAGGGATGACTCCTCCGTGAACGATTATATCTCGGTGCGCCCGGAATTCGATGCGGTTTCAAAGGCGGCAGGCAAGTTTTGGGAATTAGAATTTAGGTTTGCGTCCGTCAGTCTATTACAATCGCGGGCAGATCGGGGAAGAGAAATGACGAAGGTTTCGCTTTTCGTTCCGTGCTACATAAACGAGTTGCAACCGCGGGTCGCCATCGATTCGCTGCGGCTGCTGCGCTCTTTGGGCTGCGAAGTTTCTGTGCCGCGGGACCAGACCTGCTGCGGCCAGCCAGCGTACAACTCCGGATACCGCGCGGAGGCTAAAAAAGCCGCGGAGTGGACGCGGGACGTTTTCCGGGATTCCGAATATGTCGTGTGTCCGTCCGGAAGCTGCACGTCGATGGTTCACGCGGGGTATCCCGCGCTCGGAGTCCTCGAAAAAAGCGATGTCTCACGGTTCTACGAGCTGAGCGATTTCATCGTCACGGTTCTCGGGAAGAAGATCGACGGCGCGCTCGCAGCGAACATCGCTCTGCATAAAAGCTGCCACGCGCTACGGGACCTTCGAATTTCGAGGCAGCCTGAGACGCTGATCGAATCCATCCGCGGCGCGCGGCTGCGGAAATTCGAGGAGGACGATTTCTGCTGCGGCTTCGGCGGGACTTTCAGCGTGACGTTTCCGGAACTGAGCGTTTCGATGACGAAAGTCAAACTCGACGCGTGGAAGAAAAGCGAGGTGGACATAGTGACGGGGGTCGACGCGAGCTGTCTGATGCAGCTCGAAGGCGTCGCGCGGGGAAGCGGATACGAGTTCGAATTCCTGCACCTCGCGTCCCTTCTCGCGAGGGCGAGCGCTGGAGGTTGACGTGCAGCCGTTCGACGTGGAGAAGGTCGATTTTGCTACGCCTGGAATCACGGTGATCGACGCCGCGGCTGGGACGGGTAAAACCACGCAGATGGTCGCGTGCTTCAGAAAGGCCGTGAGCGACGGGATCGCGGTCGAGCAGATTCTTGGACTGACGTTTACGCGCAAAGCCGCGGCGTCGCTTTCGGACCGCGTCCGGAGGGAACTCGGGACCCGGGCGAAGATCGGGGTCTCGACCTACGACGCTTTCTGGCTGAGCGTCGTCGAGCACGCCTCCGAGAGCCTTGGGATTCAGTCGTTCGCGTCGCTTGCGAGCGACGAGGAAAGCCGCGAAATCCGAAGACGGGCGGGATCGAGGTTGCGGAAGACCCACGCGCTCGATCTTCTGCGGCTGAGCCAGCTTTCGAAGCTTGGAATCCGCGACATTGCGAACGCGGCGGACAAGCTGGGCAGTCTTCACGGAAGTCAGGGCGAGGCTCGAAGCTCCATCCTGGCGTCTACCGATTGCGGCGAAGCGCGGAAGATTACGCTCACGCTCATCGAAGCGTACATTCGGTTTCGCGCGGAGATTTCAGATGACCTTGGCAGGACCGACTACGTGGGCATCCAGCGCGAGGCGATGCGGATTCTCGCGGACGAAGGGCTTTCGAAGGAGATTCGCGAAAGGCATCGCGCAATCCTTCTCGACGAGTATCAGGACACGAATCGTTTGCAGGCACGGCTCGTGATGCTTCTCGCGGGGAAAAACCGCGCGAGGATCGTCGCGGTGGGGGACGCGCGGCAGGCGATCTATCAGTTCCGCGGCGGCGACGATCGGCAGTTCACTTCCTTGAAAGAGCGCGCCGAGGTGTTCGAACTGAGCAAGAACTACCGCTCGTTCCAACCTGTGCTCGATGTCGCGTCGTTCGCGGTGAAGCTCAGGACGGATTCGGAGGATCGCATCGAAGCTACGCGCGGGCTTCCGGGGGAAGGTTTCGCCGGCGCCATCGTGGCGAGGTTTCCTTCGAAGGACCAGCCGTGCGAATTCATGTGCGATCGCATTCGGGCGCTGATGGCGGAAGGCTTCCGGATCGAGGCTGAAAACAAGGCTCTACGGAAACCTCCGGGGCATAAGATCGTTCCCGGCGACATCGCGGTGCTGTGCAGGAACAGGTATCAGGTGCGAGACGCGGCGCGGAAACTTCGGGAAGCGGGGATTCCATGTTTCGCCCACGGTTCGAACGTGCTTTTCGGGAGTCTGTTCGTCGATGCTCTGCGCCTACTGCTGGATGCGGCGCTACGGATGGCGAGGGACGAGTGGATTCGGGTTTTCGCTCATCCCGCGTTCGGCGTGAGCGATCGCGTATTCGTGAGGCTCAGCTCGTATCGGGATCATCTCGAAGAGGACGAAGGCGCGGACTCGGACGAACGAATCGTGCGAACTCTGCTTGAGTACGCGGTCCGGGAATGCGGCTTCGATGACGAATCGATTCTCGCACGACTTCGGGATTGCGCGGACGAGTGGAAAGCGATGGTCCGCGAGACGTCGGTTGCGAGGTCGGTCCGGACGATCGCGGAGGAAAGCGGAATCCGACGCGTGGCGACCAGCATCGGAATCGAGGAGTCGAAGAAGCTCGACGAGTTCATCGCGACCGCGTCGGAGTTCAGCGCGGCGAACCCGTCACTCGGGATTTCGGAGTTTCTCGAATTCATCGAGGAGATCGAGAATTCCGAGGACGCGCGTTCCGCGGACGTGACGATGAACGTCGTCAACGTGATGACCGTCCATCAAGCGAAGGGCCTCGAATTTCCGGTGGTGTTCGTTCCTTTCGTGGCGGATCTCGTACCAGGAAAGCTGGACGGCATTCTCTTCGACGATCTGCGCGGCGCTGTCGTTTCCGGAACCCCGGAGTATGACGAACTCGCTGCGGACGAAGAGTTCGTCAAAATGCGCGAGCGCGAGGAACTGAACGTCTTCTACGTCGCCTGCACTCGCGCGCAGGACAGGCTGTTCCTTGCAGGCGCGAGCAACAAACTCGTGAAGGAAGCGGGCGGAAGGCGCCGGTCAGGCCGGTCAGGAGGAAGAGACTTCATCGACGCGCTTTTCGACTATGCGAAGAACGCTCCGGGGATGGAGGCGATCGAAGGCGACGCGGCGTTCCTGCGGAGGCCGTACAAGTTCGAAAGGGAGTTCGAGAGGGTCGACGCTTCCGCGTTCGCGGAGCATATAGTGAAAGTGCTCGCGCCTTACGATGACACCGGCGCGGAAAGAGAAGAGCGAAAATCGGACAGCGCTGAAAGAACCCGCATCAATCTTCATGATCTTTCCGCCTACAGTTTCTGCCCACATCGATACTTTCTCGCGCGGACGATTGCTCGCGCTGACGCGCCTCCGAAGCGCGGCTATGAAAATCCGGAGATCGAAAACGGTGCGGGCGTCGCCCAGGACCCGCGCGTATTCGGCACGATCGTCCACGACGCGCTTTATCTCGCGCACCGGGAATCCGTCCAGGCGCGGAAGGGGAGGACGATCGAACTGTTCGAAACCCTTGCTAGGGAACTCTCCGCGGACGAGAGACGACGAGGCAGGGATATTCTAGCGAAGTACGAGGCGTCCGAATTCTTCAGGCAGAAAGTCGTAGGCGCGGAATACGCGTTTACTCTTCGCTCCGGAGAGTGCGAACTACATGGCATAATCGATCGGATGCACGAATCGGAGGAAGGCGTCGTTCTCGCGGACTACAAGACGTATACGCCGCGGGGAAGTCGTTTCGAGGAGCTTCGCTGGCAGCTTTCGACCTACGCTCTCGCGCTTTCGGAACTTGGTTTCGAAGTCGCGAGCGCCGGCGCGATCGTTCTGCTTCCGGAGAACGTGTCATGGCTTCCCGTGGACGTAATCGACAGCGGCGAAGTTCGCGCGGCGCTTTCTCGCACCGTCCGCGGCATTCGCGAATCGAATTTCGATCCGCCCGCGAATCCGCCTTGCGCGGAGTGTCCGGTCCGCGAAGTCTGCGATCTAAAAGTTGTATCCGTTCACGGGCTGGGACCGCGGACGTCCCGTCCGCAAAATCCATCAGGCGTCCTCGCCTGATGGATACGCATCACCAACGCCCGATGCATTCCAAAAGTGAGCAGCACGGGCAGGTTGTGGCACGGGCGTCCTGCCCGTGGACTCACGGACGATGGCGGAAGTCCCACGCGCAGGCGAGACGCCTGCACTCCCATGTAAACCCCGTGAACGGTTACTAAAAGTTGAAGACGACGTAGCCCGAGTCGCGAAGGGTGATCGTCATCACGATTAGACCCGCAACCATTATGACGAGCGCGGAGATCGCGGGGATTCGCAGTACAACCGGGTGCTCCCGCTTCGACGTTGTGAACGCGGAAATCCTGTCCCGCGCGAGCACGAGGCTGATCCCGATTCCGCAGAGGAGAGTCGCGAGACCGAGGCTGAACGCGATCAGGATGAAGAGTCCGAAGCCCTGCATGCCGAGACGCCAGGAGGTGAGGAAAACGACGAGCGCGCTCGGACACGGCACGATTCCACCCGAAATTCCGGTGACGAGCAGCGTCCACGCGCGTTTCGAAAGCGAGACCCTGCCGAAGAATTTTCCGGGATCGCCGGTGAGTTCGTTCTCGGTTGAAGGCTCCGGCTCGTTTTCGTGCGAGTGAAGTTCGGTCGGCTCCTCGCGCGTTTCCGGAGCGCCTAAGGCAGTGGCATCGGCGTCTCGCCGATGGAACACGGGCAAGATGCCCGTGCCACGCGCGGCCTTCTCTTCGCGCTTCGAGTCCTTTTCGTCCAGAATCGACGGTTTCGCAACGTGTTCGTGCTCGCCAACGGAAGAACTCGGGTACACTTTGCCGCCGATAATGAGGTCGCCCTCTCCGAAGTCTGGACCGTCGATTTCCCGTTCATCGATTTCGTCCCCGTCGTCGTCGTGATGGTGTTGGCGATCGTGGTCGTGGGAATGATCGTGATGATGCCCGTGATCGTGGTCGTGGTCGTGCGCGTGATCGTGGTCGTGCGCGTGGTCGTGCGCGTGGTCGTGCGAATGTTCGTGGGATTGATCGTGCGCGAACTCCGTTACCCCGTGACTGTGCGGCTTCCCGAAAAGGCCGTGGGAGTGCAGATTCTTTTTCGGTCCTGTAGCCTGCCAGAGGATCGTGAGTCCGATCGCGATGATAAGCCCCGCGCTCAAAATTCCGAGTATGTTTCCGAGGGCGTCGGTGTTCACTTCGTCCGCGAAGTAGTACGACAGGAACGCGAGGACATAAATCGTGAACGTGTGCGTGATCGTCACTACTACGCCGAGGAAGACCGCGTCGCGCACCCTGCCTTCCGTCCCGATCAGATATGCCGCCACGAGGGTCTTCCCGTGTCCTGGCGAAAGGCTGTGAAGCGCACCGAGGAGGAATGCGACCGCGAGGATGATTCCCGCGAGAACTATGTGATCTCCCCCGAAGTCGAGTTCGCTGAGCTTCAGAAGCTGCTGCTGCTGGTAGCTGGTGCCTTCGCGGATTGCTACCTCGCGCATACTCTCCTCCGGAAGATCGAATGACGGCCCGCCCGAAGCTGACGAAACCCTAACGAGATCCTGCGGCGTCTTCAAAAGCGCGCTTTCATCCACGTACGCCGGATCGACGCTTATCGTCTGCGTTACGTTGAATCCCGCCGGCGGACGCTTCGCCGTCACCGGGAACGGAAACACCACTGAAGTCGCCATGCCTGCGCTTCGGTACGGGCTCGACTCCGGAACTCCGACAAGGTTCATTCCGCGGAACTCCGCCGCGCAGTAGCCTTCGTGGATTACGTGGGAAAACGCGGTGCCCGGATCGACGAAAATCGACTTCGGATCGATGAGCAGCTTCTGCCTTCCGTAGATGGTCATGAACGCGTGATCCGCGAACACGATTACGTGCTCCTTCTCCGCTGCGCTTTCGATTGGGAACGTGAACGCAATAGTCATGGTTACGTACTGTTCGATCGCGCGGGCTTCCCCGTCTTCGCGGGCGAATTCGAATTCGAGACTGTTCCCTTCGACCCGGAGGTCGGTCCGCACTCCGTCGACGAACACGAAAAGATTCTCGGCGATCACGGGCACCGCGCGATCCAGGTATCTCCGCTGCTCCTGCACCGTCACGGCTCCGCTAAAGTCGACGTCGACGACCGCGGAGACGATCTTCTGCGCGAGTCTTCGCTGGAACTCGAGTTTGTACGTCAGCCGCGCTTCTTCGGTCGAAAGAAACTCGAACTGCGCCGACCGCCAAAGCTCGTCCGGGGGGTCCGCCTTCGCAATCTGCGCGAAGCTCCCGAGAATCATCAGCGTAAAGTAGGCTGTGAGCGCGAATTTCATCTTGCGAGGATTTTAAGCGCGCGGGACTAAAATCTCCATAGCGAAGCGCAATTAATGAAGGGTGCCTTTGGTGCTCGCGACGCCTACCCGGCGCGGATCGAGCGTCACCGCGTGCTTCAGCGCCACCGCCGCGGCTTTGAACATCGACTCGGCCTCGTGGTGCGAGTTAAGCCCGCTGATCCTTCGCAGGTGGATGGTGATTCCCGCGTGGTGCGCAAACGCGTTCCAGAACTCGCGGAGGACAAAGGGATCGAATTCCCTGATTTTCTCCTGGGAGAATTCCGCGTGGAAATGGCAGTGCCCCCTGCCGCTGACGTCGACGATCGCTTCTCCGAGCGCTTCGTCCAGCGGCACGATGACGTTCGCGAATCTGTTTATCCCCTCCCGGCTGCCAAGCGCTTCGTGGAACGCTTTCCCGAGAGTTATGCCGACGTCCTCGACGGTGTGGTGGTGGTCGATTTCCAGGTCGCCTTTCGCGCGCAGTTCGACGTCGATAAGGCTGTGCTTCGAAAGCTGCGCGAGCATGTGATCGAAGAACGGCATCCCGGTGGAAATCTCGCTGGCGCCGCTTCCGTCTAGGTTGACCGAAGCCTTGACATGGGTTTCCATCGTCGATCGCTCGAAATGCCCCTTGCGCGGTGTCATTTTGCCTCCAGACAAAGAATACCTCACGTTTTGCGCTCTTGTCGATACATATATCTTTGGAGAGTCGCGCTCGGGTGCGCACGCGGATTTATGCCGACAAAAAGTAAGCCAGACTCCAAACCAGCATTTGCGCAAAGATGATCGCGAAATGCGGGGAAGATTGGAAGGGCGAAGGTCAGCCAAATACAGGTTCAAAAAACTTGATTACATGAAATTGTGTTCGCACCCCGGACCTCCGGCAAAGAAATTCTTTTTGATAAGTGTTTGCTTTTACTGTATTTTTGTGCCTGTATTTTTGAGAACTTAGCAGACACAGGGCGGTTCATGTTGTTCCTCTTCTCGTACTGATGAGTTTTGAGGCGACTCGGGATTTCCAGCCGCCGCAGTTTCCCATCTGACAACTATAATCATGGCAAAACCGTTAGTCATCGTCGAATCGCCGGCAAAGGCCCGCACGATCAAAAAGATTCTTGGAGACGCGTACGACGTCGAGGCGTCCATCGGTCACGTCCGCGACCTCCCAGAAAAAGCCTCCGACGTCCCGAGCAAGCTCAAGGGAGAAGCCTGGGCGCGGTTCGGAGTCAACGTGGATGACGGTTTCACGCCGCTGTACATCGTTCCTCCGAAAAAGCGGGATCAGGTCAAGAAACTCCGCGAAGCCGTGGCGAAGGCGTCCGAACTGTACCTCGCGACCGACGAAGACCGCGAGGGCGAAAGCATAAGCTGGCATCTTCTCGAAGTACTCGATCCGAAAATTCCGGTACACCGTCTCGTTTTTCACGAAATCACATCGAAGGCGATCCATGAGGCGCTCAAATCGCCGCGGTCGATCGACACGAGGCTCGTCGAAGCGCAGGAGACGCGCCGTATCGTGGACCGTCTCTACGGCTACTCGGTTTCGCCTCTTTTATGGAAGAAGGTCAAGCCGAAGCTCAGCGCGGGTCGGGTCCAGAGCGTCGCGGTGCGTCTGATCGTCGAGCGCGAACGTCTGCGGATTTCCTTCAAGATGAGCAGCTATGCGAGCCTGACCGCGTATCTTCGTCCGGAGGCTTCCGGCGCGGGAAGTCCTTTCAAGGCGACGCTCACCGAGATGCTCGGTTCCGCGGAGGCTCCAGTCGGCTCGGGCAGGAAGATCGCAATCGGGAAGGACTTCGATCCGAACACGGGCGCGCTTCGGGAAGGCCGCGCGAAGGACGCGCTGCACCTGACGGAGGAATCCGCGGGCAAGATCAGAGACGAACTCGAAGGCAAACGGTTTGCGATTCACGATATCGAGGAGAAGCCGTTTCGCGAGAAGCCACCGTCACCGTTCACGACGAGTACACTTCAGCAGGAGGGGCACTCGAAGCTCCGCTACACCGCGCAGAGAACGATGCAGATCGCCCAGCGTCTTTATGAAAACGGCTACATCACCTATATGCGAACCGACAGTACCGCGCTGTCGGATGAGGCGATCCGCGGCATTCAGACGGAAGTTCGCGCCCGCTTCGGGGACGAGTACCTTTCGCGGGAGGTCCGCGTCTACAAGACCAAGGTCAAGAACGCGCAGGAGGCCCACGAGGCGATCCGTCCTTCGGGCGAGCGCTTCAGAAAACCCGAGAGCGTAAAGAGCGAACTCACGGACGAAGAGTTCAAGCTGTACGAACTCATCTACCGACGCACTCTCGCATGTCAGATGAACGACGCGGAGGGCACGAACACCAAGCTCACTATCCGCGCTCACAATGCGGTGTTCAGCGCGTTCGGGAAGGTGTACGATTTTCCCGGATTCCGCAAGGCGTACGAAGTCGACGTCCGGAAAACTCCAAACGGAGAAGATGAAGGCGATGAGCAGCAGGATTCGATTCTGCCGAAGCTCGCGCGCGGGGACGGACTTACGAAGGACCGCCTCGAAGTGAAGGCTCACAAAACCCAGCCGCCGCAGAGGTACACCGAGGCTTCACTCATCCGCGAACTCGAGGAAAAGGGCATCGGACGTCCAAGCACGTACGCGTCCATCATCGAAACGATACAGGCGCGGGACTACGTCTTCAAACGCGGCCCGGCGCTGATTCCGACTTTCACCGCGTTCGTCGTCACCGGGCTGCTCGAGCAGTATATGGGCTATCTGATCGACTACGATTTCACCGCGCGGATGGAGGACGAACTCGATCAGATCGCGCAGACCGACCGCAAGGGAGTCGACTATCTCAGCGCGTTCTACTTCGGACGTGGCGGTAGCGAGGGCGGTCTCGATGCCACGCTCAAGGACGCAGAAAAGACCGTCGATCCGCGCCAGGTGTGCTCGATCGAACTCGGCCTGATCACGCTCGATGGTAGCGATGGCGGCTCCGGCTCGGAATTCAAGCTCGAAGTCCGCGTCGGAAGGTACGGGCCGTTCGTGTCCGCGGGCGAGCTTTCGAGCAGCATCCCAGAGGATATTCCGCCGGACGAACTCACAATCGAGGCAGCGAAGAAGATGCTTCTCGAAAAGGCGTCCGGCCCGCGTATTCTTGGCACCGACGCCGAGACGGGGAAGGTCGTCTACGCTATCACGGGAAGGTTCGGGCCGTACGTCCAGCTAGGCGACGCGGACCCCGCGAACAAGAAGGAAATCAAACGCGCGTCGCTGCTTTCCGGGATGTCCTTCGAAACCGTCGATTTCGAAACCGCGATGAAGCTTCTCGCGCTTCCGAAGACACTCGGCGTTTCCGATGCGAACGGAGAGCCGATCGTCGCCGCGTCGGGGAAGTACGGGCCGTTCATAAAATGCGGAAGCGACACACGTTCAGTTCCGTCCGAGTACAGCATATTGGACCTTACGCTCGCAGACGCGAAGAAGCTGCTCGCGATGCCTCCAACGAGGAAGACGCCGCGCAAGGCGACCGAAGTCATTCGCGACCTCGGCGAGTACGCGGAGTGGGGAACGCGCATCAAGCTGCTTTCCGGAAGGTACGGTCCCTACGTCACCGACGGCGACGTCAACGCGACGCTCCCGAAAGGAATGCACACGGACGAAATCACGCTCGAACGTGCGGTCGAAATGATACAGACAAAGCGCGAGGCCGGACCGACGAAGCGCATCAAACGCAAGCGGACCAAGAAGGCGAAGTGAGCTTCGGGCTGCCTGCCAATGCCGATCGATCGAGCAAACTCTATCTCGTGCGGATTGACGATCAGGGATTTTGATGTCGGTTGATATAGTATTCTCGGAACGATTTCAGACGCGGTAGAGACTCAAGGTCCTTCTGCCTCTTTGCGGCGACTTTGCTCGCGATGATGTCGTCGATGTGGCAGACTTCGAAGCCCAGAATCTCTATTCTTGTAAATGTTCGGTGAATCACATTCCCTGAATTACAAAACCGGCGTCCTCGCAGTTCTTCAGCGCCGAGACGCGGAGAGCGCGGAGATTCGCAGAGAATT